>NZ_CP073754.1:3367513-3673651 GCF_018734325.1 Methylomonas paludis | reverse complement strand
CGTTGGTCAAACATTGGCATCTAAAGGGTTTGCATGATACCACAGAGCATTAAGCTGACGACTTTTAGAACCGCAATTTAGCACAGCTCCACCGCCAAATCAGCATAATGGGCTGATTTGGCATAATACCTGTCATGTGGGTTCCTCAGCACTTGGCAAATTTGCGATAATACCCGGTTTTAAGTAGAGTTCTGACATGTGGTTTAAAAATCTTGCCGTTTACCGTTTTTCCGAGCCTTTTACGCTGGCTGCCGATGAGTTGGCAAAGCACTTGCAGCAACAGGCTTTTCGGAGCTGTGGCGCGCATGACGAATTCAGTTTCGGCTGGACTACACCGTTAGGCAAAGCGACAGAAACGCTGGTGCATACCAGCAATGGGTTTATGATGGTTTGCGCCAAAAAGGAAGAAAAAGTGGTGCCTGCTTCAGTGATTAACGAAATGTTGCAGGAGAAAATTGAGGAAATTGAGGCGCTTGAAGCCCGAAAATTGCCGCAAAAAGAGCGTAGTCGAGTCAAAGATGAACTGATTTTCGAATTATTGCCCAGAGCTTTTTCTTTTTCACGCAAAACTTATGCTTATATCGACAGTCAGAATGGCTGGCTGGTCGTAGATGCCGCATCTCCTAAAAAAGCCGAAGACTTGCTGACCCTGCTTCGCCAATCACTAGGCTCTTTACCAGTAACTCCCTATGCCACTGGACTAAAACCCAGCCTAGTGATGACAGACTGGCTGTTAAATCACACGGCACCTAAAGACATTATAATTGAGGATGAATGCGAATTACGTTCTCAAACCGAAGAAGCCGCCATTATCCGCTGCAAGCATCATGACCTGAGCCTGCCGGAAATCAAAAATCATCTGGATAGCGGTAAACAGGTGATTAAACTGGCGCTTAGTTGGGCAGATCGCTTAGCTTTTGTCTTGGATGAACAATTAGCGGTTAAACGCCTGAAGTTTCTGGATTTGATTCAGGAGCAGGCGGCTGAAATTGAAACCTATGATGAAATTGAACAGTTTGATGCCGATTTTTCGATTATGACTGCGGAATTAGCCAACTTTTTTCCGCGTTTGCTTGAGTTATTTACTACTGAGGGTCAGGCCTGATGAAAGCCAGATTAATTTTCAGCTTGCTGCTGTCTGTTTCCAGCGCTGCTACAGCATTAACATTACCCACTCCAGATAGAGCCGGAGACAGTTTGATTGGCAACCCACCTCAAGACGCCAAGTATGTGGCCGCTACCCATGAAGACACGCTGATTGACATTGCCGTTAACTTTAGGCTGGGTCAGGACGAGATTGTGCTGGCCAATCCCACCGTGGATCGCTGGCTGCCAGGGGCAGGCACCAAGGTAAAAATCCCCAACAGCTTTTTACTGCCGGATGCGCCTAGACAAGGCATCGTTATCAATTTACCGGAAATGCGTATCTATTTTTATCCAGATGCCACCCGTGTAGTGACCTATGCAATAGGCATAGGCCGGGTGGATTGGAAAACGCCTATGGGTAAAACCCAAATTCAGGGTAAAACCGAAAATCCCTCCTGGTCTCCGCCGCCATCGATTATTGCTGAGCATTTGGCTGACGGTGATGTTCTGGATCCCTACTATCCGCCAGGGCCGGACAATCCATTGGGTTTGTTTGCCTTCAGGTTGGGTATTCCAGGCTATTTGATACATAGCACCAATAAAGTTAATGGCGTAGGCATGAGGGTGAGTCACGGCTGTATTCGGATGTATCCGGCCGATATTGAACAGTTTTTCCCTATGGTAAAAGTCGGCACCCAGGTCAATATTGTCAATCAGCCCATCAAGGTTGGCTGGTATCACGACACTTTATATCTGGAAGCCTATCCAGAGATGGAGGAAACACCTACCAGTTTCGAACAGCGTTTACACAGTGCACTGGATATTATCGAACGCGCCAATGGCGGCAAGATGCCGGTCATTAAAGGCTCTATCCTAAAAGCGGCCCTGGAAAAACAATCAGGAACACCGATAGCACTTTATCAGCGCCCTACCAGCAATATCGCAGCTGTAGCGCCTAAATAAGCTTTAACACAGCTACAAGGGTCTGTATATGCAGGCCCTTGCTTTAATCGGCTCAAATAAATCCTTTAGCCCACAAAAAAAGCCCGTGAGCCGAAACGACTCACGAGCTTTTTAAATCAACAAAACAAGCAGAGCTTATTTGTGTTGTGATTTTTTGAACAGACGATCCAATTTGCTGTTGGTGTCTTGTGCATATTGAGCAGCACGGTTTGCAGCAGCTTCAGCAGCAGCAGCTTTAGCAGAAGCTTCAGCGGCAGCAGCTTTAGCAGATGCAGCATCAGCAGCAGCAGAAGAAACTTTACCTTCCAGTGTGCTAACTCTTGCGTCTAAAGACTCCAGATCTGAAGTGCTTGCGCAACCGGTAGCCAATGCTGCAATTGCAACAACTGCTGATAATTTAATAGCTTTCATCATGGTTTTCCCCTTGATTTATGGTTTCAAAAAATTTTAATGAAAAAGACATTGTCAATTGTCCAACATTTTTTTGGTTTTTACCAACATTATTTCACTGTTACCAGTGTTCCTTTCTCTATCCACTGGCTAAGCTGATCAATTTGATCGTTAGTCAGTGCGATACATCCATGCGTCCAATTCATGGATTGATGGATGCCCAGATTGCCGCTTCCTAAGCCATGTATGCCAATTTGCCCACCTAAATCAGTATATTGCGGCGGGACTTGCCCGTTGATATGAGCTCTGGCAATAGACTCATAAGTATCCAGATCTATTTTACCGGCCTTAAGCGCGCTGTCAGCATGCTCAATACTGGGATAGGTTAAACCGTAAAATTTACGAAAGGGACTTTTCTCATTAATCCAGCCAATACGGAAGTTACCCAATGGCGTAATGTCATCACCACGATGCAGTTTTTCCCCGGCTCCATTCCTACCTATCGCTATATTTTTCAGAACAGCGATAGTTTTTTCACCTTTTTTGATTTCCATATTTAAATTTACAGTATCAACCAGCAACCAGACATCCTGATCGGCCATACTCAGACTTGGCATCTGGCAAAAACATAACAGCAAAATGCTTAACAATTTGTTTCGAGCCATAGACAATCTATAATTAAATAAAAATTTGGTGTAATTTATCCGTTTCCAATTGTCGCACTAAGGGTTAAACATGCAAACAAAAACCTATGCCACCACAGCGTATGAAGGACAAAAACCAGGCACATCGGGTTTACGCAAAAAAGTTAAAGTATTTCAACAACCGAAATATCTGGAGAATTTTGTCCAATCCATCTTCAACAGTCTAGTTGATTTTCAGGGGAAAACACTAGTACTGGGTGGCGATGGTCGCTATTATAACCGTCAGGCCATTCAAATCATTATTAAAATGGCTGCCGCCAGTGGCTTTGGTGAATTGATCATCGGCCAGGGTGGCCTGCTGTCCACTCCAGCGGCCTCAAATATCATACGTAAGTACCAAGCATTCGGCGGCATAGTCCTGTCTGCCAGCCACAATCCCGGCGGCCCGGATGAAGATTTCGGCATAAAATACAATGTCAGCAACGGCGGCCCGGCACCCGAAAAATTTACTGATGCCCTGTATGAACATACTACAACCATCAGCAATTATGTCATAGCTGAGTTTGACGACATTGATCTGGACTCTGTAGGCGAAACTCAAATTGGTGAATTAAAAATCCGGGTGATAGATCCAGTGGCCGATTATGCGCAGCTGATGGCAGAAATTTTCGATTTCGACCTGATCAAGCAAAGCATAGCTGCCGGCCTGATTACGCTGCGCTTTGATGCCATGCACGCCATCACCGGCCCTTATGCCACCCATATCCTGGAGGAAGTGTTAGGTGCAGCTCCAGGTTCAGTATTTAACGCTGTACCACTGGAAGATTTTGGCGGCGGTCACCCCGATCCCAATATGGTACATGCCCACGAATTGACCGAAATCATGCTGGGTGCAAATCCTCCGGTATTTGGCGCTGCCTCGGATGGTGATGGTGACCGCAACATGATTATGGGTGCACATGTGTTTGTCACGCCCAGCGATAGTCTGGCGATTATGGCGGCCAATGCCCGACTGATTCCGGCTTATGCCAAAGGTATCAGCGGTGTGGCTCGCTCCATGCCTACCAGTCAGGCGGTCGATCGAGTTGCCAACGCACTCAATCTGCCTTGCTATGAAACACCGACCGGCTGGAAGTTTTTCGGCAATCTGCTGGATGCCGGCAAAATTACCCTGTGCGGTGAAGAAAGTTTTGGTTCGGGCTCTAATCATGTCCGCGAAAAAGACGGCTTATGGGCGGTGCTGTTCTGGTTGAATCTGCTGGCCCGTAAACGCCAGTCGGTTGCCGATATCGTCACTGAACATTGGCAAAAGTTTGGCCGCGATATTTACTGCCGCCATGACTATGAGGCTGTCGATAGTGATATTGCCAATGGTGTGGTTGATCACTTACGTGAGCAATTGGACAGCTTGCCCGGTAAAACGCTGGGTAGCTATACAGTGAAATTTGCTGATGAATTCAGCTATACCGACCCGGTCGATCACAGCGTCAGCAACCATCAGGGCATTCGCATTGGCTTTAGCGATGGCTCCCGGATTGTGTTCCGTTTGTCGGGCACTGGTACGATAGGTGCCACGGTGCGTATTTATCTGGAAAAATATGAACGTGACGCCAAAAATCACGCTGAGGACGCCCAAATTGCCTTGGCTGAACTGATCGAAATTGCCGAACAACTCAGCCAGCTTAAACAACGTAGCGGCAGAACTGAACCCACTGTCATTACCTGAGTAACCGTTTATAAGTGAGTGGAGAGTGGGCGTTAATGCCCGCTCTCCAGTTCCACCAGCGGCTCCTGCTCTTTACGAATCAACCAATCCAGCACCAGGGAATACATGGTTGCCAACAGGGTAGGACCGATAAACACGCCAATAAAACCAAATTCGAACAAGCCGCCAAAAATGCCGATGACAATCAGCACGAACGGCAGTTCTACTTCGCGACTGATCAGAATGGGCCGCAGCCAATTGTCTATCGTACCGACAAACAGCGAAAACCACAGCGTGATAAAAATCGCCCAGCCAATTTCACCATCGGTCAGCATCCATAATGCCACCGGCAGCCAGACCAGCGTTCCCGCAGTGGGAATAATCATTAAAAAGAAAGCAAATACGCCTAAAACAAAGGCGTAGGGCACGCCGGCAATCACCAAACCCAAAATTGATGCAAGGGCCTGCGCCAGGGCCGTACCCAGAATGCCGTAAACCACTGCGCGCAAACTGGAGCGGACAATATGCAGAATGCGCTGCGTGTTTTCCCCGGCCAGACGCTGTATCACCATAACCACATGCTGCGCCACATGTTCACCATCCCGGTAGAAAAAATACAATACCAGCACGCTCAAAAACAAATGCATCATCTCGGCACCCAGCTTGACACTTTGTTGCAACAACCAACTAGTGCCGGTTAAGGCATATTGACGACCCAAATTGACCAAATGCTCAGAATCCTCACCAAATTTGCGCCAAGCGCCACCAAGCTGATTACCAACAACCGGCAATTTTTCCAACCAGACCGGTGGAGCCGGCCAAACATGGGCGCTTTGATTCAGCCAATGTAATAATTGATTGATATCTTCGGTAAAAGAAAATGCAGCAGCGGCAATCGGCAGCAACAATAAAATACTGATCGGCAACACCATGCAGCTTGCCGCCAGATTCGGACTTAAATCCCAGGCCCGCAACCGGGAATAAAGCGGCCAAGTGACAAAACACAAAATCGCCGCCCACAGCAGATCGATCAGAAAAGGTTGCAACACCTCATAACAAGTAAACAGCAACAAAAATAAAGCCAGTGGACTGGCTATTTTTTCAAAACGAAATTTTTCGGAGGGCATAATAAGAATTAAGATTATTCAGCAGAGGTTAGAGAACATTACAATAGGCATTTAAGCCATTCCAAATGACGTTAATATGACGATGCTTGAATTTGCACCCATTTATACCCACCGCTTAATGAGGAGACTCGTATCGTGAATGCAGAACGGCAATTTATCCCTTTAGATATTGCGGTATTAACCATTTCCGACACTCGCACTGCAGAGAACGATAGCTCCGGGCAGGCCCTGGTGACGGCATTAACTCAGGCCGGTCACCACTTATTTGAGAAAACCATAGTCACTGATGATATTTATCAAATCCGTGCCGTGCTGAGTCGCTGGATAGCGGATGTAGCAGTCAATGCTGTTATTACCACAGGCGGTACCGGTGTGACCGGCCGGGACGGCACGCCTGAGGCTGTTTTACCTTTGCTGGACAAAGTGCTGGAAGGTTTTGGCGAAGTGTTTAGAATGATTTCCTATCAGGATATTAAAAGTTCGACTTTACAATCTCGGGCCCTGGCTGGCGTTGCCAACGCCACTTATATTTTTTGTGTGCCGGGCTCTACCAATGCCTGCCGAACGGCTTGGGACAGCCTGATAAAAGACCAGCTGGATTACCGCACCCGGCCTTGTAATCTGGTACAACTCATGCCGCGTTTACTGGAAAAATAATGGACAAGCGCTTTTTATTTCCGGCCGCCGTAAGCGGTTTTCTGGCTGTTGCAATGGGAGCGTTTGGTGCCCACGCTTTAAAACCCCTACTCAGTGAACATGGTGTAGATATCTACAAAACCGCCGTCAATTATCATATGTGGCACAGTCTGCTGCTGGCCCTAATCGCCTTACTGCCACCGCATAAACTATTAAACTTGGTCGCCATTTTGCTGATAGTCGGTATTGTGTTGTTTTCCGGCAGCCTGTATTTATTGGCCATTTTTGAGATACATTGGCTGGGTATGATCACACCTTTTGGTGGCTTGGCCTTTTTAAGCGCATGGGGTTTGTTGATCTGGATCAGTAAACCTGGCAAACCTTAGAAATAAGCCTGCAAATACCTGCAAAGCCAGCCGGCTTGCTAAATTGCCGGTACTTGGTATATTGCTAGCATGGCGCTGGATGTAAATTATCAAAATTGCTGCGATAATACATGGCTGTAAGCAACTGATAGTTTGCCATAATCCAAGTAATTATTTAGCTGATATAAAAATAGCTGGCAGGTCATGCCCTGCGTAATTATTAACCCAATCTGAAATTTGTAACAAGAGCTGATACTGATGCGCGATGCTTCCCCGCAAACTGTTTACCTGAAAGACTATACCCCACCGGAATACCTGATCGAAACGGTTGAACTTAACTTCGATCTTGATGAACAGCTGACTATCGTCCGCTCCAGCTTAAGCTTGCAGCGCAATCCGCAAAGCAAACACCAAAATCTGGCTTTAAGCTTGATGGGGGAAGAATTACAGTTGATCAGTCTGGCAATTGACGGGGTTAGTCTGGATGAAGACGAGTACACCCTGGACAAAGAGAGCCTACTTATCCATAAGGTGCCGCAAGACAGAGCGTTTCAGTTGAAAATTGAAAACAGCATCAGCCCAGCCGCCAATACCGCTCTGGAAGGCCTCTATTTATCCAGCCAGATGCTGTGTACCCAATGCGAGGCCCAAGGCTTTCGAAAAATCACCTGGTTTCTGGACAGACCGGACGTAATGAGCCGCTATAAGGTCACCCTTAGCGCCGCTAAAGACAAATATCCGGTATTACTGTCCAACGGTAATAAAATTGCTGGCGGTGATATTGATCAAAACCGTCACTGGGTGACCTGGGAAGATCCTTTTGCCAAACCCAGCTATCTGTTTGCACTGGTGGCGGGACAGCTGGAAGCCGTGAGCGATGAATTTGTCACCCACAGCGGCCGCCGCATTGAATTACAGATTTTCGTTGAGTCGCATAATGTCGATAAATGCGCCCATGCCATGCAATCGCTTAAAAACGCCATGCGCTGGGATGAAGAAACCTATGGCCTGGAATACGATCTGGATTTGTACATGATCGTCGCAGTTGACCATTTCAATATGGGGGCCATGGAAAACAAAGGTCTGAATATTTTCAACACCAAATTTGTGCTGGCCAGACCAGATACCGCCACAGACAGTGATTATGAATATATTGAAGGCGTGATAGGTCATGAATATTTTCATAACTGGACCGGCAACCGGATTACTTGCCGGGACTGGTTTCAATTAAGTTTAAAAGAAGGCTTTACCGTATTTCGTGACCAACAGTTCAGCGCTGACCGCAGTTCTAAAGCCGTTAAAAGGATCGCCGACGTCAATGCCTTGCGCACCCGGCAATTTGCCGAAGATGCCGGCCCATTAGCTCACCCGGTTCGCCCTGAAGCCTATATTGAAATTAATAATTTCTACACTTTAACCGTCTATGAAAAAGGTGCAGAAGTGGTGCGAATGCTGCATACCCTGCTGGGACCAGAGGGTTTCCGCAAAGGTTGTGATTTATATTTTGCCCGGCATGACGGTCAGGCCGTCACCTGCGAAGATTTTGTCAATGCACTGGAAACAGCCAATCAGGCTGATTTCAGCCAATTCTGGCTGTGGTATTCTCAAGCCGGCACACCGGTACTGGATGTCACTGAGCATTACGATGCGGCAAACCAGCAACTGCATTTAACCATTAAGCAAAGCTGTCCGGCCACTCCCGGCCAAGCCCAGAAAGCGCCATTTCACATCCCGGTGAAACTAGGCCTGCTGTCTGACGATGGCTCAGCTGCCCCGATTTGGTTTAATCAGCAATCCAGCAATGAAATCACTTTGCATGTCACGGCGGCGGAACAGACTTTTAGTTTTGCCAATTTAGCACAAGCACCGGTAGTGTCCTTGTTAAGAGGCTTCTCGGCTCCGGTCATTCTAAAAATGGAACGCAGCCTGGAAGATCTGGCTTTTCTGTTACGCCACGACAGCGACACTTTTAACCGCTGGGAAGCTGGTCAACAATTGGCGATAAAAGTCATCTTTGAGCTAATCAAGAATCTGCAAAACCAGCAAGCCTTGCAATTAACCCCGTTACTGGTCGATGCCTGGCGCAATATTTTGCAGGATAAATTCAGCGACTTATCCTATCAGGCCATGCTGTTAAGCTTACCCGAAGAAAGCTATCTGGCCGGTCTGATGGAAGTTATCGATGTTGATGCCATCCATGAAGCGCGTGAATTTGTCCGAATCAGTCTGGCTAAGCAATTGCAAACTGAATTCCAGCGATTGTATACCTTGTATCATCGTGATGAATCCGGCAACTTCCAGGCGGATGCCATCGGCAGACGCCGCTTGAAAAACATCTGCTTAAACTATTTAATTTCCCTGGAAACCCCGGAAAACTATGAATTAGCCGAACGCCAGTTTTACAGCGCCGGTAATATGACCGACCAGATGGCGGCCCTGGCTACCATTGCCAATAGCCGACATCCAGCCAAAGCCCGCAGCCTGGATAGTTTTTACCATCAATGGCGCCGTGAAGCTCTGGTGATAGACAAATGGTTTGCCTTGCAGGCCACCAGCAGTATGCCCAATACTTTCGCCACTGTGCAAAGTTTGATGCGTCACCATGCCTTTGACATAAAAACACCAAACCGGGTCAGAGCCTTGATCGGTGCCTTCAGCCAGTCCAACCCAGTCAACTTCCACGCTAAAAACGGCGAGGGTTATGCGTTCCTGGCCGATCAGGTTTTAGTGCTGAACGACCTCAATCCACAAATCGCTTCGCGCATGGTGACCGGTCTGGCCCAATGGCGGCGTTATGATGAAGAACGCCAAATCTTGATGAAACAACAATTACAGCGTATTGTTAGCTATGCGCATCTTTCCAAGGATGTCTACGAAATTGCCAGCAAGAGTTTGGCTTGATCGTCACAATAACGTAAACTAGCCAGCTTATTAGGTACGCATAGCAGCTATGAACCCACGCATCGCCCAGGTTGAGCGTAACACGCTCGAAACCCGGATTAAAATTGACATCAATCTGGATGGTAACGGCACCGCATCGTTTACCACCGGTATCCCGTTTCTGGACCACATGGTGGATCAGGTTGCCAGACATGGCCTGATTGATTTGCAGATTATTGCCGACGGCGATTTACAAATCGACGCCCATCACAGTGTCGAAGATATTGGTATTACCCTGGGCCAAGCTTTTGCCAAAGCCCTCGGCGACAAAAAAGGCATTTACCGTTATGGCCATGCTTATGTACCATTGGATGAATCCTTATCACGGGTTGTGGTGGATTTTTCCGGTCGTCCTGGCCTGTTTTATCAGGTAGAGTTTCCCAGAGCTGTAATCGGCAGCTTTGACGTGGATTTGTTTCGCGAGTTCTTTCAAGGCTTTGTCAATCATGCCGGCGTAAGCCTGCATATCGATAATCTGAAAGCCGGCAACGCCCACCATATCGCCGAAACAATATTCAAAGCCTTTGGCCGTGCAGTGCGCATGGCAATCAGTCTGGACAGCCGCATGACTGACATTATCCCTTCCACCAAAGGCAGTCTTTAATTCTTTCATTGCCAATTCTGAAACTCTGACCCTAATCATCTAGTCTTTATGTCTTCAGTTGCCGTCATCGATTACGGAATGGGTAATCTGCATTCCATTGCCAAAGCTCTGCAACATGCCGATGCCGGGGTCAATGTGCAGATCAGCGCCGATCCTCAAGTTATTAATGCCGCTGATCGTGTGGTGTTTCCCGGTGTGGGAGCCATGCGCGACTGTATGCAAGCTTTGCATGATACCGGTCTGGCTGATGTTATCCGCGAAGCAGCCGCCAGCAAGCCACTATTGGGCATCTGTTTAGGTATGCAGGCTTTGCTGAGTGACAGTGAAGAAGGCGGCAATATTCCTTGCCTTAACGTCTTTGAAGGTCATGTGCGTCGCTTTAGCGAACATTTGACCGATAAAGACGGCAATACCTTAAAAATCCCACACATGGGCTGGAATCAGGTTAAGCAACAAGCGCATCCGCTTTGGGATAATATTCCGCAAAATAGCCGCTTCTATTTTGTGCATAGTTATTATGCCGTGCCCGATCATATTGAAGAAAGTATTGCCAGCAGCGATTATCCACAGCCATTTACCTGTGCATTGGCCAAAAATCAGATCTTTGCCGTGCAATTTCATCCGGAAAAAAGTCAGACCGTCGGCCTGCAATTGCTAAAAAACTTTTTACATTGGAATGGCCGTTTTTAACCCCCAAAGCCAGACCGGCTTGCAATAAATGATGTGTTAACCATTGAGATTGAGATATGTTGCTGATACCTGCAATTGATTTGAAAGAAGGGAAATGTGTACGCTTGCGTCAAGGCCGCATGGAAGACGATACGGTATTTTCCGACGATCCAGTCGCAGTGGCTGGTCGCTGGGTTAGTGCCGGCGCCAAACGCTTGCATCTGGTTGATCTGGACGGCGCATTTGCCGGCAAGCCCAAAAACGCGGAAGTGATTCACGCGATTGTCCAGGCCTATCCAGACATACCGGTACAAATCGGTGGCGGCATTCGCGATGAAGATACCATACAAGCCTATCTGGAAGCCGGTGTGCAATATGTGATTATCGGCACCAAAGCAGTGAGTGAACCTCATTTTGTCCGGGATGTATCCATCGAATTTCCCGGCCATATCATCATAGGCCTGGATGCCCGAGACGGCAAAGTAGCGATAGACGGCTGGTCTAAACTGTCCCGCCACGATGTGATTGATCTGGCCCAAAAATTTGAAGCCAACGGTGTGGCGGCCATTATTTATACTGATATTTCCCGCGACGGCATGATGCAGGGTGTCAATGTGGAAGCCACCGCCAAACTGGCCAGAGCTATCCATATACCGGTGATCGCTTCCGGCGGCATCACCAATCTGGATGACATTAAAGCCCTGGGTGAAGTAGCCCACGATGGCATTATTGGTGCCATCACCGGACGAGCTATTTATGAAGGCACCCTGGATTTTGCCGAAGCCGAAAAACTGGCCGAATCGTTCGGATAAATCATGAGCCTGGCAAAACGCATTATCCCCTGTCTGGATGTCGATAACGGCAGAGTAGTCAAAGGCGTTAAATTCGTCGATATTCGCGATGCCGGCGACCCGGTGGAAATTGCCCGCCGGTATGACCGGGAAGGCGCAGACGAAATCACTTTTCTGGATATTACCGCCACTCACGACAACCGCGACACCATCGTTCATGTGGTGGAACAAGTGGCCAGCGAGGTATTTATTCCGCTGACCGTTGGTGGCGGCATTCGCACACTTGAGGACATCCGGCGCATGTTAAATGCCGGTGCCGATAAGGTCGGTATTAATAGCGCAGCCGTATTTAATCCCGAATTTGTCAAACTGGCCGCCGAAAAATTCGGCTCTCAATGCATAGTAGTGGCCATAGATGCCAAAAAAGTCAGCGCTGCCGGCGAGCCTGAGCGCTGGGAAATTTTTACCCACGGTGGCCGTAAACCTACCGGCATTAATGCCGTAGATTGGGCTGAAAAAATGCGCGTTTACGGTGCTGGGGAAATTTTACTGACCAGCATGGATAGAGACGGCACCAAATCCGGTTTTGATCTGGCCCTGACCCGTGCCATCAGCGAAGCGGTGTCGATACCGGTCATCGCATCCGGCGGCGTCGGCAATCTGGATCATTTGGCAGATGGCATTTTGCTGGGCAAAGCCGATGCCGTGCTGGCTGCCAGTATCTTTCACTTTGCCGAATACACCATCGAACAAGCTAAACTGCATATGCAGGCCAAAGGCATAGAGGTGCGTTTATGAGCAAGGACTGGCTGGCGGAAATACAATGGACAGCAGATGGCCTGGTGCCGGTCATCGCCCAGCAGTATGATACTGGCCGGGTGGTGATGTTTGCCTGGATGAATCCCGAATCCTTGGCGCTTAGCGTCAGCGAAGGCTTTGCGGTATACTGGTCACGTTCCCGGCAGCGCCTGTGGCGCAAGGGTGAAGAATCCGGACATAAACAAAAAATTATCGATATCCAACTGGATTGCGATGCGGATGTCATTCTGTTAAAAATAGATCAACATGGTGGCATCGCCTGCCACACCGGTCGCCATAGCTGCTTTTACCGCAGTTTGACAGACGGTGAATGGCAAACCACGGAACCCGTATTAAAAGACCCCGAACACATCTACAAATAAGCCGGTGTAGCTCAGTCGGTAGAGCAGCGCACTCGTAACGCGAAGGTCGTAGGTTCGATTCCTATCTCCGGCACCATTTAAATCAAATAGTTATGTTGACCTTGGATTCTTGTAAAATAGTCAAGTTCCACTCACGTTCCAATTGATGCTAAAAAATCAGGGTAAACGGCAATACAAAACCAATAAAAAGTCATGAGCGAAGAAAATAGCATTATCCCTATTTCAGATGCGCAATCAGAAGCAATCAAGGAAATTGTCGGCGCAGTTCGAGATGGCGGCGGTTATTTGACGGAAATTTTAGGCGACCTACCTAAAGATTTGGTTGGACTAATTGGGGATAAAATAAAAATTTATAGGGCTACACGACTTCAAAAGCTTTGGGATGATGCGAAGCATCATCTGGGTATACAGCAGCCTGAAACACCATGTTTAAAATTGGCGCTTCCTATTTTTACCGAAGCCGTAGATGAAAGCCGCGAAGAGCTTCAAGACTTATGGGCTAGATTGCTTGCAGCTTCAATGCATCTAGAAAAATCAAAACGTTTTAGACTTGCTTTTATTGAGACAGCAAAAAAACTCGACCCCTTAGATGTTCGGGTATTGTTAGAAATCAAACTAAATCCGCACAATACTTTTCAGGTGGGAAGTGAAGCCGGGAAACTAGCTCAACATTTAGGTGTTGGGTTCGATGAAGTCAAAATCTCATTAGACAACCTCGAAGAATGTAAAATTTTGTCTCAAATAGGTTCCATAGATAAGGGATTAAGTTCTTACGGGAAGGAATTCTTACGCGCCGTCGAATTCTAACAAATGTCAATAAAGTATACATTATTTTACACTACCCGCCACCCGCGCAAACCCGCATTTTGCAACGCAAATAAAAGTTAACCTGAATCCGTGTTCGTTTTTTTTATAAATAGTCATAAGTCAATGATAAAAAAGGTATAATATAGTTTTTCTATAGTCACCCGTTTTGATTATGGCACGTTTTAAGCTTAAAGAATCCAAAAAGGAACTTACCTCCTATGCCGGACTATCCTTGATCGGCCAGTGCCTGGAAGCGGTCAATGTCGAAGTGATGGTGGACGGTAGAATACCTGTTTCACAGGGTATCAAAACCTCGGATTTAGTCAAAACCACTGTTGGCCTTTTAAGTATAGGCAAAAGCGACTTCGAGGCTGTTGAGCCGTTTCGTGAAGATCGTTTTTTCAAGAAGGCATTGGATGTACGTAAGGTTCCCGGCAGCGTGTGGCTGCGGCAACGTCTTGATCGTGTCAGCGGCAGCCTGCTGGAGCCGGTGGATGATCTATCGATACGACTCATCGAACGAACAGAAGCCCCAATTACGCCGCATAAAGGCTACGTCTGTCTGGACATGGACACCTTCGTCATGGATCAGAGCGGTACCAAGAAGGAAGAGGTGAGTCGAACCTATCAGGGAGTGGATGGCTATACGCCTGTCGCGGCTTATTTGGGCAATGAAGGCTGGTGTATAGGATTGGAACTGCGTCCAGGCCGCTGGCATTCATCGCTGGAGATTGATTATTTTCTAGAAAGGCTGTTTCCTCGAGTTGAGCGCTTGGTTGCACCGGGTTTGCCGTTGTTATTACGCAAAGACTCAGGGTTTGATAGCGCCAAACTGTTATTTACGGTTGCGGCTGAGAAAGAACGCTGGGCAGCCATGAACAGGCGCTTTGAATACTTGATCAAGTGGAATCCAAGACGGCAAGATAAGACATCCTGGTTAGAAAAAGCGGAAGCGGCCGGCGCCTTTGTTGAAAAACGCCCCGGTAAACGGGAAGCGTTAATGACACTGACGGTGGAACGTGCTTGGAAAAAACAGACTCGCCCCTTCAGACTGGTCGTGCGGATCATTGAACGCACGAGCAATAAGCACGGCCAGATGCTATTACTGCCGGACATTCAACTGGAAGGCTGGTGGACGAGTCTGGAGGAACCCGAAGAAACCGTCATTGAACGCTACCGCGACCACGGCACCCATGAACAATTTCATTCGGAATTCAAAACTGACC
Organism: Methylomonas paludis; assembly: GCF_018734325.1. NCBI lineage: Bacteria > Pseudomonadati > Pseudomonadota > Gammaproteobacteria > Methylococcales > Methylococcaceae > Methylomonas > Methylomonas paludis. Next base: position 3,658,517 of record NZ_CP073754.1, on the reverse strand, counting down.
TGGATATGGAACGCTTACCATCTGGAAAGTTTGAGACCAACGACTGTCTATTGAGAATGGGTATGTTTGCCTATAATTGCTTGCGACTGATTGGTCAACTGGGCTTGACTGGCGACTTGGCGCCAATACGTCATCCGGCAAAACGACGGCGGTTACGAACGGTGCTGCAAGAAGTCATGTATCGAGCAGCCCAGGTGATCCACAAAGCCCGGCAATGGTGGCTGGACTTAGGGTGCGCCTCACCCGTGGCAAAAGTATTCGCTTATTTACAAGAGCGATTGGTGGTGCAGCCTGGCTTTGCATCAGGATAAGCGGCGCGAAAGCTGAGATGCTGGTTACGAGCTGATTCTCCGGGTAGAGAAGAAGATTGCTTGTCTTGGCGTCAGGTTTTTCATCTGGCGATGCCGGCAATACCATGGAAACGATTGATTTTTGCGACTGAGGGCTTGATGAACGGCAGTTAAATTTCGATTGGTGGTAGATTTTTTTAAAAAACGCGTCTGAAACGCGACTGCCCTCACTTAAACCGAAAGGAACACGGATTCAGGGTTAATTTTACATTTTATTTACAAATAATAAGCTTATTTTGAGACTTTACACATGGCTGGGCAAAATCATGAAAGACAAACACATTAGATATATCCGGGTAAACTCAACTTCTCATAACGCTGAACGCCAATTGGCAGAGGTGCAACTAGACTGTCAAACAGCGTTAAAAAGTTACCACTCCCGGTCATCAAATTACAGCGGTAACGTGGGGCTAGTTGGGACGGCTAGACAGTCAACTTCCCAATAGCCCGAGCCATTGCGGTTCAACCAATAGACCACAAGCAGACCATTGCTATGATTAAGTTTCCACCATTCCTTTTTGCTTCGTTATAATCAAGGCTTCCTATCCTTAACGACCTTACAGCTCAAGGAAGTACCATGTAAGTTGCCGTCAACCTACCATTGACAGCCCGCAAGCTGCAAGCGACCACAGACAAAGGATTTGCCAACCATGATGTGGTTGAACAAATCATCAAAATTATTGAGCAACGTGCCGAGTTGACGATACGGCGGCTAACAGATTAGCGTGACAGGGGAATTGCGCATTTACTGAACAATGGCTTGACATTTATATTAAAATACATATTTTTGCTAGGGAATATCACGTGTCTTCAAATAATGCCGCCCCGACATTGTCTGCCACGATTCAGCGTATGGCTTCTTTCCCTGGCCACGGCCCCGGTGAATATCAAAACGCATCTGCATTTGCCATTATTAAAAATAATGGCTCGGTAGTCACTTGGGGCGATCCAGCTTCTGGTGGCGATAGCAGTGCCGTTGCCGGCCAGTTAACCGGTCAGATACCTGTTTTACAGATAGTTTCAACCGGTAGCGCCTTTGCGGCACTGCGCAACGATGGCTCAGTGATTACCTGGGGCAATCCGAGCATCGGCGGCGATAGTAGTGCTGTTAGCAATTCATTATCCGGCAATCCGCCGGTTATGCAGTTATTCTCAACCGGTTCGGCGTTTGCCGCACTGCGTAGCGATGGCTCAGTGGTGTCCTGGGGAATGTCAGGCGCTGGCGGAGACAGTAGCAATATCGCCAGTCAATTAAACGGCAGTATTGCTGTTACGACAATTTACTCCACCAATGATGCTTTTGCTGCCTTACGTAGCGATGGCAGTGTGGTTACCTGGGGTAACTCTGCAGATGGCGGCACAGCAAGCAGTCAATTAACTGCTAGCATTCCTGTCATCCGAATTTTTTCAACCGCTACAGCCTTTGCAGCTCTGCGCGCCGATGGCTCTGTTGTTACCTGGGGTGACAGTACGAGTGGCGGGAATAATAGCAGTGTCAGTAGTCAGTTAACGGGTACGCCACCGGTTATTCAGGTTTTTTCGACAGCGGATGCTTTTGCAGCCCTTCGTGCTGACGGCTCGGTGATCACCTGGGGCAACACTACCGATGGTGGCAACAGCAGCACGGTTAGTACCCAGTTAAACGGCAGTATTCCGGTAGAACAGGTTTATGCAACCAGTGATGCCTTTATTGCTTTACGCAGCGATGGCTCAATTGTTAGCTGGGGTAATACCGGTAATATACCCAGCACCTTACCATCTACCCTAGCAGCACCATTTCCCGCCGTGACACAAATTGCCTCCACCACCGGCGCTTTTGCGGTTTTATTGGCCAATGGCTCGGTTATGGCATGGGGTAGCGCCAGTAGCGGTGGTGATACCAGTACGGTTGCCAGCCAGTTAAATGGCAGTATTCCGGTTACTCAACTCTATGCAACCGGCAATGCTTTTGCGGCAGTACGCGCTGATGGCTCAGTCATTACCTGGGGCGATGCCAATTCGGGCGGCGACAGCAGTGCAGTAACCAATCAGGTTAATTCCGGCGTTGCAGCGGGCCCGGAAGGTACAGCGGATTACAATCACCTCATCAGCTATCAAATCCAGAACGCGCCGACCCTATTAATGCCGGATTCCGCCCAAATCACTTTGAGCGGCTCCAGCTTGTCACAGATTGATAATTATAACGGTGTCAGCTTAACTATCGCCCGCCACGGCGGTGCCAACGCACAGGATATTTTTGCTCCTAGCGGTACACTGCGGTTAGCCGGCAGCAATATCAATATCGGTAATATTACGCTTGGCACCTTCAGCAACAAAGCCGGTTCACTGGTGCTGAATTTTAACACTAATGCCAGCCAGGCATTGGTTAACGCTGCATTGAAACAACTGACCTACCAAAACACCGCCGATACCGATACCACTAGCAAAACGGTGCTAATGGACTGGACATTTAGCGCAAAAAGCGCTCCGGTAGCCACCATCGAAACGACCTTAACCCTGCTGCCTAATATTTCGCCTGTACTTAATCCGGCTACAGCACCGGTTTTGCAAGGCGTAGCTGCCAATGCAGGCGCACCGGTCGGACAGGTGGGTACCTTAGTCAGTACCCTGTTAGGTGGTGGCGAACCTTTAAACAATTACAGCGATAGTGAAAATCACGCACCAGGCATGGCCATCATCGGCACTGCTCCGGGTACACTCTGGTATAGCACCAATAACGGTGGAACCTGGCTAAAAGTGGGCACCTTAACCACCAGCAGTGCCTTAACGCTGTTTGCTGATAAAAATACCCGAATTTATTACCAGCCACCAACTGGATTTTATGGCGCTATCAGTGCAGCCATCAGTTTTAAGGCCATGCAGCAAATCTATGGTGAAAGTAATGGTGGGCTTAATATCAATACCCTAAGCAGCACTGCCTTTTCCAGCGCAACAGATACTGCCGCCATTAACGTTACCGCCATTCAAACCGGCAATGTCCATCTTGATACCAGCTTTAATGGGACAGGGAAAGTTCTCAGTGATTTTGGCTCTACGGATGTCGCGCGTGCCGTGCTGGTTCAAACAGACAATAAAATCGTGGTTGCCGGATATGGTGACGCCAATATCGATTTTGCGATTTCCCGCTACAACGCAGATGGCAGCCTGGATACCAGCTTTGCCGGTACAGGAATGCTTACCACGGATTTTGGCGCTACCGATCAGGGTAATGCCATTGCCCAACAAGCAGATGGCAAAATTTTGCTGGCAGGCTCTACCTCAAATGGTAGCAGTTCAAATTTTGCACTGGTTCGTTACAATAGTAATGGTACGCTCGATCAAAGCTTTAACCACAGCGGTACGGTCACCACCAGCTTTGGCAGCAATACTAATGCATACGCTAATGCCATGGCGGTACAAGCTGATAATAAAATCATTCTGGCCGGTGCGGCAAATAACAATTTTGCATTGGCTCGCTATAATCCGGATGGCAGTCTGGATAGCAGTTTTAACAGCACGGGTTTGGTCACCACCAATCTGAACGGTCTCTCGCAAATCAGGTCTGTTGCTATTCAATCAGACGGTAAAATACTGGTCGCCGGCAATGACTTAAACGCCACAGGCTATGAAATTGCCATGGCCCGTTACAATCCAGATGGCAGTCTGGATACCAGCTTTGCCAGCAATGGTGAATTGATCATCAATCCCAGCTCCACCTTCAATCTGTTCGGTACAGTCTATTCCGGCATTGAATCGATGGTACTGCAGCCCGATGGTAAGATCCTGATTGCAGGTTATTTGCAAAGTGGCGGCTCTCCGGCAACTGATTTCGCGATCATGCGCCTGAATGCCAACGGCACTCAAGACCTCAGCTTTAATAGCAACGGCCTGGTAACTACCGATTTTGGCAGCAGTGGTTCAACAGTTGCCAATGCTCATGCTTATGCAATGCTGCTCCGACCAGATGGTAAAATTGTGGTGGTGGGCACCACCAATAACGGCAACGATATGGCGGTTGCTCAATATTTAACCAATGGCAGCCCAGATCCCAGTTTTAATGGCAGCGGCCAGCAGACCATTAATTTTGGCAGCCTGGATTATGGCTATGCCATTGCAGAACAGACTGATGGCAAAATAGTCCTGGCCGGTTCTGGCGGCAGTAACTCAGATTTCGCGATAGCCCGACTCAGTTACGGCACTACCGTCAGCTACAATGGCCCATCGCTGAGCAGCGCCAGCTATAACGCCGGCAATGGTCAACTGACACTGACGGGCAACAAATTAACCACCGGTATCAACGATTACCTGGTAACTGATCTCACCCTGAAAGGTGATGGTAACAGCAACTATACCTTAACCAGCGGCAGCAAGTTACTGAATATTTCAGGAAATCACAGCATCACCTTACAGCTGTCGGCGGCTGATCAACAGGCTGTCAACACCTTATTCAACAATAACGGCGTCACTGCCGACAACGGCACACCGTACAATCTGAGCGCCAGCAGCGGCTGGGATACCACCGCCAACTCAGTCAGCATTCTAGGTGTCGCTGTCAGTAATGTGATACCGCCTAGTCTCACCACCGTCAGCTATAACGCAAGCACCGGGGTGTTCAATATCACAGGCAGCCATTTGATCAATAATGGCAGCAATGGAATTAATCTAAGTAATTTCACGCTCAGCACCGACGGCAATAGCCACTATACCTTCAACAGTAGTCAAGACAGTCTTAGTAACCTGACTGCCAACGGTTTTACCCTGACTTTAAACACTAGCGACAAAGCTGCTGTTAACGCTTTTGTGAATGCCAATGGCGGTATTGCCCTGAGTGGTGTGGCTTACCAGTTGAATACCACTGCATTGTGGGATAATGATAGTGGTGCTGCAATCAACAGCTTACCGGTTACTGTCAACGGCATCAGCGCTGCCGTCGCTAAGCGCTGCCAATTACAACGCCGCTACCGGTATACTCACTCTGACCGGCAACAATTTGACCAGCACCACTGCCGGTTATCAGCTTAACGACTTTACTTTGACTGGTGATGGCGGCACTCATTATCAGCTAACGGGCGGCCATGTCATCGTTGGCACCGCTACCGGCACCAGCGTCAACCTGCAGCTTTCCAGCACCGATCAATTGGCTATCAATGGTTTGCTCAATCACAACGGCAACCAGGCAAATGATGGCAGTCTCTACAATCTATCAGCCAGTAACGGTTGGGATACGGGCGCAGTGGCATTGACCACGCAGGGGATCAGTGTCAGCAACAGCAACGCCCCCACCATTACCGGCGTGAGTTATGATGGAACTATCGGTCAGTTCGTTTTCACCGGCAATCATCTGACGAACCACGGCAACAGCAGCGGCATTAATCTAAGCGATTTCTCGCTGAGCAATACCAGCTATAACCCCTTTAAGCCCACCTATACCGTCAACAATCTTACCTCAACTGGTTTTAGCTTTTCGCTGGATAGCGCAGATCAACAGTTCTTCAACGGCATTTTGAATACTGCAGGTATTAATTCCAACAGCGGCTTATCCCTTATGCTCAAAGCAACAGCCAACTGGGATAGCAACAATGGAGCAGCCATCAGCCAGCAGACCATTACAACGATCAATCTCAACTCGACTGCCGCAGTTGCTGTTTCCGGAAAAGCTGGGCCTTGGAATCCGGGACTTAATCCAACTTATTCATACGGCTATCCAACCGGCTTCAATTATTCTGCTCAACCATTACCTCCCACCAAAGTCTATAGTGGCATAGGCACTTTACATTTCAATGCCGGTGATTCCCTCACCATTAAGTACACCGGCGGCCTGGTCAATCCTGGAGTTGGTCAAGGTAACGATGCAGGCGGTATCACAGATGGCTTCGACTTCCTCCTTGGTACCCCACCAGCCAATTATATTCCTGGCAATGTCAATCTAGAGGAATTGGTAGGCGTGTTCGCAAACGCGAATGATGTCATTGTCGGCACCCCATTTGCCATAGGGAATAGTGCTAAGGTGGTGATACCGACAAATGCCTATGAGCTACTTCTGGGATTTAATGACAATTACTACGCCGACAATTCTGGTTCGGTCAACATTGCCATCACTGAATCAAGCAATATCAATCCACCCACCCTTAACAGCGTCAGCTACAATGCCAGCAATGGCGTATTGACGCTGACCGGCTACAATAGCTCGACTCTTCCCTCGGCTTTTACCCCCACTGACCTGACTTTAACCGGCGATGGTGGCATCAGCTATACCTTAACCAGTGGCTCGGTGGCGGTGGCCGGTTCATTAACCAGTTCCAGCGTTAACCTACAATTAAGCAGCATTGATCAATTGGCCATTAATGGCCTGCTGAATAACAACGGCAATCAAGCTCAAGACAGCACACATTACCTGCTGACCGCTACCAATGAATGGCAGACCGGTGCAGGCGCCATTATCAATCAGCCGATTACCGTCAGTAACAGCACCACTCCTACCCTGAGTAAAGTCAGTTACAACACCGCCAGCGGGGTATTGACCTTTACCGGCAATCATCTGGTAAATCAAGGTAGTAACAATGGCATTACGGATAGTTATTTTACCTTGCAGGCAGGTAACAGCAGTTATATCTTTAACAGCCATGATCAGGTCAGTAATCTAAGCAGCACCGGCTTTACCATCACGCTGAGCAGCAGCGATCATGCTGTGGTTAACAGCTCCATTGATATGAATGGCACCACCAACAGTAGCGGCAATATTTATAATCTGAAAGCCAGTGCCGGCTGGGACAGCGATAGCGGCAATGCGGTCAATACCCTGGGGCTAACCGCCACTGGATATGTGCCGACATTGACTGCTGCCAATTACGATGCAGCCTCCGGCAAATTGACCCTGAACGGCAGTCATTTAACCCTCAACGCCAGCCAATATCTTGTTAACGCCTTTACGCTGAAAGGCGATGGCGGCAATAGCTATACATTAAGCAATACCAGCACGGTAAACGGCACCCCAACGCTCAATAGCGTCACGCTACAGTTGTCCGTCGGCGATCAGCTTGCCCTGGATGGTTTGTTCAATAAAAACGGCAATCAGGCCAACGATGGTAAAACCAGCTACAATTTGTCAGCCATTAGCGGTTGGGATACCGGTAGCAGTGCGATCACTACTCAAAGCATCAGCGTCAGTAATGTCACGGCTCCCACAGTCAGCGCAGTCAGTTACAACACCGCTAATGGTGTATTTGCATTCAGCGGCAACCATCTGGTCAATCACGGCGGCATTAACGGCATAAGCCTCAACAACTTCAAACTTAACGCAGGCACCAGCAGTTACAGTTTTAACAGCAATGACACAGTCAGCAATCTTACCGCTACTGGTTTTAGCATTAATTTAAGTAAAACCGATCAAACCAGTGTCAATACATTTATCAATAACAACGGTAACCAGTCTCTAAACGGTACCAACTATAACTTAAGTGCCACCGTCAACTGGGATAGCGATAGCGGCAATGCCATCAGTTCACAAGCTATCAATGTCAGTGGTGTGCCTGCCACCCTAAATAGCGCCAGCTATAATGCTGCCAACGGTATCTTGCAGCTAACAGGCGTTAATCTGACATTAAATACAGCTGATTACAACGTCACCACTCTTAGCCTGAAAGGTGACGGCGGTGGTAGTTATACCTTGAGTAATGGCAGTATACTCAGCGGCACGCCGACCAGCACCACTGTCAGCATCCAGCTATCGACAGCCGACCAACTGGCCATAGACGGCTTGCTCAACCAAAACGGCACTCAGGCTAACGATGGCACGACCAATTTTAGTTTAGCGGCTAGCGGCAACTGGGATGCTGGTGCTAGTGCTAGTGCCATCAACAGCCTAGGGATCTCTGTCAGCAATGTCACTTCACCTACGATAGCTTCGGTGACTTACAACGCTGCCAGCGGCGTGTTTAACATCACTGGTAGCAAGCTGAGCAATCACGGTTCCAGTAACGGTATTGCCGTTAGCAATTTTAAATTGACCGGTGGCAATAGCAGCTACAGCTTCAGTAGCAATGATACCGTTAGTAATTTGAGTGCTAACAGCTTTAGCATCACTTTAAGCAAAACGGATCAAGCAACGGTTAACAGCTTCGTTAACGCTAATGGCCTACAGCCAAAAACCGGATCAGCCTACAATTTCAGCGCCAGCGGTAAATGGGATAGTGATAACGGCAATCCAATCAGCACTCAGACTGTCACTGTCAGCAATCTAGCCACGCTCAGCACAGCCAGCTACGACGCCACTAGCGGCAAACTGACCCTGAGCGGCAACTATCTGACCACGACTAACAGCGACTATAATCTCACTGCCTTAACTATTAAAGGTGACGGCGGCAGCAGTTATACCCTTAGCAACAGCAGCAGTGTATTCGGCACGCCCACCAGCAGCAGTATTACTTTGCAACTGTCTGCCTCCGACCAACTGGCCATTAATGGCTTATTAAATAAAAATGGCAGCCAGGCTATCGACAGCAGCAATTATCTTCTGAGCAGTAATGCCGGCTGGGATACCTCGGCCAGTGCCAGCAGCAATCAGAGCATAACTGTCAGCAATTCCGCCAGCCCCACTATCACAGCGGTTTCTTACAACGCTGTTACTGGCGTATTCAGCGTCAATGGCAGTTCTTTTGCCAATCACGGCAACAGTAACGGCATTATCCTCAGTAATTTTAAATTCACCGGCAGTAACGGTAGTTACAGCTTTAGCGCCAGCAACGACAGCATCAGTAATCTTAGCGCAACCGGCTTTAACATCAATTTAAGCAGCGCAGACAAAACCACCGTCAACCACCTGGTCAACGCCAATGGTTTAAATCCGCAAACCGGCGCAGCTTACAACCTGAGTGCGACCGGTAAATGGGATAGCGACAACGGCAACGCGATTACAACTCAGGCGGTTTCTGTTAATGGACTCCCGACTATCACTCAGGCCAGTTACGATGCCAGTAGCGGCAGACTTAGCCTGAGCGGCAATAACTTTACTGCCAGCAATACTGATTACCAACCCACCAGTTTGACGCTGAAAGGCGATGGCAACAGCAGTTATACATTAAGCAGTGGCAGCAATTTGTTCGGCACCCCCAGCAGCACCGGTGTCACATTCCAGCTTTCTAGCGCCGATCAGCTTGCCATCAATGGCTTATTAAATAAATCCGGCACTCAGGCTAACGATGGTAGTACTACCTATACCCTTAATGCCGGTAATGGCTGGGATACCGGAATCGGTGCAGCCAAAAGCCTAGCGCTTACCGTAAGCAACGCTATAGCCCCCACCATAACATCGGTCAGTTACAACACAGCCACAGGCGTATTCAGTTTTACCGGTAATAATCTGAGCAACCATGGCAGCAGCAATGGCATTGCCGTTAACCATTTCGCACTGACAGGCGGTACTAACGGCAATTATCAATTCAATGCCAGCAATGACAATGTTGCTAATCTCAGTAGCAGCGGATTTACCATTACCCTAAACAGCACCGACAAAACAGCGGTTAACAGCTTTGTTAATAGTAACGGCACAGCTCCCAGCACCGGCGCTGCCTATAATTTAACGGCGACCAGCAACTGGGATAGCGACAGTGGAGCGGGCATCAGCAGTCAACCCGTCACCGTCAGCGGCCTGATACCGACCATCAACAGCGTTAAATATAATGCTGCCAATGGCCTGCTTACCCTAAACGGCCTTTATCTGACCACCGACAGTCATCAATATGTGGTTACCAACCTGACGCTAAAAGGCGATGGCAACAGTAGTTACACATTAACCACCGGCAGCAGCGTAACCGGCGTACCGACTAATACCAGCGTCAGCATCCAATTATCGGCAACAGATCAACTGGCAATTAATGGTCTGCTCAATAAATCTGGCACAACGGCCAATGACGGCAGCATTTACAGCCTGAATGCCGGCAGCGGTTGGGATTCCAGCATCAGTGTAGCCAACAGCCAACCGATTAGCGTCAGTAATACCGTTGCCCCGACACTAACAGCTGTCAGTTACAACGCAGCTAGCGGCGTATTCAGTTTTACCGGCAATCATCTGAGCAACCACGGCAGCAGCAACGGGATTGCTGTTAACAATTTTAGCCTGACAGGCGGTAGCAACGGCAATTACCAGTTTAATGCGACCAACGACAGTGTCAGTAATCTCAGCAGCACCGGATTTACCATTACCCTAAGCAATGCCGACAAAACAGCGGTGAATAGTTTTGTCACCGTCAACGGCACCGCCCCCCTTAGTGGCGCTGCTTACAACTTAAACAGCTTGGCTAACTGGGACAGCAATAACGGCGCCAGCATCAGTACCCAATCCGTCTATGTTAGCGGCTTATTACCAACGCTCAGCAGTGCCAGCTACAACGCAGCCACCGGCCAGCTCACCTTAAGCGGTAACAATCTCACCACAGCCAGTAGTAATTACCTGGTTACAGATTTCATTCTGAAAGGCGATGGCAATACCAGCTACACGCTGAGTAACAGCAGCACTATATCCGGCACACCTACCAGCACCAGCCTAAGCATCCAGTTATCGGTAACTGATCAATTGGCCATTAATGGCCTGTTTAACAAAAATGGCACCCTGGCTAACGATGGCAGCAGCATTTACAATCTAAGCACCACTATCGGCTGGGACACCGGTGCCAATCCGATTACAACACTGGGCATTACGGTAAGTAACGCAACCACCCCGCAGATCACCAGGCTGGCTTACAACGCAGAAACAGGCGTATTCAGTTTCAGCGGTAACAATCTGACTAACCATGGCAGCAGCACCGGCGTTGCACTTAACCATTTTACTGTGACAGCAGGCAACACCGGCAGTTATACCTTTAACAGCTTTAACGACAAAGTCAGCAATTTAAGCAGCAGGGGCTTTACGGTTACCCTCAATGCAAGCGATCTGTCTACAGTCAATGCCTTGCTTAACAACAACGGCAACCTGAACGGCAATAGCAGTGCCTATAATCTGACAACAACTGCCAAATGGGACAGCAACAGCGGGAATGCCATTACCAGCCAAGGCCTGTCGGTAACCGGCGCGACACAAACCGTGGTTTCATCGGGCATAGGCATTATCTCTGGCCTGGCTATCGACAGTGCCGGTAGTCTGTATTTGGCGGATAGTGGCAACAATGCCATTGAAAAAATTGCCGCAGGCAGCCACACTGTATCCAGCCTGCTTAACAACGGCCTTTCTGTTCCACAGGGAGTCGCCATCGATAGCGCAGGTAATCTCTATATTGCCGACTCAAGCGACAACGCGATTAAAGAAATTGTTGTCGGCAGCCAAACAGCTATCACTCTGTTAAACAACGGCCTAAATAATCCTGCCAGTATCGCGGTTGACACTGCGGGTAATATCTACATTGCTGATACATTAAATAATGCAATTAAAGAAATCAGTGCAGGCATCCACAACGTAACTACCCTGCCAGCCACAGGTATTAATGTACCGGATGCCATTGCCGTTGATAACGTTGGTAACGTGTATTTTGCTGACCCGCAAAACAAGGCCATAAAAGAAATTTCAGCGCTCGACCATAGCGTAACCACCCTGCTGACCACCGGACTTAACAGGCCCCAGGGAATTGCCGTTGATAACGCCGGAAATGTTTTTGTCACAGACTCTATCAGCAATAACATCAAGGAAATATCCGCAGGTAGCCGCACGGTAACCACTGTACTGGCCAGCGGCCTTGCCAACCCTACCGGCATCGCAGTGGACAGTGCGGATAATCTTTATATTGCGGACAGTAATAACCGCGTCATCAAGGAACTGAATCACGCCAATTATCTGTTCAACACCGCTCCAACCAATAACAATCTGGTTACGATTAATAGTCTTTGGGAAAATACCCAGCAAATTGAGCTGTCCAAATCCATTTTTACAGCCTTTGCCAACAGTAATAGCATCACTGCAGCCAATTTCAGTAATAGCAGCAGCCCCACCAGTGCCGCCGATTATCTGTACTACAATGCCAGTACCGGCGGACTGTATTATGCTGCCCAAGGCTCCAGCAATCCGGGTAACGCTATTGAAATTGCCGTCGTGGGCGTCAACAGCCACCCATCTGCATTGAGCATAGGCGATTTCAGTCTGTTAAGCAGCAAAACGGCACCGACACTCAGCAAAGTCAGTTATAACGCCGCCACTGGTCAGCTTACTCTGACCGGTGCTAATCTCACCAATAAGATCACTGACTACAATATCGCCAAACTAAGCCTTAAAGGCGACGGTGGCGGCAGTTACACCCTGAGTAACAGCAGCACCATAACAAGCACCCCAAGCAGCAGCACACTAAGTATCCAGCTTTCCAGTACCGATCAGTTAGCTATTAACGGATTGTTAAACAAAAATGGCAATCAGGCTAACGACGGCCTAAGCAATTACAATCTCTATGCCGCCAGCGGTTGGGATACCGGCGCCAACACCATCAGCAACCAAAGCATTACCGTAAGCAACGCCGCCACACCATCGCTATCTGGGGTAACTTACAATGCGACAACCGGCGTTTTTACCGTTAGCGGCAGCAATCTGGACAATCATGGCAGTAATATCGGCATTGCGCTAAACAATTTCACCCTATCGGCAGGCAGCAGTAGCTATACTTTCAACGCCAGTACAGACACTATCACTGCGTTGAGTAATAGCAGTTTTAGCGTTACATTGAACAGCGCCGACCAATTAGCGATTAATAGCTTTATCAACCATAATGGCAGCATGGCCGGCAATGGCACCGCCTATAATCTGTCGGTCAGCGCCAACTGGGATAGTGATACCGGCTCATTGATCAACACTCTCGGTGTCTGGGTCAATAACGTCGCCTTACAAAACCTGATAGCATCTGGCCTTAACAGCCCACAAGGTATTACCATTGATGGTTCAGGCAATCTGTACATTGCCGATACACTTAACAACGCGATCAAAGAACTGGCGACAGGCAGCCAGACCCTGACGAATCTGATCACCACCGGCCTGAACAATCCGCAAGCCATAGCCCTTGATAGTGCCGGCAATCTGTATATTGCCGATACCGGCAACAAAGTGGTTGAGCAATTTATACCCAACACCCAAACGCTAACCACAATCCCGGATAATATTCTCGGCAGTCCGCAAGGCATTGCCGTCGACAGTGCAGGTAATATCTACGTTGCAGACCCTATCAACAATACCATTGATGAAATAGCCGCAGGCAGCAACAACTCATCCACCCTAGCGGTTAGCGGCTTAAATAATCCACAAGGTGTGACGGTTGACAGCGCAGGCAATGTTTATATTGCCGACACTGGCAACAACGCTATCGAAGAAATAGCCGCAGGCAGTAACAGCCAAACCACCCTAGTTAATTCAGGACTATTCAGCCCTACCAGTGTTGCTGTCGATAACAGCGGTAACTTGTATATAGCTGATCAGAATGGTGTGGAAGTGTTTACCGCCAACACCCAAAGTCTGTTATCACTTAGCGATAGCCGCTTGAAAAAAGCCGCCGCTGTTGCGCTTGATAATGCCGGCAATCTCTATATCGCCGATAGCGGCAACAATGCTATTGAAGAAATCACTCACAGCGCCCTGACAGCCATTCCGGTACTGACTGGCGTCAGTTACAACGCCAGCAGCGGCGTTTTTAGTTATACAGGCAGTAATTTACTCAGTCACAATGCATTGGCATTAAGCCATTTTATGGTTTCCCTGCCACTATACAATGGCGGTATCGCCTACGGTCTTGCCGGTTACACATTTAATACGGCTAATGATATCGTCAGCAATATCAGTAATAATGGTTTTAGCATCACATTAAGCAGCAGCGATCAGGCCACCGTCAATGCATTTATTAATACCAACGGCACAAGCAATAATGGTCAAAGCTATAGTATTTCCGCCAGCGCCAACTGGGATGGCGGCTATGGCACAGCCAAATCCACACTACCATTATCGGTAACAGGCGCTGCGATGCAGGTATTGGCTACTAATGTTAGCCCTTACAGTCTTGCGGTCGACAATCAGGGCAATATTTTCTTTAGCGACGGCACTATTCAGGAAATTAAGGCAGGCAGCTCATCAGCACCGGTTTTAATCTCAGCCGGTTCAGGGTCTTTTAATTTTATCGCCCTGGACAATCAGGGCAATCTATACGCTGACGGCTTTAATCAGGAAATTGATACCATAAGCGCCACCAGCCATAGTCTGCAGCCTATTCTATATGGCAGCGCTTACGGTATTTATCCTTACAGATTGGCGACAGACACTACCGGCACTTTATATGTAGCTGACAGCTATAATGACATTCTGGAATTTACACACGGCAGCCATAATATCAATACTCAAATTGCAAGCGGTGCAGGCACTCTGGGAGGCATTGCTGTTGATAATGCAGGTAATATCTATTTTGCTGATTCCAGCAATAATAGTATTAGTGAAATTGCTGCAGGCACCACCACCCCGCAAACCATATTCGCTAGCGGTCTGTCCACACCAACGGCCCTGGCAATGGACAGTGTCGGTAATCTCTATGTGGTGGATAGCGGTAACAACGCAATTAAAGAAATCTCAGCCGGTAACCATGTCGTTACCACACTGCTTTCTGGCAATGATTCGGGCACGAACGTACCCATGACAATTAGCAGTATAGCGGTGGATAGCGCAGGCAACGTTTATATTGCCGATACCGATAATCAACAAATCAAAGAAATTATCCATTCCACATACGTTTTTAATAACGCACCATCCACCACCCCTATTAACATCAGTCAATTTTGGGAAAATACCGGACAAATTGAGTTATCCAAATCAGTTTTTAGCGCTTTTGCCGGAGCAAACAGCGTATCGGCTGCAAACTTTGCTAACGCCAGCACTGCCCAAAGCCCCAGCGATTATCTATATTACAATGCCGGCACCGGCGGGCTTTATTACAATGCCGGCACCTCCAATCCAGTTGAAATTGCTGTGATTGGCGTCAACAGCCATCCAAGTGCATTGAGTTTAGGCGATTTTAAATTGATTGCCTGATTAAAGCCTATTCCTAGCATAGTCACAAACTTTACCAGGAATAGAAGCGGGGGTATCAAGGCGGGCGCCATTATCCTGGTAAAGCTATGAACAGCTATGCTTCTGCTCGGCCATCCGACACTTTGCTTAGTGAATATGCACTTCCCGGGATTTAGCTTTATCGCTTCTATTCAAGGTATAGTCATCCTGGTCACCAGGCAAAGGCTTGCCATTACTGCCGAGCTGAATCAGGGTGCCGGCATCTTTAATGGTGAACAGACGTTGGACACTATCTTTGTTGGAAGTTAAGGTCAAAATATGACTGACATCATCCCAGCTGTATTTGCCTTTATCGTAATATTCTCTGGCAGAAGCCATTGCGTTCTGGGTAACCAGCAGATAATTGTTTTTTTGTTTCAAAGACAATGTCATTTTAAAACCATCACAGTCTTTTTCTTTACATGGTAAATAGCCATAAAAAACGCCACGGAACACCTCTGCCTCACTAGCCGGATTGGTGTGGGCAGAATGATCCACGCCACCCTGACGACTTAATTCCCTGGCCTTGAGTGCTTTTTCCTGGAGTTGCATATCCGATTCAGCCCAAGCCGGGTTAAGCATCGACAGCAATGCGCCGAAACAAATCAAAGTCACATATTTTTTAATTTTTATTTTTGATGTTTGCATATTAGATTTTTTTGTTTCTGTACGTAAATTAGTCTGGCTCAAACACCTTGGGAGAAAATTATTGCTTAACGGCAAAAACGACCAATCCCAACTTTATGCCAACCCCATGATTTTTATTTATTAAAACATTACCCGGATTTGTGAAATAAAATCCTAGTAAGCCGCTGGGTATTCTATTGCGATATGGTTTTACATTCAAATAAGAAAAATCACCAGCTTGAATTTTCTACGCTCACTTGCGGTTCCAGCCTCGAGTGGACGTTGAACAGTGCTGCTATAGAAGACCTACAATATTTTGTTTATTCAATTTACCAAATTGCATGATTTTGCCGAGATTACACCTATAATGGGTGGATGCGATCTCGATTTATTTATTCCATGAAAACAGTCAATGTCAACGGCTTAAAAAATGGCGCCTGCTGATTGTGCCGGCCAGCACCTCCCTGGAGCAATGGCTGACAATCGCTGACGATTCGATTGTTGGTATTTGTGGGTATTGATTCAGCTCCTGAGCATCAAGCCTGATCTGCTACATTCCTCGACATCCTAACCCCACCAAAGCACTATAAAGAGGCAATCCGTTTTGAGTTTAAATAGTTACCAGTCGGTAGATCGTGAGCAATTAGCAAAAGATATCAGCCAAATTCACCAACAAGCCTTAGCCAATATCGGCGCAGCAGATTACAAACATTTAAAAAAAATGGAGCGCTGGGGCAAAGCCTGCTCAATTATCGGTTATGGCACTGCCTGGATAATGCCTAATCCGCTGTCCGCATTATTCATCAGTATGGGCAGTTTTACCCGCTGGACCCAAGTGGCGCATCCTGTCATTCATAAAGGTTACGACAAACTTAACGGGATACCCAAAAACTACACCAGTAAAAAATTTGCCCAAGGCTGGAGACGGTTTTTCGATTGGCCGGACTGGATGACAATACCGGGCTGGCATCACGAACATGATTTATTGCATCATTACAGTTTGGGTGAAAAAACCGACCCCAACAATGCCCAGCACAATATGGAATGGCTGAGACAATCACGCCTGCCGATGTGGCAACGCTATACGATAGTGGCCTTGTTTGCGGGTATCTGGAAAATTATTTATTACACACCCCGTACCCATAAAGAACTGTGCCTGAATGCCGCCCGCCAACAAGACCTGCCCGAACCGGTCATGACCCGCATCGGAGCATGGAGTCCGTTTACCCAGCAAGGTCGCTCCTTGTGGCTGTATAGCGTCCTGCCCTATACCGGCTATCGTTTCGTCGTATTGCCCTTGCTGTTCTTGCCTATAGGCAGTTTTGCCGCCATCAGTGTCTTGCTTAATTCCATCATGGCAGAAATTTTTACCAATGTGCACAGCTTTGTGGTGATGATCCCCAATCACGCCGGCGATGACGTGATGATGTTTGATGAAAAGGCTAAAGGCAAGGGTGAGTTTTACTTACGGCAGATTTTAGGCTCAGTCAATTACCCAACCGGATCTGATTTCAATGACTTTTTTTACGGCTGGTTAAATTATCAAATCGAACATCATTTATGGCCGAATATGCCGTTAAGACAATACCAGCTATTACAGCCGCAAGTGATGGCTCTCTGTCAAAAACATAACATCCCTTATTGCCAACAATCCATTTTTAAACGGTTATTAAAAGCGGTGGACGTTATGGTGGGAAAAACCTCCATGCTTAAACCAGGCATCCAACATAAATTATAGCAATGCCATTTCTTCCAACTTTTTTGCCCCCAGCACGGCATCGTTAACACTCCAAAACAACTTGCCGGCAAATTTATCATGCGCCAGCTGTAATAATAATGAGCTGATAGGATCTTTAACCCTGGCCAGAACCAGTGTTTTGTTTTGCTGTTCCAGCTGCTGGGTAAATTCGATTAAACATTCAGCTGCCGTACTATCCAGATTGGCGCTTACTTCCAAACTAATAATCAGGGTGCGTACATCACTACTGAGTTGTAGCCGGTGATTAATTTCGGCCAGAATACCTTCCACGCTGGCAAAAAACAGCGGTTCTTCCGGACGCAGGATTAACAGTCTGTCATGCACTACAGCGCTGGGGTGATTATCTCTGTCCACATAATCAGTAGTATCGTCCAGCTTGGCCAGTTCCCTGACCACCGGTTGACTAAACGCCCGAATAGCAGCCATCAAAGATAAAGCGATGGCGATCAACATGCCGTGCAATACCCCAAAAGCCAATACCGCCAACACTGCCGCCAGCGCCAGATATTGATCACGATTGATACGCCATAAGGCCAGCAAGGACTTGGGATTTAAGGCATGACTTAAGGCATTGATCACTGCCGCCGCCACCAGAGGCTCTGGAATCAGGCCTATCCATTTTTGGCCAAACAGCGTCATCAGCAACAAAACCACACCTGCCGCCACTCCGGCCAGTTTGGTTTGCGCTCCTGCGGCTTCATTGGCTGAGCTGGCCGAGAAACCAGCTCCAACCGGCATACCCTGCAACAAACCCGACAGCAGATTAGCCGCACCCAACGCCAACAATTCCCGATTGGGCTCAACACTATTACCGTGATTAAGTGACAGACTCCGAATACTGCCCCAGGATTCAGCCACAATAATCACCAGCAAACCAAACGCCAGCTCGGCCAATCTTAACCATTTTTCCAATGGTAATTCCGGAAACACAAATGCCGGCGGCTTGATGTGCAAAGGGCCGACAATATCCACCTGTAAGGCGGCAAGATTCAGCCAGGCACTTAAGCCAATACCGGCCACCAGAATCACAAATGCGCCGGGCACTATCGGCCAGCGTTTCAGCAGCCATAATATCAGCAAAGCCCCGATGCCTATACCGGTGCTCCAGGCACTCCATTCCTGGTAATGGTGTATCAGCTCAATAATAATCGGCAAAGGACTGGTTGCCGCCACGTCTATTCCGAACAAAATCGGCAGCTGCTTAATAATAATGGTCACAGCCAGCGCAAATGAAAAGCCATGCAGCACCGGGCGTGAGACAAAGGCCGAAAGCCGGCCCAAACCAGCTTTGGCAACCACCAATAATCCGGCACCGGTTAAAATTACCAAAGCACTGCCAAAACCAATGGCGGCATCAGCATCCAGCGGGTGCAAAGACAATACCACCGCTGCCAGCAGTGCGGCTGCCGAGGAAGTGGGCGCAACGATGGCAAATGGGCTTTTGCCTAAGCAGGCATAGCAAAGCAGACCGACAACTGCAGCGGCGATAGCCGCTTGAATACTCAGATGGGCAATGGCCGCATAGGCTACGGCTTCCGGGAGCAATATAAAGGCAACCGATAAGCCGGCAATGGCATCAGCAAGCAGTATAGCAGGGCTAAAACCAGAGCCGGAACGCCCAACTATTGAAGAAAATTTCACTTTTATTTCGGCTCCTGCGGACAAGCAAATAAAACCAGCGTCATTATTCAGTGTAAGTGTTTTGGTGGATTGCCTAGCGGCGAATCCACCCTACAGGTAATTACAAACCAGTTAATTACAATTTTGTTCAAATAATTTTACAGTAAATTAGTTCATCTTCATTAAACTGATAAATCGCACACAAGCGATGATAACCATCAGCAATCACTACTTTGCCGATAGCCTGATCACGCACCAACAAAAGCGGCGACAGGCTCTTGCCCTTCATAATCTTTTTTCTGTCCTTTTCAACATGGGAATTACTGACGCCTAACAAGGACAGTTGTGAGGCTCGAAATATGTCCTTGGCTTTATACTGCACGATACGGGCGTTTTTTAATCTGTGTATCATGTCAGCCACCTGATCGTTGCTGTAAATCAGACTGAGATAGGATTCAGCAGCAGGGTAATCATGCTCTTCTACCTCAGACAGCCACTGAATGACATCGTATTTTGGTTTTGACATATTGGTTTCTCCATACCTGCATTTAACAATCAAGCCACCAAGTGTAGCAGACCGTACCTAACAAGTTTCGACTAGTGGTTGACCAATATTACTTTGACGGCAGCGTTTGAAGATGTGTCGACTCTGCAAGCACATGGTTCGCGATTGATGCGCATCACTGCGTTCAATACATCCTACGCCATCCGTCAAAATATGATCGGTCAGCTACTAGCCATCCAATCAGCCGGTCATTTTCCAGACAACTACCGACCAAGCCATCAATTAAGTTGCAAGTCCTGGTATTATTTGAAATAGTAACTATCTGGGAAAAATTTCCGGCACTGGTATTTACCCAGGCCCTTTCAGTTACGCTATCCGTAAAAAAGTTATGAAAAAACTATTGCTTAGCATTTTAGCTATTTTTCTGATTATCGAAGAATGGTTATGGGATTTATTATCGGCGCTGGGTCATTACCTGATCCGCCAGCTTCATCTGGAATACATCGAACGCTGGCTGATACAAACCACCCCGCCGATAGCTTTACTGGCGGTGTTGGTGCCGATTCTGCTGGTACTGCCGATCAATCTGGCGGCTTTATGGTTTTTAATACATGCTCAGATCTGGCCGGGTATTTTGTTGGAAATACTCTCCAAACTGCTGGGCACTTTGCTGGTAGCGCGGGTATTTGCCCTGACCAAGCCGCAATTACTGACATTCAAAGCCATTAATATCATTTACACTACCATCAGTGACTGGTTGCACTGGGCGCATCAGAAAGTGGTTGATACCGCTATTTATCAATATGCCAAACAACTTAAAGACAAGCTTAAGTTGCGGCTTAAAGCCATTTTTTCCGCTTAATTGCCACTGGATGTTAGTGACCTAAACAATGCAACTGGTGTTTTCCGAGGCTGAGGCCAGCAATGCCGAAGCGCTGGTCAGACTAATCAACTGTGCTTATCGCGGCGAAACCAGTCGGCTGGGCTGGACCACCGAAGCCGATTTGCTCAGCGGCAGCAGAACCGATCTGACAGATATACTCGATTTGCTTGGCGCACCGGATTCCATCATATTAACCGGTCGATGCCGGCAAGAATTGCTGGCTTGCGTACATTTGCAAAAAACCGGACAACAAGTCCAGTTTAGTATGCTGGCCGTAGCACCTGGCCGGCAAAACCAGGGCATAGGTAAACAGTTATTGGCGGCAGCTGAAACCAAGGCGCAACAACGCTGGGCAATAACAGAGTTTGCCATGTGGGTAATTGATCATCGCCCAGAGTTGCTCAGCTTTTATCAACGACGCGGCTACCAACTCACCGGGGACAGCCGGACGTTTCCAGTTAACGCTGCCTTATGGCAAGCCAAGGTTTCTGGCTTGCGTTTAGAGTTGTTGGTGAAAAAACTGCCATAAATAGACTAACAGTCGTGAATGTCAAACGACACAGGAGAGCATAAGCCATGACCCATAGCCCAATGTATAAACCTGCTATTGCCCAGCCCCCGCGATATGACGCTCTCTGGGATATTAATGACCAGCACATGTTTTTTACCGGCCCCCTGTATTACAACGCCAACCATCAGCATGGCGCGCCGGTTTTTTTGGCAGGGATTTACGGCAAGTTTCGGCTGCGTTTGCCCGGCAGTGACTGGATGTGGTGCCGTACAGCGGTGATTCCGGCCGGCGGCTTGCATGAACTGGATGTGGGAGGTGAACCGCTGGCGGTATTTTATATTGAACCGAATACAGCTGGTATTGAGGCCTTGCTGCCGCTGATAAACAATTGCCGCGAGGTCAATGGTTCCCTGGTCGGCAACGGCGGTGAAATCAGATTTATGCGAGATCTTTATGAAGACCGTTATAACCCGGCCTGGAACGGCGCGGTATTGGATGATCTATTAGGCTTTTCCAAACGGCGGGGCGGCACAGTGATCGATCCGCGTATCGCGCAAGTGGTGAATCATCTTTACCAAAACGGTGATGAGCTTACCGCTTTAACTACCATAGCCGACAGTGTGGGCCTATCGGCATCACATCTGCAGCATTTATTCACGGCCCAAATCGGTGTACCGTTTCGGCGTTACCGCAGCTGGAACCGGATGAGAATGTCGATCCGCGAGATCATCAAAGGCAATAATTTTACTTACGCGGCACATGCAGCCGGCTTCACCGATTCGGCGCATTTTAGCCATGAATTTCGCAAAACCTTTGGCGCGGTACCCAGCATTGGCCTTAAAAAACTGGCCAGATTACAGCTTTAGCTTGAGTGGGGGGTTAAGTTTGCGTTAGGTGGCTTGGTGGCTTGCCTGGCGGCGAAGCCACCCTACATGGCTATCGAACACCCTGGCTAAGCGCCCTCCACTTCCTTATCTTCATCACCGGATATGTCGGAAATTTCCTTTAAGCGCGCCACTGCCTTAAAGTTAATGCTGCCTTCCGGATACTGACCGTTGGCATCCACCGCGCCCGCCGGCTGATTCATTAACAGCGCCAAGGCCTCATCGACATTGGCTACTGAATAGATGGCAAACAAACCTTGCGCCACGGCATCAATCACATCCTGCTTTAACATCAGATTGCGCTTATTTGAGGCTGGAATGATTACCGCCTGCTTGCCGGTCAAACCTCTGGCCGCACACAGATTGAAAAAGCCTTCGATTTTTTCGTTGACGCCACCGATAGCCTGCACTTCACCGTATTGATTGATAGAACCGGTTAAAGCAAAACCCTGCTGGATAGGCACCCTGGTCAGCGCTGAAATCAAACAGCACAATTCGGCCAGCGAGGCGCTGTCGCCGTCGATGTGACCATAGGATTGCTCCATAGCAATACTGGCGGAAATGGCCAGCGGAAATTGTTGGGCATAGCAATGGCCCAGATAACCAGTCAAGATCATCACGCCTTTGGAATGAATAGGCTGCCCCAGTTCCACCTCACGCTCAATATCGACAATGCCGCGTGAACCAGGGTGGACAGTGGCGGTAATCCGCGCCGGCGCACCAAAACTGCTGCCGCCGATATCCATCACCGTCAGGCCGTTGACTTTACCAATCGCCAGACCATCGGTGTCGATGAGGATGGTGCCGTCCAACATTTCTTCCAGCACTGCTTCGGCAATCCGGCCATTGCGCTGCTCCCTGGCCGTCAGGGCCAGTTCGATTTCGGCTTTGTCGATATGGCTGGCACCACGCTGGCTGCCCAATAAATTGGCTTCGGCAATGATTTCCAGACAACTGTTAACATGCGCCGACAAATGCGACTGATTTTCCGCCAGCCGGCAGCTGTATTCGATCAGCCGTAACAGGGCCGGGGCGGTCAACTCTCTGGCCCCGGAATCACGTACTTGTTGAGTCATGAGCTGCACAAATTGGGCAATACTGTCCGAACTGCGTTTGATATGGTCGTCAAAATCGGCCAACACCCGGAACATTTCGTTGAACTCGCTATCCAGCTCTTCCAGCAGATAATAAATATCCCTAGCACCCACCAGGATGACTTTGACATTAAGCGGTATCACCTCGGGTTTCAGGGTGATGGTATTAATGCCCAGCTCGGAATACGGCGATTCGATTTCTATACGGCCAGACTGCAAGGCGCGTTTCAAACCTTCCCAGACGAAAGGATACGTCAGGATTTTTTCGGCATCCAGAATCAGATAACCACCATTGGCGCGATGCAGCGAACCCGGACAGATGCGCCGGTAATTGGTGACCAGCGTACCTTGATCGTTAACGTATTCGATGCGGCCAAACAGGTTTTGATAAATGGGGTGTGGTTCGTAAATCACCGGCGCACCCTGGGTGTCGTGCTTACAGTCCACCAGAATATTGGGCAGATATTGCTCATTAAGCAGCACGCGCTTGCCGGCACTTTCCCGGCTGTCCTGATGGCGATTCGGCATCAGAGAATCACTGATGGTGTTGCCGAGATTTTTTTCCACCTCAGCCAAATAAGTAATCACATCATCAATATTCTGATATTTTTCATTCAGCTCGGCAAACAGCGGCTCTAATGCCAATTTAATGGTGTCGTTGTCCAGCTGGCGCATTTCTTCCACCAGAGTACGCCGCCATTGCGGCAGTTCCAGCAACACATCACCCAAAAACTCTTCCAGTTCTTCGGTGTGTTTATGAAAATCATCGCGTTCGGCTTGCGGCAGCAGGGTAAATTGTTCCTCGTCCAGCGCTTTGTCGTTGCGGATAGGCAAAAAGGTGATGGCATCGCTATCCCGGTATAAGGCCACCCGCATGTCGCGGGCTTTGTTATCCACCTGATCAATAGCGCTGTTATAGCGCTGATTGAAACGCCGCTCTATCGCAGTTTTTTTCTGTTGATAGCTGGGGCTTTCAAAAGCCGCCGGAAAAGTGGCCAGCACATTGTCGATCAGCTTTTCAATGTCTTTATAAAAGGCCTGACCTTCCCCGGAAGGCAATTGCACCACTACCGGTTCGCGCGGATTCTCAAAATTGTCCACATAGGCATAGGACAGCGGCGGTTCCTGCTGCTCGGCATAACCGGACAGATAATGGCTGACCATAGACAAGCGCCCGGTGCCGGGATCGCCCATCACAAAAATATTGTAGCCTGGCGCTTGCATATCAATGCCGAAAGCCAGTGCGGCTTGGGCGCGCTGCTGACCGATGATACCGGGCAACTGGCCGGCGATGGGTTTGGTTGAGCTGATATTGGGCAAATCAATAGTAAGCTTCAGTGCCGAAACCGGCAGTTTTAAATGATCTAGCATACGCTGGCTTATTGGGAGTCTGGTACGGAAAGCAAGTGATGCATGCGTTCGGCCTTGGTTTTAAGATAATCGACATTGTCGAGATGAATATGGGTTTCGATGGGTATACGTCGGCTTACCGGCATACCCAGTTCGGTGAGCTCGTCGATTTTTTGCGGATTATTGGTAATCAGGGCAATGGAACGCACTTTTAAATCGCTGAGGATTAATGCAGCAATATCGTACTGGCGCTCGTCGGCCAAATGACCCAGATGAATATTGGCGTCTACGGTGTCCAAACCCTGATCCTGCAGATTATAGGCCTGCAGTTTTTTTAACAAACCGATGCCGCGGCCTTCCTGGCGCAAATAAATCAGCACACCGGTGCCGGCCTGATTAATCAGACCCAGCGCCATGTCCAGCTGTTCACCACAATCGCAGCGTCTGGAACCCAGTACATCCCCGGTAAAACACTCGGAATGGATGCGCACCGGCACATCGTGTTTGTTTGCCACATCGCCTTTGACGAAAGCGATATGCTCTTTGTCGTCTATGGAATTGGTATAGTAATGGAGTATAAATTCGCCATGT
Organism: Methylomonas paludis; assembly: GCF_018734325.1. Classification (NCBI taxonomy): domain Bacteria; kingdom Pseudomonadati; phylum Pseudomonadota; class Gammaproteobacteria; order Methylococcales; family Methylococcaceae; genus Methylomonas; species Methylomonas paludis. The sequence goes on along the minus strand of NZ_CP073754.1, from coordinate 3,633,312 downwards.
TTGGTGGGAATCCGGGTTTGAACTTTATCTTCTATGCTTACTTTCACTGGTGTTGAAATCCTTATGTTGCCTGGGCCTAGCGAGAGCCTTTCTGAATCACTTAAGCGCAAGCGATTAAGAAAGGCTCCTGCCCGGCGTGTTTGCCTTTACGACGATATTGGCGCTTATCGGCAAAAACCAAGGCCTTGTTACAATGGTGAGCGAATTTCGCCACCGGATTTTTTAGCGGTAAATCCGCCGCTTGCGGGGTTTGGTTTTGTTTTCTCATGATTTTTTCCTCATAAACTATTAAGATAGCGCTTTTATTTGACCATAAATTAGCTGTGAAATTCCAGAAAGACTTTGATGTGATCGTAATAGGCGGCGGCCATGCCGGTACTGAAGCGGCATTAGCCGCTGCACGCGGCGGCGCGCAAACCCTGTTGCTGACCCAAAACATCGAGACCTTGGGTCAAATGAGCTGTAATCCGGCCATAGGTGGTATCGGTAAAGGCCATTTGGTTAAAGAAATCGATGCACTGGGCGGTATTATGGCAAAAGCCATCGATCAGGGCGGTATTCAATTTCGTATCCTTAACGCCAGCAAAGGCCCGGCGGTTCGCGCCACCCGCGCTCAGGCCGATCGCCAGCTGTATAAACAGGCGGTGCGCAGCGCGCTGGAAAATCAAGCCAATCTGGCCATTTTTCAGCAAACCGTTGCTGATCTGCTGGTCACCGGCAACCGGGTTACCGGCGTAAAAACCCAGATGGGTCTGGAATTCAACGCCAGAGCCGTGGTGCTGACCGCCGGTACTTTTCTGGCCGGACGCATCCATATCGGCCTGGAAAACTACAGCGGCGGCCGGGCCGGCGATGCCGCTTCCATAGCCCTGGCCGAGCGCTTGCGGGAACTGCCGTTACGCATAGGCCGGCTGAAAACCGGCACCCCGCCGCGTATCGATGGCCGCACCATTGATTACAGCAAATTGCAGGAACAACACGGCGATACGCCACTGCCGGTGTTTTCCTTCATGGGCCAGCGCAGCCAGCATCCGCGCCAGATCTGCTGCCACATTACCCGCACTAATAGCGAAACCCACGATATCATCCGCTCCGGCCTGGATCGTTCGCCGATGTACACCGGTATTATAGACGGTATCGGCCCGCGTTACTGCCCTTCTATTGAAGATAAGGTGGTGCGCTTTGCCGAACGTGATTCGCATCAGATTTTTGTGGAGCCGGAAGGTCTGACCACTAACGAAGTTTACCCGAACGGGGTATCCACCAGTCTGCCGTTTGATGTGCAATACCGCTTTATCCGTACCATGATCGGCTTTGAAAATGCCGAGATTGTCCGGCCCGGCTATGCCATTGAATACGATTATTTTGATCCGCGCGATTTGAAATCCTCGTTGGAAACCAAACATCTGGACGGTCTGTTTTTTGCCGGCCAGATCAACGGCACCACCGGTTATGAAGAAGCCGCCGCCCAGGGTCTGATTGCCGGCCTGAATGCCGCGCGTCTGGCGCAAGGATTGGAAAGCTGGTGTCCAGGCCGTGACGAAGCCTATATCGGGGTGATGATAGACGATCTGATTACCCGTGGCACTGCTGAACCGTACCGGATGTTTACCAGCCGCGCCGAATACCGTTTGCAACTGCGCGAGGATAACGCCGATCTGCGGCTGACCGAACAGGGCCGGGCGCTGGGTCTGGTTGACGATGCCCGCTGGCAGCACTTTATTGAAAAACGTGAAGCCATTGCCAATTTGCAGGGCAAACTGGCCAAAAAATGGATCAGAGCCGAAACCGATGAAGCCGCACTGGCCGAATTACACTGGGGCAAAAAGCTGCTGAAAGAAGCCAGTTTGATGGAATTGCTGCGCCGTCCGGAAGTGGATGTGGAGCGTTTGCTGGGCTTTACTGATGACAGCGAAGTGGATGAACAAGTGGCCGAACAAGTGGCGATACAGGCCAAATATGCCGGTTATATTGACCGCCAGCAAACCGAGATTAACCGTACCCTGCGTTACGAACATTTAAAACTGCCGGAGCATGTCGATTACAGCGAGGTGTCGGGCCTGTCCAATGAAGTCAGCGAAAAACTCAAAAAACAAAGACCGGAAACCCTGGGTCAGGCGGCCCGGATACCCGGCATCACCCCGGCAGCCATTTCCTTGCTGCTGGTACATCTGAAAAAGAAAAGCGCCTGATATGCCGGCCTATCGTGAAAAACTGCAGCAAGGTATTGCTGCATTGGCCTTGCCGTTGGCCGAAACCGAAATCAGCGCTTTGCTGCATTTTATTAAGTTAATAGAAAAGTGGAACAAAACCTATAACCTCACCGCCATCCGCGATCCTGCCGAGATGGTGGATTTTCATATTCTGGACAGCTTGGCCATCCTGCCGCATATCCAGCCGCCGCGGATTGCCGACATCGGCACCGGTGCCGGTTTGCCGGGGATTCCGCTGGCTATTTGCCGGCCGGACTGTCATTTCACCCTGCTGGATTCCAACGCCAAGAAAACCCGGTTTGTGCAGCAGGCGGTGCTGGAACTGGGTTTGAAAAATGTGGACGTGGTGACTAGCCGGGTGGAATTATTCAAACCCGAGACCTTATTTTCTGCGGTGCTATGCCGCGCCTTTGCCGCCATGCCGGAAATCATGCAACTGACCGGACATTTGCTGGCGGAACACGGTTTATTGTTAGCCATGAAGGGTAAGCAGCCCGAGCAGGAACTGCTGGAATTGTCTTCCACCTACCGGATCATACCGTTGACGGTGCCGGGCATAGCAGCCGAGCGCTGTCTGATCGTTTTGGAGAATTTAAAAAATGGCTAAAATTATTGCAATTACCAATCAGAAAGGCGGCGTGGGCAAAACCACCACCAGCGTCAATCTGGCGGCGGCACTGGCCGCCACCAAACGCAAGGTGCTGCTGATTGATATGGATCCGCAGGGCAATGCCGCTATGGGCTGTGGGGTGGTGAAAGATGATACCGACTATTCCAGTTGCGAATTATTGCTGGAAGAAGTGCCGGTGACTGAAATTATTATCAAAAACCCGCAACTGGGGTTTGATCTGATTCCCGGCAATTCTGATTTGACTGCCGCCGAAGTGAAATTAATGAACATGCCGCACCGGGAACGGCGGCTGGCCGACACGCTGTTAAGTGTAAAGAACAGCTACGATTATATTTTGATTGATTGTCCACCATCGTTGAATATGTTGACGCTGAATGCTATGGTAGCAGCGCATAGTGTGCTGATTCCGATGCAATGTGAATATTACGCCCTGGAAGGTCTGTCATCGCTGATGGCAACGCTGAAAAGTGTGCGGGAGAACATCAATCCCGGCCTGTATCTGGAAGGGATTTTACGCACCATGGTGGACAGCCGCAGCCGGCTGGGTAAAGACGTTTCCGATCAATTGCTGGAATATTTTGGCGACAAGGTGTTTCGCACCACCATCCCCAGAAATATCCGTCTGGCTGAAGCGCCCAGTCATGGCGTGCCGGTTCTGGCTTATGATAAAGCTTCGCGTGGGGCACTGGCCTACATCGCCCTGGCCGGTGAAATGATCCGAAAAGACAAAGCGGCAAAAAAATGATGCAAAAAAAACGTGGTTTAGGTCGGGGTTTAAGTGAATTGCTGGGTGAGGTAACGCCGGTTACCGAAAAGTCCCAGGACACCCAGACTTTGCCGGTGGAATTTTTGCAACGCGGCAAATATCAGCCGCGCAAGGACATGGACCCGGTAAAACTACGGGAGCTGGCCGACTCTATCGCCGCCCAGGGTATTATTCAGCCGATTATTGTCCGCAAAATCGCTACCGACAAATACGAAATCATCGCTGGTGAACGCCGCTGGCGCGCCGCGCAACTGGCCGAATTGAGCGATGTGCCGGTAGTGGTGAAAGATATAGACGACCGCACCGTGATGGCGGTGGCGCTAATCGAAAACATCCAGCGCGAGGACTTAAGCGCACTGGAAGAATCCGAAGCCCTGCAACGCCTGCAAGACGAGTTTGAACTAACTCATCAGCAAATTGCCGATGCGGTGGGCAAATCCCGCACCACTGTCACCAATTTATTGCGTTTGCTGGACTTGCCCGCCGAAATCAAAACCCTGCTCAGCAAAGGCTTGCTGGAAATGGGCCACGCCCGCGCCCTGCTGGGCCTGCCGGAAGACCGCCAGATCGACATAGGCCAGAAAGCCGCCAAGCTGGGCTTGACGGTACGGGCTGTGGAGAAACTGGTCAAGGAAAACCAGCTGGAAAAACCAGCCGCACCCGCCAAAAAAATCGACCCGGACACTTTGCGCCTGCAACAAGAAATTGGTGATAAAACCGGAGCCAAAGTCGAAATCAATCATCAACCCAACGGCAAAGGCAAGCTGGTGTTTCATTACAGCAGTTTGGAAGAGCTGGATGGGATTATTCGGAAGATTGGTTGAAGTCCACAGAATTTTGCGGGTACGATTTGGTTTTAGCTGTTTTACCAAAAAATTGGTAATTACTAAGCATCTAAATATCCCGATTAAAAGCAAGTAGTTGTAGGATGTGCTGAACGCACTGCAGCGCATCATTCGAAGCTAAGTACTTGTTAAGACAAGAATCAGCAACGTTACGCCGATTAATTAGAAAATTGTATGCAAAACTAGTGATATTTTTTGGGTGTAAAGATAGACAGTTTTACCATTTAGAATTAGTCCTAAGGACTAATTCTAAATGGATAATTATAAGCGTGTCAAGTATTAAGCTGATTTCTAAAATACTATTGGTATTGACATCTATTTAAATTAACTGTATATGTCCTTAGGACATATACAGTTAATATCAAGATGGAAATAACCACTGCACTCACCCTAGAAATTGGCCGACTGCGTCAGCCCATTGTCACCAGCTATCAATTGGGCTGTCTGATTTTTAAGCTGTATCAAACCAAAACCTATCAAGGCGAAAAACTGGCGCGACTGCAAAAAGACTTACCAGAACGTCTGGAATATAAACGTGTGGTTAATACGCTGCTGGGCAACGGTGTCTTACAACACAGTAAAGAATTATCAAATCAGGAAATTTATACCGTTCTGGGCCAGGATGCGGCGGCAGAAGATATTGTCTGCTGCATTGATCCTTTTTGTTACATTTCCCATCTCAGCGCGATGGTTTATCACGGCCTGACCGAACGCTTACCGAAAATGCTGTTTATTACCACCCTGCCTCATCCACAATGGGGGCAATTGGCTATACAGCGTATGCAAAAAGACCTAGGCGAAACAGCTGTAACACTTTATCAGGAGGCGGCATTAACTAGCTTACACCGCCTGAAAATAAACAAAATTCAACGTAAGACGATTAATGTTTACACCACACTGCACTGCGACCCCGGCTCTTATCTGATCGTGCAAGGACGAATAATGCGGGTTGCCACCATCGGTCGCACTTTTCTGGATATGCTGCGGGAACCGGAATTATGCGGCGGGATTTATCATGTACTGGAAATTTACGCCGCCCATGCACAGCGCTATTTGCGCCTGATTATCGATGTGATTAACCGGCACGGTACTAAAATTGATAAAGTTCGCGCCGGCTATATTCTGGATGAGCGCCTGGGTTTACTGCATCCTATTATTGACTCATGGCTGGAGTTTGCTCAACGCGGCGGGTCGCGCAAGCTATTGGCAAATGCGCCTTACAGTTCGCGATTCTCGGAGAAATGGTGTTTATCGATTAATATTGAAGAAGAGGAGGTTTGATTGCAAAAATTTGACATCAAGGACTGGGTCAAGCAAAACGACAATTACCGTCCATTCCGACAGGCTGTGCATATCATTCTTACTGCCATAGCCGGAACTCCCTAGCTACAAACCAGCATGATCATGAAAGGTGGCATTCTTTTGGCGCTGGGTTATAGCAGCCCACGATATACCAAGGATATCGACTTTTCAACCGCAACCAAGCGACCGGATTTTGATCTGGCAGAATTTCGGCGCCAACTGGAAACCAGCCTGATCGAAACTGTTGAAAATCTGAATTATGGGCTTGATTGCCGGGTACAAAGCTGCGCTCAGAATCCCAAAGGCGAAGATGCCAGCTTTCCCACCATTCAGGTCAGTATCGGCTATGCCTACAAAGGCACCCCCGGACATAAATCTCTGACTGCGGGACGGGCTAACAGCACCATCCGGCTTGACTACAGCTTAAATGAGCCAGTAGCAGAAACTGAATGCTTTGAACTGGAAGCGGGCCAGATTATTCGCACTTATAGTTTAGTGGAAATGGTCGCGGAAAAATTTCGCGCTTTACTGCAACAGGAAGTACGCAATCGAATTAGACGGCAGGATATTTATGATTTGTATTATGTGTTGAACGATTATCCCTTGCGCGATGACCTTAATATTCAGGCGCAGATTTTAAAACGGCTACATGAAAAATCCCGTATACGGGATTTAGCAGTGCATCCTGACGCCATGTCTAATCCAGAAATCCGCCGCCGCTCGGAAACAGAATACCTTAAGCTGGCCCCGGAAATTGAAGGCGATTTGCCGCCATTTGATCGAGTTTACCAAATGGTGGAAGGTTTTTATCGCGGCTTGCCTTGGTGAATAGTGGGTTACAGCCGGCCAAACATCCAGTGCCGCCGAGAAAATATGGGATGGTTTACGCTTAAAGATTGAAAAATAACGGTATAGCCTTTTGGCAGAGGCAAGAATCAAGACCTGACCCTATTGCCATAATGATTGACACAAAAATAAAAAATGATATATTTAATATATCATTTTCCGTTTTATGGAGTGCGCCATGACGACTGGAGCAAAACAAGACCAATTACTATTTCGTTTTCGTCAGACAGACACATTAACCGGTGTTAGTCGATCAACAACAAAAAAAATAGCTGAATCCCTTGGTTTTACTGGGGAGACACAGGTTATTCATTATGCGTTGCAAAAGCTGGCAAAAGAAGTGTTACCCAGTTATGAAGCAGATGATGGTGAATTAACTGAAGCTCAATTAACAGCAATTCGTAAAGCAGTGCCGCAAGACCAAACAAAAATGGTTAAGGCTAGCTTGTTCTGAAGAATGGGTAAGCACTGGTGGCCAGCTCCAGAAGTTGGCGAAATAGTATGGTGCCATTTTCCAGAAAACAAAGGAATTGAGCCTGGCCCAAAACCAAGACCGGCATTGGTTATTACCGTCTATGATGATAAAGACCATCATTTTTCAGTCAGAGTCATTTACGGAACTAGCCAAAAAACCGATCAATTACGTTCAGGCGAATTTCTCATTTCTAAAAGCGATGTCTCTGCTTACAAGGCGGCTGGCTTAAGTTATTCGACAAAGTTTAATTTTAATAGCGCTGTTAATTTGCCGTATTGCAGTGATTGGTTTGGCGTGCCACCAGGTGCGCCAAATGGCCAAACACCAAAACTAGGTGTACTTCACTCAAATCTAATGCGCCGAGTGACAGCGGCCTATGATGCCACGCAAGAACCTGGTGAATAATCAAAATATTTTATCATTTGATAAAATACTCAATAACTCATTAAATAACCTATCTTTGGCGTAGCACCAGTGCTTTTTGCTGCTTCCATTTCGGAACTGATTTTATCCTATCTTTGCCGTCGCAGCCATTTTGCCACCCAAACCAACCAGGTCTACAATCCCCTTCTTTTCCCCTGCCGCCCATTTTGTTTACTTTTTAAAGTAAAAGAAATCTATTGGGTGTCTGAAGGCAAAGCCGAAGACTCATATCATACTGAAAAGCTTTAAATTTTAGATTGGTTTTTTTCTTCAAGCCCCCTTGAAGGGTTCATGAAAGGTACTTGAAGATAAGGTTAAACCAGTTCCTTGTTCGCTACAAAAAAGATAGCTTATAGTCGCTTACAAGGCATTGTCGGTCAAAAATCAAGCCCGACAGTCACAGTAGCTTGCTACATCCAGGATAGGATAAAATAAGTAAGATCAAAGCTTGTGGCCAGATCTTTAATTTTGCCAAATTACCTCACTTATCGCTTCACATTTACTATGCGACTAACCCGTGAATAGTGCAAACCAAAATAATCTCCAATTTCCTTCAGGGTATATGTCCCGCTGGCATAGGCCTGAACAATTGCCGAATCCCGTCCATTGGCTTTACTGATTTCTGCAAGCTGTTTGGCTGGCGGGCGGCGCTGGGCATAAGGAATGTCTGTTAAGGATTGGTGATTGGATTTGCTGAGCAAATCAGCTACAAATTCCTCAGAACCCAAAAATACCTGATTGCGTAAGCTATCCCACAGCTTAGGCTGGTTTTTACCTTCTGCAACAAAACCGGCATATCGCGGTAATGCCGAACTGCGCTGGGGGGAAAATGCAGAAAGCAGCCAATCTGTGTTCAGCCAGTCCGGGACATTACAAAGTCCTGCACTGGCCCGATAACTGCTCCAGGGCCATTCGACAGCGTTGTTGACCATGTGCGCCCTAACCGGATTAAGCACTATATAGCGCGCCACTTCCAATAGGTGAGCATCTTTCTGAATGATGATGGCTTTATAGCGGCCCTGAAAAACATGACCAACCCGTTGGTGAATACGATTGAAGCGTTGAGTATAAACGCCATTTAATTGCCGCATGCCCTTGGCCAGATTAGCATCCGGAGTTTCTATTAATAAATGGTAGTGATTATCCATCAAACAATAAGCATGGACAGCCCAGTTGTGCTTTGCTACCACATTAGCCAATAATTCCAGGAATATTAATCTATCAGATTCGTTCAGATAAATGGTTTCCTGACCATCTCCCCGAGAAGTCACATGATATAAGCCGCCGGCAAATTCTATTCTTAATGGTCTGGACATGGTTTAATGCTATCAGGATTTTAGCAAAAGACAAGACCTGACCCCGCCGGTTCAGACCCCGCCGGTTCAGGGTTTGCCAACGACGTGTTGGTGATTGATACAACATAAGCCAAGATACCGGATCTTTTCTCAAAGGCAAAAGTCAAGACCACTAAGTGCTGTTTACGCTACCAAATCATTTTTTAGAAGTAGAATGATCATTAAAGCGGAACTTACCTCTTGACGACGTACATACAAATGCACATACTAAACCAATGAAAGCATACAATGTCGATGGCTTTGACTTGGATGAAGGCAATTTTCAGAAATGCCAAAAGTATGGTTTGTCTATTGCTGATATAGAATCAGTTTTTCAGGGGCATGTATCGGTTTTCCCTGACCCGGCTCATTCTTATACGGAACAGCGATTTATTGGCATAGGTAAAACCCATCAAAACCGTTTAGCTTTTATCGCATTTACGGTGCGTCACCAAAATAACTCTTCCGTCATACGCCCCATCAGCGCACGATATATGCACCAGAAGGAAATTGACCACTATGAACAAGCCCTTACCAAAATTTGACACCGATGAAGCAGCTGAAGCCTTCATTGAACACGCCGATTTAACAGAGTACGATTTAACTGGCTTGAGCCAAATGCAATTTGAATTCCAGCCTAAAAGCCGTAGCGTCACCATGCGTTTACCCGAACAGCTTTATACTGCAATTAAAGACAAAGCAACTAAATCCGGAATACCTTATCAGCGATTAATCAGGAAAATTTTGGAGGATGCTGTAGTTTCGCACAAATAGACACTGCTATAAAGATGATTACTGATGGGCGGCAAACAATACTGTAATTTCATGAATTTTCAGGCAGAACATAAAACCCAAAATAATAAAGCAACAACATTGTCTGGCTTTGGCCCAAAAAGTACCCAGGCTTTGGTGTCAATCGGCATTTATTCGCTTGATGAACTGAAAACTCATGATGTGTACGATGTTTATCGGCAACTTAAAGAACAAGTACCTGGGACAAGTTTGAATTTCATGTATGCTCTAGTTGCCGCAATCGAAGGGCTTGATTGGCGGGAGATTCAAAAGTTACGCCGAACAGATATATTACTTCGACTTGATGAGTTGGGGCTTGCGCCGAAATGAAGCCATCAGTTTTAATTTTAAAAACTGAAAAATAATGATCTAATCTTTTGGCAAAGGCAAAAATCAAGACCTGACCCTGGAAATTGACCCTGGAAATTCGACCCCGAATTCTGTTAGGGTAATTCGCGGCAAAACAGGCCGTAAAAAAGGCTTGAAAAATAGTTGGCAATTTCCGTAACCGGGTTAATACCCGTTCGGCTTCGACACCGCTGGCCTAGGCACTGGAAAAGGTTAAAGACTCCCAATAGTTGGAGACTAAGCGCCGCTGACTTTTCCGGCATCGGTAGCGATTGTTTTTGTGCCGGCCACCGGCAGTTATGGTTCGGCTATTCCCGGCACCAGTCTGGCACTGGCGACGGCTCAGCTTAAACGGCAATTGCTCAGCAATAGCCAGTATATTAAATCGATTATCGTGGTACCTGAAGAAGACTTGCGCGGTAAGATTTCGCTGGAGCGTATCCGCAGTTTATATAATGGGGATATTGCCTTTCTGCTGAGTTATATGCTGGATCAAAGAACTGCGCGGTGGGTTTCCGAACTTGGCGGCACTGGGTTTAAAAACTGCAGTGAACATGACTTTGGCCTAGTTTTTCAGCTATGCATTTAATAAGCCCACGCCGCTGGCAGAAGTGTTGGCAACCAGCAATTCTTCTCCAGCTCCGGCTAGCAATGACTATTGGCAAAAGGTGGATGCTTATAAAAAAACCGATGGCGGTGCCTGGGGGTTAGGTGGGTCGAAGTCCGCATTGCCAAGCAGGTTACCAACGCTTTGGTTAACAAGGAAAGTGCAAACAGATTTAAGAAGCTGTAATCTTTAAAACTATGCACACCCTATTCTGATCAGGTAAGGCAGCAATTAAGTTTTGGTGGCTTGCCTGGCGGCGAAGCCACCCTACATGGTTGTTGGGGGACATTGACTGGTTTTGTTTGAGGTGAGGGGATTGTTGAATTGGGCTAGCCTTGATTTGATTAAGGCTGTGCTGCGAATTCCTCGATTCCACTACGTTGCATCGAGGCTACGGGTCGCGATGAGGTAGGCTGTGGTTAACCTGTTGCGTAGGGTGTTTTTGCGATGGCTAGACACTTAAACACCCGCGAAGTTTTGGTGGCTTGCCTGGCGGCGAAGCCACCCTACTGTTTTTTGCTATTTTAGCTGGATATTGACGATGGAAATGCAACAAATTCGCTATTTTCTGGCGGTGTGTGATAAGGGTTCGTTTACGCGGGCGGCGCAATCGGCTTATGTGGCGCAACCTTCGTTGACTCAGGCCATCAAGAAGCTGGAAGAGGAGCTGGGCGGGGAGTTGTTTAGCCGCGAACGCAGTGGTTGCCGGCTGACGGCGTTGGGACGGTTGATTGAACCGACGCTGCGGGAAATTTTTCGTGAGGCGCAGTCCATTAAGGCTGAGGCGATACGCTTTAATCGGTTGAATACGGTGCCGTTGCGGATTGGGGTGATGACCACGATAGCTGCTCAGCATTTGAGCCCGTTTTTTGCCGATTTTCAGCAATCACGCCCGCATGTGGAACTGGAAGTGATTGTGGACAGCGAAGTTAATTTGTTAAAACTGCTGGATGACAATCAGTTGGATGTGGTGATCAGTGCGCCGCTCTCTCTGCCTTCCGGCCATTACCAGTCCTTGAAACTATATGAAGAGCGTTATGTGGTGGTGTTTAATGACAAGCATCGCTTTAATCAGTTGGCGGAAGTTGATCTGGCCACCATTCAGGCCGAGCCGTATCTGGATCGTTTGAATTGTGAATTGCGCGAAACGTTGCGCGGCGTTTGCCTGGGCAGACAGATCAATTTGTATGCTGCTTATCGGAGTAATAGCGAGGAATGGATATTAAGCATGGTGCAGGCCGGTATTGGGGTGGCTTTGATTCCGGAGTTTACTGTTCCCAAGCAGGCCGACCGGCTGATGTTTCGTTATTTGTCCGATCCGGACATTCGGCGTACGGTTTATGCCATTTACCCTGCCAGCACGGATAATCCGGAAGTGCTTAAGGTGCTGGAAAGTTTGCGCCTGGGTTTTTAGGCCATGGCTAAATATTTTTTCCGGGACAAGTCTTTCAACACGTTTTTGTAACTTCTGTATAATCGCCGCCTGAGTTGGCCGAACAGCCGCCGTTTTATTTTTTAATAAAAGGGAGGAAAGTCCGGGCTCCATAGGGCAGGGTGCCAGGTAATGCCTGGGAGGCGTGAGCCTACGGAAAGTGCCGCAGAAAATATACCGCCTGGTTTTTCGAAACCCGGTAAGGGTGAAATGGTGCGGTAAGAGCGCACCGCGCGACTGGTAACAGGCGTGGCAGGGAAAACCCCACCCGGAGCAAGATCAAATAGAGGAGCATACGCGTGGCCCGCGCGGCTCCTGGGTAGATTGCTTGAGCGGCAAGGTGACTTGCCGCCTAGATGAATGGCTGTTCTCGACAGAACCCGGCTTACAGGCCAACTCACTTCTTTTTGCCATCCTTAATGCGGCCAGATGATGACAGCAAAGTCCGACGAATTTTACGCTATAGCCGACCAGCTGATTGCAGCCGGACGCTTTATCGACAGTAAAGGCTGGGTGCCGGCCACCAGCGGCAATTTTTCGGCTCGGCTTAGCGATGGCACGATTGCTATAACCGTTTCCGGCCGTCACAAGGGCTGTTTGCAGCGTGAGGACATCATGCTGATCGACAGCAGCGGTCAGTCCCTGGACGGCAAAAAACCTTCAGCAGAAACCTTGCTGCATACAGCACTTTACCAGCGTTTTCCAGACGTGCAGGCGGTATTGCATCCACACTCCATTAATGCCACACTAGCCGCCCGGCTGTTCCCAGACCAGTTAGTGCTGGAAAATTACGAATTGCTGAAAGCGTTGCAGGGTATCACTACCCACGAAACCCGGATTGTGGTGCCCGTTTTTGCTAATGATCAGGATATTGCCCGCTTAAGCCGTCAGGTTGAAGCCTATCTGGATCAGCATAGTGGTGTTTATGCCTATATTATTGCCAGCCACGGTTTTTATACCTGGGGGGCATCGGTGACGGATACCCTGAGACATCTGGAAGCGCTGGAATTTTTATTTGATTGCGAAATACGATTACACGGGAAGGTATAGATATGAGCGCATTAAGCATTTATCCGGCTGATCAGCCACAAGCAGGCATTACGACACGCGAGTTTGCCGACATCAGCGCCCAATTGGCCGAGATAGGCGTGCAGTTTGAACGCTGGCAGGCGGCTTATGAATTTGGCGCTGATGCCGATGGCCAAACTGTGCTGGATGCTTATCAGGATTCGGTTAACCATCTTAAACAAAGTTACGGCTTTCAGTCGGTAGACGTGATTAGCCTGACTGCCGATCACCCCAATAAGGATCAGTTGCGCCAAAAGTTTTTGGCTGAACACACTCACGATGATTTTGAGGTGCGGTTTTTTGTGGACGGCAAAGGCCTGTTTTTTCTGCATGTAGCCGATAAGGTGTATGCGGTGCTGTGTGAACAGGGCGATTTGATCAGCGTGCCGGCCAATACCACCCACTGGTTTGATATGGGCGCAGAACCCAATTTTAAATGTATTCGCCTGTTCACCACCGAAGACGGCTGGGTGGCCAATTTTACCGGCAGCACTATTGCCGCTAGCTTCCCTACCCTGGATGCTTATTTAGCCGATTTATGATTAAAGCGATAGTGACGGATATTGAAGGAACGACTTCTTCATTGTCTTTTGTTAAGGATGTACTGTTTCCTTATGCCCGCCGGCATTTGCCGGATTTTATCCGCCAGTATGGTGCTGAGCCAGCCGTGGCTGAATTACTGGCTGATGCCCGCGGCCTGATTGGCTCTGCGGTGAATGATGAACAATTGATTGATCAGTTTATCGCCTGGATAGACAGCGATCAGAAGATTACCCCGCTTAAATCGCTGCAAGGCCTGATCTGGGCGCACGGTTATAGCCAGGGCGATTTTAAAGGTCATATTTATGCCGATGCGGCTGGGCAATTGCAGGCTTTTCACGCCCAGGGCTACCGGCTTTATGTGTATTCTTCCGGTTCGGTGTATGCCCAAAAATTATTGTTTGGTCATACTGAGTACGGTGATTTAACACCGCTGTTTTCCGGTTATTTTGATACCCACATTGGCGCCAAACAGGAAATCGGCTCTTATCAACGCATTGCCGAGCAGCTGCAATTGGCCCCTGACGAAATTCTGTTTTTATCGGATATCCTGGCCGAGCTGGATGCCGCTGCCCAGGCCGGCTTTCAAACTTATTGGCTGGTGCGTGAGCAAAACGCTAAATTGGCCGGCCCTCACCGCCAAATCGGCAGTTTTGACCAAATTCAGTTGTAAGCACTTGCCGGCATGAAAATCGCCATTCTTTCCCGCGACAGTACGCTGTATTCCAGCATTCGTTTGGTCGAGGCTGCCCAGGCCCGTGGTCATGAAGCCAGAGTGCTGGATCCCACCCATTGTTATATGAATATCACATCCAGAAACCCGTCTATCCATTATCAGGGTGAAAATCTGCTGGGATATGATGCGGTGATTCCCCGGATTGGTGCTTCCATCACTTTTTATGGTACGGCAGTGTTGCGTCAGTTTGAGATGATGAATATTTTTGCGCTGAATAATTCTGCCGCTATCAGCCGTTCACGCGACAAACTGGCTTCCAGTCAGTTGCTGGCCCGCAAGGGTATCGATTTACCGATTACGGCTTTTGCCCACAATCCCGACAATATTGAAGACTTGATCGAGGAAGTGGGCGGCGCACCGCTGGTGATCAAGCTGGTGGAGGGTTCGCAAGGCATAGGCGTCGTGCTGGCTGAGACGCATAATGCTGCACATAGTGTGATTCAGGCGTTTATGGGTTTAAATGCCAATATTATGGTGCAGGAATTTATTCAGGAAGCTGCCGGCAGTGATATCCGCTGTTTTGTGGTGGGTGACAAGGTGGTGGCGGCAATGAAGCGCCAGGGCCGCGAGGGTGAGTTTCGTTCCAATCTGCATCGCGGCGGTACGGCGACCCAGGTGCGGTTAAGCCCGCAAGAACGCGCCACTGCGGTGAGTGCGGCTAAAGTGATGGGCTTGAATGTGTGCGGGGTGGATTTGCTGCGTTCCAAACGCGGGCCGCTGGTGATGGAAGTCAATTCTTCACCTGGCCTGGAAGGCATAGAAAAAGCCTGTGACAAGGATATTGCCGGGCTGATGATTGAATATATCGAAAAAAATCTGAATAAGCAGAAAGGTTCCGGCTAAGCCGTAACCCCAGGATCGCTATTTTTTCTCTACAGTGACAAACGCCAGCTTGGTGATGCCGACATGCTGGACTGTGGCCATGACTTCTGCCACTTTGCCGTAACTGACGGCGTTATCGGCATAGACATGGATGGCGATTTCCGGATTTTGGCTAAATTCGTTTTTTAAGGTGGTTTCCAACTGGGTTAAATCCGGCACCGGATTTTTATTCAGGGTAATTACGCCTTGGGCATCAATGCCAATCTGAAACGGCTGCTTCTGGTTATCCGGGTTGGTCGAGGTGGTTTTGGGTAACGCCACATTGACCGACTGGGTTAATAGCGGAGCGGTTACCAGTAAGATAATCACCAGTACCAGCATTACGTCGACTAGCGGCGTGACATTAATCTCGCTTACCGCCTCATCGTCTTCTGAATTTGTTTTAAATCCCATCCACTTTCTCCTTGTCGTTGCCAAAGGCAATATGTAAAAAGCCGTCTACAAAATTTTCCAGCGCGGCACGCTGTTGTTTGGCGCGGCGCAGGAAAAAGTTATAGGCCAGAACCGCTGGAACCGCTACTGCAATACCGATGGCGGTGGCTATCAGGGCGTCACCTATCGGCCCGGCCACTACGTCCAGACTGGCTGAACCGGTTTCGCTGATATGGTGCATGGCGTGCATGATGCCCACTACGGTGCCGAATAAGCCGACAAACGGTGCGGTGCTGCCGATGCTGGCCAGCATGGTCAAGCCACTTTCCATGCTGCGTTGTTCATCCTGAGTTTGCTTGCGCAGGGTCTGTTCCAGTAAATCTTGCGGTGTGCCTTTAAATTTGAGGCTGCCGGCAGTGTTGGGGTCGCGTAATTCGGTCAGCCAGCGAAATCCGCAGGAGGCAATGCGGGCTTTGGGGCCGCGTACGGTTTCTACCGGTAAGTGGGCGGCAGCGGTTAAATCTTTGGCTTCCCAGAAGGCGGTGCTGTATTGTTTGTTATATATCTTATTTTTTGTAAACTGCCAAATTTTAAAAAATATCAAAGTCCACGTTATCAGCGAAAACGCCAGTAAGGTGTATAAAGTTGCATCTATGACAAGATCATGGGCGGCAAAGGATGGCATTCATCTCTCCTGGTTTTAATCACTCAAGCTAAAAACGATGGGTATCAGTGCCCAGTCATCCACGGCGGTATCACCGTGTTTGGCAGGCACAAATTTCCAAGTTTTAACAGTTTCAACGGCAGCATCATCCAGTATTTCATGACCGCTGCTGCGTTCAATTTCAACCTTGGCGCTGATGCCGGCGGCTGATATTAATACCCGTAACATTACCTTGCCTTGCCAGCCACGGCTTTTGGCCACCATAGGATAAACAGGCTTGGGATTATTAAGATAATCCGCCCGGTAATTTGCTTCGGTATATTGTTCGGTTTTGACGCTGGGAGCGGCACTGGCTTCCGCAGCGGGACTGGTTTGCGCCTGACTCGGCGCAGCTTCTGCGGCTGCCGGTTGCGGCTCTGCCACGTTCTGGGCAGGTGCCGGTGTTGGTTCCGGTGTTTTTTTGACGACAGGGTTTACTTTCTTGACGACAGGTTTAACTTCGGGTTTTTTGGGTTCGGGCTTTTTTTCCGGCGGCGTTACAGCGGCTGGGGCGGAACTGGGCTGGGGTGCGGACACTGATACCATTGATACCTGCATCACTGTCTGAGCTGGGGTTAGTTTTTGGCTTGCCGGTGTCAGCAACCAGCTAATAAAGCCAATATGCAATACCAGTACCAGCACGAATATCAACACCAGCATATTGCCGGGACGCGCTTCGGCAGAGAGTGCCGGCCAGGACAAATTCAAAAACATGGTAAACGTTTTCCGACCTTGGCAGAAACGGCTATTGCGCAGGCTGACAAAAAACGCCTCCATTATCCGCAAGGCCATATTTAACCGATAACATAAACAAGAAATTTTCAAATAATCTGGATGGACTATTGTAATAGATATGTCAGTTCAAGTCAGCTTTGTGATGAAAATTTCTGAATTCTTCATATTTTCGCTTAAGCAATCGGCTTTGTGGCGAACAGGTGACGATAAAATTTTAACAGCTTTTATATATGGCATAATTTGGCTTCTGTCAGCTCTATTGGATCACTATTTACATGTCCCAAAAGCAAAACGGTTACTCCAGAGAACAATTAATGGCTTTGTCATTAGGCGCTATTGGCGTGGTATTCGGCGATATCGGCACCAGTCCGCTCTATGCTGTAAAAGAGGTTTTTCACGATGGCTTGGCTATCAATGCCGAACATGTAATTGGCGTGTTATCACTGATTTTCTGGTCTTTGACCTTGGTGGTGACAACTAAATACGCCATTTTCATCATGCGGGCCGACAATAAGGGTGAAGGCGGCATTATGGCTTTGATGGCTTTGGCCTTACATGGTTCCCACCATGATCCTAAAAAAAAGTTTTTTATTGTCACGCTGGGTTTATTAGGCGCCTCGCTGTTTTACGGTGACAGTATCATTACTCCGGCCATTTCAGTATTAAGTGCCGTGGAAGGTCTGCAAATCATGGCTCCCAGTCTGGATCGCTATATTTTGCCGATCACGATATCGGTATTGAGCATCCTGTTTATTATGCAAGCCAAAGGTACCGGTAAGGTTGGCCGCATTTTTTCGCCGGTCATGCTGTTCTGGTTTGCCACGCTGGCGGTTTTGGGGGTAATTAATATTGTTAAAGCTCCGCAGGTATTGCTGGCGGTGAATCCGCTGTATGGCGTGCAAATGCTCTTCGAGCTGGGCTGGAAAGGCTTTGTGATTATGGGGGCTGTGGTGCTGGCAATTACCGGTGCTGAAGCTTTGTATGCGGATATGGGCCATTTTGGCCTGAAACCAATCCGTTATGCCTGGTTTGGCTTTGTTTTTCCGGCCTTATTATTAAATTATTTTGGGCAGGGCGCTTTATTGATCACTAATCCGGCGGCGATTGAAAATCCTTTTTATCTGTTGGCGCCGGACTGGGCTTTATATCCTTTGCTGATTTTGTCTACTCTGGCTACGGTAATCGCTTCGCAGGCGGTAATTTCCGGGGCGTTTTCCATTACCCGTCAGGCCATTTTGCTGGGTTATTGTCCACGCATGAATATTCGCCACACTTCCGGTGATGAAATGGGCCAAATCTATATCCCGGCAGTAAATTGGCTGCTGATGGTGGTGGTTTTTATTCTGGTATTAAGTTTTAAATCGTCATCGGCACTGGCTTCGGCCTACGGTATAGCGGTAACCGGTACTATGATGACCACCACGATACTGGCGTTTATTGTGATTCAGGAATTATGGCAATGGAACAAGATCACCAGTATCAGCTTTTTATCATTTTTCTTGTTGATTGATTTGTCGTTTCTGGCCCCTAATTGCCTGAAAATCACCAGTGGCGGCTGGCTGCCGCTGGTGGTGGGTGCGGTGCTGTTTACCACCATGAAAATCTGGATCAAGGGCCGGGAGTTGTTAAGCAAATATCTGGATGAAAAACGTGTACTGTTTGAAGAACTTGAGGAAAAGCTGCAAGGCGTGCCGCTGGCTTCGGTTAAAGGTACGGCCATTTATCTGGCCAGAAGCATACACGGGGTACCGCTGGTGTTATTGCAAAATCTGGAACATAACCATGTGCTGCATGAAAAAATCATCGTGCTGACCATCGTCACCAAGGAAGAACCTTATGTGGATGAGGCGCACCGCGTTAAGGTACGATCTTTCGGCAAGAACCGCAATTTCTATCGGGTGAAATTGTATTTCGGCTTTCAGGAAGAACAGGATGTGCGCCGCGCTCTGCAATTGTGCAGCAACGAAGGTTTGATTATTGATCAGAAAACCGTGTCTTTCTTTGTGGGCAGCGAAAGGCTGTCGTTCCGGCGGCTGAGTCCGATGCCGAAATGGGGCCGGCCACTGTTTAAGTTTTTAATTCATAATTCGGCCAGCGCCATTGAATATTTCAAGATTCCGGTGGAACGGGTTTTGGAGCTGGGGATACGTATCGAACTGTAAAACAGCGCTTTTACTCAGCTCCCAGCGGCCGCCGGGAGCTGAGCTCAGGCCGTTTGCCGGGCTTAAGCCCCTAACACAAAATCTGCGGGTTCGGCGATCACCGGATTGCTTAAGCTACCGATGCCGGCGATATCGATACGTACTGTCTGACCGGGTTTTAAATAGCCGCGCGGTTTCATTTTTACCCCTACCCCGCTTGGGGTACCGGTGGTGATCACATCACCCGGCTCTAGGGTCATGGCCTGACTTAGATAGGCGACCATTTCATAGCAATTGAACAACATTTCCCCGGTATTGGCATTCTGACGCAATTCTTCGTCTACCCAGGTTTGCAGTTGCAAATTATGCGGATCGGTAATTTCATCTGCTGTCACCAGCCAGGGGCCTAATGGGCCGTGGCTGTCAAAGGATTTACCTAGCGTCCAGGTCGGCGAACGATGCTGCCAATCACGCACGGTAACGTCATTACAGATGGTATAGCCGGCAATCACCTGATGAGCATTTTCCAGCGCTACATTCCGGCAGCGTTTGCCAATCACAAAGGCCAGTTCGCCTTCATAATCCACTTTATCCGAAACGGCTGGGCAATGGATAGGCGCACCAATACCAATAACACAGCTGCTTTGTTTGGTAAAAAACGTCGGGTATTCGGGTCTATCCCGACCGGTTTCTTCGATATGATCGGCATAATTTAAACCGATGCCCAAAAACTTGCCGGGGCGCAGTATCGGTGCCAGCAAGCTTACTTCGGCCAGGGGAATACGCTGTTCACCAGTATCAATCAGGGCCTGTAAAGCCGTCAAACCGGCCTGTCCACTGCTCAAAAAACTGATCATATCGGTACCGGCCTCGATATTTCCGGTCGCAACGACTACGCTTTCTCCGCTGACAGCGCCTATTTGGGTAATCCGGTTATGAGTAAAGGTAATCAGCTTCATCTTTGGTGGTTTTGGGTGGCAAAAACCGGCTATTTTAGCTTAAGGCTGTACTGCTGCTCAGTTAATTTGCTGGTAAATTTTGCCAAAAAATGGCTTTTTTTAGCGGTTTTCAGGCCTAAAAAACCAGGCAAAAATTAGAAGTTTGTTTGTAATCAGCCCCTTAGCCAAAAAAATTTTTTCGGCGCTTCAAAGCCGACAAACCCCCGAATTCTCTGGCCTGCGGCGGAATTTTTAAGCCTGTTGACTTTATTACAAATCCGTGCTAGCCGGCATTTTTTGCTTGCCATCATAGATTTTGTGGGTTAACCTGAAAACTCATCAGCCATAACATTGACGAAATGAAGGGGGTAAATGATGAGAATTAACAGATGGTTAGCTAAAACAATGCTTTCGGTTACGCTGGCATTGTTTTGCACTACCGGTCTGACAAAAGCCGCTGAATTTAATGCTTTTGATGATCAAATTGGTATTGCTTCTTATTTTAACGATAAATTTCATGGACACCGAACCGCAAGCGGTGAACGCTATGACAAACACGACCTGACAGCAGCACATGCGACCTTACCGTTTGGTACAGTTATACATGTTGTAAACTTGAAAAACAATCAAAGTGTCGATGTCCGTATTAATTCCCGGGCACACCGTTCAAACAGACGCTTACTGGATTTATCCAAACAGGCAGCCAAAGAACTGGGCTTCCTGCAAGCCGGTATTGCCAAGGTCAAAATCACTGTTGTAAGTTTAGGCGAAGCCTAAAATCTCTTGATTTTCAGCATCAAATGGTTTGCTATCCCTGCTTGGGCCGGGAAGTTGGTTATGCTTTGCCGGACAAACCAGTTTATGCCGAAAATCAGGCCAGCTTGGCAGCTTTTGCCAGGCGTTGGCTTTTTGGCAACCGCGTTAACATAGATTAAAGCCACCAACCAGAGTTTATAGCCTGTGATAGACTGGAACACCACTTATGCAGCCATCTGGCGTCAACGCCAGCAGTATTTGCGCCCGGTTAAACAACTGGATGAGCTGAGTCTTGCCCAGCTAATCGGCATAGATCAGCAAAAGCAGCAGTTGATTGACAATACCGAACGCTTTATCAGCGGATTACCGGCCAATAATGCTTTGTTGTGGGGTGCGCGTGGCACCGGCAAGTCATCGTTGATCAAAGGCCTGTTAAACGCCTACAAACATTTGGGCTTACGGGTGGTGCAACTGGACAAGGAGGATTTGATCTTTCTGCCGGAAATTGTTGATGAACTGCGCGAACTGCCGCAACGCTTTATCATCTATTGCGATGATCTGTCATTTGAAACCGGTGAGGTGTTATACAAGCCGCTGAAAAGCATACTGGAGGGTTCTATTGAGCCGCCGCCGCAAAATGTGCTGTTTTATGCCACATCGAATCGCCGCCACTTGCAACCTGAGCATATGCGCGACAATCTGGACACTAAGCTGATTGATGGTGAAGTACATTATGCTGATACCATAGAAGAAAAAATCTCGCTTTCCGACCGGTTTGGCTTACGCCTGGCATTTTATCCGCCCCACAGCGATACTTACCTGAACATTGTTGACCATTATTTCAGTGACTATCAGGGGGACCGGGAGCAACTGCACCGTGCTGCTTTGGCATTTGCCCATCAAAATGCGGCAAAAAATGGTCGTAGCGCTAAACAGTTTTATAATAGCTATACCGAGACACGGCAGTCGGTTTGATTCGGCAAAGCAGCAGTTGAAATGTTGAAGTTACAAAGCTATCAGTAAATCATTTAGTATCAGGCTGCCGACCGACTGACTGTTTGCATTTACCCTGAGTAATAATTTCCCTATGGACACCTCCGAAAAACAAGCATTAACCGAAATTTACGCGCAGCTACTGGGGACCGGTGGCTCAACTGCCACCGATTTTGAAGATGCCACCATAACCGAACTGAAAACCGCCATCCTTGAACACTTTCAACCCAGACACATGGAAGAGCTGTTTAAAGAGGCGTTTAGCCGCGGCATCAATTACGCCCTGTATCAGCAAAAACAGAGTGACAAAGCTCTGGCCGCCGAAGATTTTTTTGGTGAGCACGGTTTTATCACTGAGCAGATAGACTGGGATGAAGTCATGTTGGACTGGTAAGCATAATGCTGCCTATCACTGATTTAGCAGCCTGAGATTGATAATGTCTGATCCGGATTTTTTATTGAGTGCCGCCGGGGTGCAGATGCCTCGCCTGATCTACGGCACTGCCTGGAAAAAACAGCAGACGGCGGCGCTGGTAACACAGGCGCTGAATCTGGGCTTTTGGGGTATAGACACGGCTTGCCAGCCTAAACATTACCATGAAGCCGGTGTGGGAGCCGGTCTGGCTGCGTGTTTAAAGCAAGGCCTGAGCCGCAGCCAGATTTATCTGCAAAGCAAATTTACTCCGCTGGATGGTCAAGACCCTTTACAAGTGCCCTACTCGCCTCAGGCCAGCCTGAGCGAACAGGTATTACAGTCTTTTCAAACCTCGTTGGAAAATCTGGGCACCGATTATCTGGATGGCTTGCTGTTACATTCTCCGCTGGCAGACCCACACCAATTAATGGAAGTCTGGCAGGCCATGGAACAAATTTACGCCAGTGGCGCGGTGAAACAGCTAGGCATCAGTAATTGTTATGCTGTAACCCAATTTAAAACGCTGTATGCAAAAGCCAGGGTTAAACCGGCACTAATTCAGAACCGTTTTTATGCCCGCACCGGTTATGACTGGGAATTGCGCGAATTTTGCCGGGACCGGCAGATTGTTTATCAGAGTTTCTGGACTTTGACCGCCAATCCGCAAGTGCTGGCCCATGCCAGCCTGCAAGCCCTGGCCCTGAATTATCAGCGCAGTCCGGCCCAGCTGTTTTTCCGTTATTTAAGTCAAATTGGCATTCAGCCCTTAACCGGCACCAGCTCGGCAGAGCATATGCGCGCTGATCTGGCTATTTTTGATTTTAGCTTAAGCCGCGCTGAATGTGCGGCAATCAGCAGTGTGCTGCAGGCTATGCCGACGGGGGCTTAACCCATTTGAGCAAGATTTTATACAATTTGTCCGGTAAGATGGGTTTGCTAATAAAATCATTCATACCTGCCGCCAGACAGGACTCACGGTCAGCCGGCATGGCGCTGGCCGTCATGGCAATTACCGGCAATTCTCGGCTACCCGGCATGTTTCTTAATAACCGGGTAGTTTGATAGCCATCCATTACCGGCATTTGTACATCCATTAATACACAGGCATAATTTTGGTGCAGGAGTTTTTCCAGGGCGCGGGCGCCATTTTCTGCCACATCTACTTGTAAACCGGCCTGAGTCAACAGTTCGGTAGCCACCAGGCGATTGATTTCATTATCCTCCACCAATAGTACCCTGGCGTTGCGTATCTTCATTAAACGATCTGAACTTGACTCTACAAGCTGAGCAGGATCGGCTGGGCTCAAAACCAGACTATCGGCCAGATCCAATTTTACGGTAAAGGTAAATACCGAGCCGATGTGCTCCTGACTACTGACACAAATGTTTCCCGCCATCTGTTCAATCAATTGCTTGGAAATTACCAGACCCAGACCGGTACCGCCGTAATTACGGGTAACACTGCTGTCTCCCTGGCTAAAGGGCTGGAATAGTTTAGTTTGCTGGTCCTGAGTCATACCGATTCCGGTATCGAGGATGCTGAACTCCAAGCAGACTTGCGCCAGCTGACGGCTAGACTCACGACAGCAGACTTTTACTTCACCTTGTTCGGTAAATTTGATGGCATTACCGATTAAATTAAGCAGAACTTGCCGTAAACGATACGGATCGCCGATCACGGTATAATTGAAGTTTTGGCATTCCAGAAGCAATTGGATACCTTTACTGACGGCAGATTCGCGCATGGTTGCATACACTGCTTCCATCATCTCCATGATGTCGAAAGGTATGGCCTCCAAAAGCATTTTCCCTGCTTCTATTTTGGAGAAATCCAGGATATCGTCGATGATGGACATCAATGCCCGCGAAGCCGTTTCTACCCGCTGTAAATAGGCGCGCGGCTTATTATCCAGCGGCTGATTCAGGCATAATTCCACCAAGCCGAAAATCGCATTCATGGGCGTGCGTATCTCATGACTCATATTGGCCAAAAACTGGCTTTTGGCCTGATTGGCAGCCTCGGCATTACGCATTGCCAATTCCAGGGCCTGCGTGCGTTGCTGCACCTGATCTTCCAGATAGCTTTCCTTACGCTGTATTTCTGCCAGCATATTATTAAAGGCTTCGGCCAAAACCCTGATTTCATCATTACCCTCATACACTGCGCGCTTGCGGTAATCATGATCTTTTTCAATTTGGCGAGCAGTATCGGCCAACTGCAGAATTGGTTTTAAAAAGCCATACTGTAAACGCAAGACGAATAATCCGGCGAGACAGAGCGCTATCCAAACTATTCCACCATTAATCAAGGCATTATGGAATAAGCTATTATAGGTTTGACTGAGATCGGCTGTCATGCTGATGCGACCAACCAATTGATCACCATTATGGTAAATCATCCGGCTGACTTGTCGGGTTCGAGGCAGATTATCCGGCCAAAACGACTGCCATTGCTGAGCCGGCTTTGAGTAGACGGCAAAGGTCTGTCCGCTTACTGATTCAATAATACCTTCAGTGATCTCGGCATCATGGCCCAGAGCGGCTAACACTTCCTGAGTGGTTTTTTGGTCATCGAACAGCAGCGCCACAGAACTGTTCTGACCTATCATGTCGGCAGTCAAAACCAGTTTATTATCCAGTTTGGCCTGTAAATCCCGGTATTCGCGGACAGCCAATGTGACGGTGGCAACCAATAAAGTCAACACTATCATCAGGCTGAGGATACCGGCCAATTTACCGACAATAGAGGCGCGCGTTTTCAACACTGATTTCATTCCAAAATCTCCGCCATCCGCAATAGTTTGGAGCTGAGTTTTAAACCGGCTTTTTTAACCACTTCCAATGATATGACCAGTTTTAATTTGTTATCACGCAATGCTATTTCTACCATACCGCCAAGCGCGGCAAAACCTTCCATATCACTCACCAGCAAAATATGCTGATTGATGGCTCGTGCACTGAGCTCTGGGGTCAAACCAGCATTATTAGCCAGAAAGATGATATTACATTCTGCGCCTTCCATACCTTGATTAATGCTGATCTGTACCGCACCACCATTAACGGCTTGACCGGCCAAAGCCGGCAGGTATTCGCGGATTGGGCTGTCACCCAGTAAACAGATTTTGATATTGGCCGGTGCCGGCCATTCGGTCAATTCCGCCAAATGAAATAAATAGGCCACTTTTAGCGGATATTCGCGGTTCAGCGTAGCGGCTTGACCTGACGGAACCAGCAGCAACATTAGCATGAACAATCTGTAACATGCTTTGTTTAGGCCGTATTTAACCACCACATCAGGCATTTTACGCCTGAGGCCATGTCTAAATTTATTAATCAAACCAGACAACATACGGTCAAAACTGCCAGCTGATTTGACAAAAATAACTGCGCTGGATTTGGCTGGCTACCGTATAGTACAAAATATCGCTAAATTCCGGATGCTGGTTATATAGCAGATTTTGACCACTTAGCGATAATTCCAGATTTTTAAGCGGATGCCAGCCCAATCTGACATCCAGACCAAAATAACTGGGGATGTTGACGCGATCTTTATGGATTTGATCAACATATCGCCCCCAAACATCAAACTCCACGTCATTGCTGACATCGAATTGCGAACGTATCGACATTAGCTGCTGAGGATCGTAATTTTTTTCCGCCAAGGGATCGCGCAACCAGATCAGACTGTTGTTATAACTGGTATCAAAACCGATAGCGCTATACGATGTCTGCAAGCGCCAGCGATGGTTAATGCGATGATTCAGAGCCAATTCCACGCCATAGCTTTTCACCTGGCGGTAATTGCCGACCTGGGCATACAAAATCTCACCATATATGGGCGAATAGCTGGTGCTGGTAATCACCGTACCTTGCATGCGGTCATAGATGTTGTAAAACAACGCCGTATCGACATCGATATTTTTGGCTGCCTGCCAACGCCAGCCCAATTCAAATGCCAGCAGATTCTCGGTTTTCATCTGCGGATTAGCAATTGCCAGCAGAAATGGGGTTTGCATGCCCGGCACCGGCGTAAACAAGTTGATGCTGTGCTGGGCTCGATTCGGCACTACCACGCTTCTGGAAATGGCTCCCCACAAGCTGTGTATTTTGTTGGCTTTCCAGAGTAAGCGGATATTCGGCTCGGTTTCCCAGCCGGTGTAGGTGAAATGCTCAACCCGGTTTGCCAAAGTCAATTTTAAATCTTTACTCAGATCTATCTGGTCCTGAACAAATATCCCGGAATTGTTCTGGGTAAAATTATCCGGTTTAAATGCCAAAGTCAGGCTATTTTGAAATTGATCCGAGGTGGTTTGAAAATTAGCCCCCCACAGCAGATTATGCCGGCCTATCACTGGTAAACTATCCTGGAAATCCAACACATAGCTGGTACGGCTCATCTGATCCACAATCTGCCGCCAATCGGTATAAGTAAAAGCCATGTTTAGCTTCCAGTCATGACCGGTTTCGGTTTGATGGGTCCAATAACCTTGCAGGCTGCTGTTTATGCCGGTTTTGCCGAAGTCATTTGGTGTCCACAAGGGCGGTGTCGCGGAGCTGACCCCAACAAAATAGCCGTTTTGCTTATAATTGGAAAAATCGCCTTCCAGCATCAGCTTGTCCTGACTATTCAGCTGGCTGTCCAAACGAAAATTCACGGTTTCGGCATTACCAAAATCATTGGTGCTCTTGCCGGTGGCATCGACATTGGCATCGCGGTAAACGGCATTGGTTGAGCCGCGCAGATAGGTGTTATCCGCCAATTTGCTGCCGTAACGTACCCCGCCGGACTGCTCCTTGTTTCCGGCGCCGGCGCTGACTAACCCCCCCTGAGTATCGGCAGCAGAGCGGGTAATTATATTAATGGTGCCATTGACGGCATTTGCCCCCCATAGTGTGCCGCTGGGGCCGCGTATGACTTCTATACGCTGGATGTCTTTCAGAAAGGGATTTTGTTGCCCCCAGGATACGCCACTGGTCAATGGATCGTAGATAGTCCGGCCATCCACCATGACCTGAAGTTTATTGGCATATAAGTCATTGAAGCCTCGGGCGCTAACCCCGGCATTCCAGGCATTGATTTTGCCGACATCCATGCCGGGTACCATACGCAATATATCGGGTAGGTTTGTCGCTCCAGAACGGCGGATATCTTCGCTGGTAATCACAAAAGCAGCAGAAGGGGTCTCTTTGACAGTCTGCTCTTTACGGGCCAAGCTGGTGACATCCTGATCCATCAATTCTTCCAGACTCAACGGCAAAAACTCACTGGTGGTTTCAATGGCATCACCTTCAGTATCTGCGGCCTGTACTGCTAAGCCGGTCAAGACCATTAAGCAGACAAGAATGCGGTATATACTTGGTAAAAAAGTCGAAAACATGTCGAGTTACGTTTAGTTAGCGCTTGGATGATGGTTTGATGCCCAGAAAGACCTTACCCGCTCCGCTTAGATTGATGTTACACGGGCACGATTATCGGCAAATACCCAGATGGTTGCCGATCGTCAGGTTTTAAGACTTTTTACTGTGCATAAACAGATAGCTGATTGTATCCCGAAGCCGGAATACCCGTCATCTGTGCGGAATGATGGTGGCGGGTAAATCCAGGCTGTTATGGCTGGTTTTACCCGCAAATTTAAGGCTGGGTACGTATTGGTTTTGGCAACTGATTAGTGCCTTCGCTCGCTAGTGGTTGACCAACATTACTTAGACGGCAGCGCCAGAGGATGTGCCGACTTCTGCAGGTGCATGGTTCACGATTGATGCGCATCACTGCGTTCAGCGCATCCTACGCCGTATCCGTCAAAATAAGATTGCTACTCTACTAGTTAGTTGGTAAGGCCCCGGCATCAATCTATCTAGGAAGGCAGTTTTTTGATTTCAGCGACTTTCTCAAAATCTGCACCGACACTGATAATAAAGCTGGTAACCTGCTCTATGCTCATTTCCGATTTAATGATTTTACTCTCATGAATAATCACGGCAAAACCGGAAGTTGGATTAGGTGAGGTGGGCACAAACAATACATAACGATCATCAATCTTATTGGTGACATATGCCGGCACCCAAATACCCTCTTTGGGATATTCTACATAAACCACTTCGCGCGGTTCATGCAATTGATGCCCGGCTATCATATTCACCAATTTCTTGGTGACCCGATATATCGTACTTAATAATGGAATACGCTCAATTAAGGCTTCGAAACCGGCAATAATGGAAAATCGCCCTTGACTGACTCTATGCCCCACATAAGTGATCAAGGCAAAACTGGATGCAAATAATAAAAAGGTGACCAGATAATTATCCGAGTATCCATAAACAAACTGAAATAAATCGGCCAACCTATCTTTTACAAATAGCACTATCTGCACTATCACCATAATCGGAATAAAAGCCAGAACCCCGATCAACGTATAGTTAAAAAATTTTTTCATACTGTCCTCCCCCAAGTCTGTTTATTATCTTTTATTGTTTTTGTTGAGAGCCTATAGTGTAGTTGATCTGTTGGATTTGCCGCCAGATATTTAATCGTTTCCCTGAGCAAATGCGATTGATGGAGATGGAATTTTAGTATTCCGCGTGAGCACAAAAACGATGCTCACGCGGGCAGTCGGTCTGTTAAATCCCGGCGGTTGCGGAAACCTTGGCGGGCTGATCAACTTTGAGCACCAGCTTACTCAAAGCAGGTAAAACAATAAAAGTACAGGTCATGATCCAGAATATGCCGATGGTGATCACCAAACCCATACTGGAAATGCCTTGATGTGGAGAAAATGCCAGGCCGATAAAACTGGATATGGTGGTTAACGCGCCGTAAAACATACCTCTGGCGGTACTCGACTGGTAAATATTTTGATCTTCTGCTAATGAATGATGCAGTTTTTCCACCATGTGTATGCCATTATCTACACCTAAACCCATCAGTAAAGGCAAGGCAATAATATTGGCAAAATTAATCGGTGTGCCGGTAAATACCGTGCTCGCCATGGTAAACAGACCGGCCAGCACCAGTGGGGTCATCACCAATACCGTATCCACGATACTGCGACGGGTAATCAGCAATAACAGGGCAATAGTGACCAGCGCAATGATAATGGCCTCCTGAAATGAGTCTATCACTGCTTTCATGGATTCCCAATACATCACCGGCAAATCAGTGGCATCCGGGGCGATAGCCTGCACATCCAGAATAAAGGTCTGCAAATTACTCAGATTATTTAAATCCTGTTTCGGGAAAATCTGGATGCGATACCAGCCGTCTTTGCTTAACCAGCGCTCTTTAATTTCTGCCGGTAAGGTGTCGATCTGTACTTCCTCTGCTTTAAAACTGGTCAGCAATTCATTCATGACACTGGGCAGCGTACCCAACAGTGAAGTCTGAATTTTATCGATAAACATACCGCGATCCGGCGGCAAACGCGCATCCAGCTCTAATAAAACATCCTGCAACTCTTTTTTGAAACTCAATAACGCCTTAATTTCAGCCTGATTGGTTTTTTTAGGCACATTATTATCGATAGCCGTAATCATGCGATTAATGGCTGGAATAGGATCGGTACCGCTTTTCAGAATGGGGAAAGTAGTGCTTTTAAAACCTAAAGTAAGCGCCATTTCATCAATGATGGCCAGTTTATCTTCCTGTTGTTGCGGCACAAAATCAAACAGGCTGACCGTATTGTTAACACTGGGCAACTGATTTAGCTTTTTCTGCATTTCCCGCGCTTCATCAGCATTTTTCGCCAGCACCGTCAGGGTCATCGGCGAAGTTTCCCTGGTTTTCATCAACTCCTTAAAAGCTATTACCGATTCAGTATTCGGGTCGCGCAGGTTGATAGGATTAAAATCAGTCTTAACCTGAAACACAAAATAAACCGCCACCAGCGCCGCGATTGCGGTAATAAAGGTAATGGGCTTGGCATAATGCAGGGTAAGCCGGGCAAAACCATCTGAAATTATTGAGGCACCTGGCTGTTTGCCGTGCAAATCGTGAATAGGCGGCGCCGGTAAAATTTTTAACAGTACCGGTAACACTGTCAAGGTAACGAATAAACAAATAAATAAACTGGTACCGGCCAATAGTCCCAATTCGGATATGCCCTGATACTCGGTAGGAATAAAGGCATACAAACCAATTGAGGTGGTCACTGCACATAACATCAGAGATGGACTGGTGGTCAACAGGGCTTCGCGTATCGCCTTAACCTTGTCACTGCCGTGAGTATCTAAATTGTCCCGATAACGTAAACAAAAATGAATAGCATATTCCACCCCCAAACCAATATTGGATACGGCAAATGCCACTGAAATAAGATTGAGCTGTTTAACCGCTACCGCCGCAAACAGGCCGCAGAAAATCATGCCCAGACCCAGTGTTATCAAAGTAGCAAAGGTCAGCAGCCAGGAGCGGTAAGCCAGTAATAGAATCAGCAATACCAAAACAATGGAAAAGATACTGGCGGTAAAAGTACCCTGACTCATCCCGGCCATTTCGTCGTGTTCCAAACCCACTTCACCGGTAATCCAAACTTTAACTTCCGGCAAATTAGGATCCTGAATTTTAGTAATCGCCTGTCGGATCACCTTGATCGCCGGTTCCACCGGCAGAATCTGGCTATAATCAAATTTTGGCGTGACCATTATAAAGGCCTTATCGGACTGTTCCTTGCTGATATTGTTTTCGGCGATCAGCTTTTGCCAGGACAATAAATCCGTTTCACCATTCAGGGTATGGTGCAAAGAGGTGCTGACTTTATCGATTAAGGAAAATAAATCTATCGGTACTTCCTGGGTTTTGGTTTCCGCATTTAAGGCATCTTCAAAAATTGAGAAAAATCCGTTGAGACTGGGATCTTGGGAAATACGGCCAATAAAAGGCTGAGCCTGGGCCAGGGTGATTGAAAAATCCTGTAATTTATCAGTTCCCAGATACAACAATCCATTGCGATGATAAAACGGATTTTCATCAGGCCGGTAGGTTTTGGTGAAATGCTCAGTATCTGAACGTAACTCACGGGCCAGACGTTGCGCTGCGGCTTTGGTCAACTCCGGACTGGAAGACTCCACCACCAGCAATAAGGTATGCATTTCCTGATTGAAGGATTTTTCAAAATTACGCCGGTTTTTTTGAAACGGGGCATTAGGCGCAATGAGTTCGGCTGTATCGGTATTGACGGTTAAATGATTGCCGGTATAAATAGCTGCCGCGTAGGCCAGACCGAAAATTGCCAACAATAGCAGGCCCGGCGAATACAACAGCCAGTTTGCCCAATGAAAAGCCAGTTTGCTGAAACGATTGACTGCAGACATATCAGCCCCCCACTACTGAATTAATCAGATAAAGGGTATAAGCGCTGTAGACCGCCACCAACGCGCCGCCTTCCAGCCGATTGATCCGGCCATTGGCGCCACGGCCAAACAAAAACAGCGATGCTGTCAGCACTGCCATCAACGGCCAGTCGCGATAAACAATTTCATGAGGAATATTCATGGGATGAATTACCCCGGCCAGACCGACCACCGCCAGAGTGTTAAAAAAATTGGAACCAATGATATTACCCAAAGCCAGATCATCTTCGCCCTTACCGGCGGCAATAAGAGAGGATGCCAGTTCCGGTAAAGAAGTGCCTACCGCCACTATGGTTAAACCAATAACCAAATCACTGACCCCCAGACTTTGTGCAATAGTCACCGCACCCCATACCAGCAGCCGGGAACTCAGCACCAGCAACACCAGACCACTGCCCAGCCAGAACCAGGCCTGCCCGCTTGATATCGGATGTTCATCCAATTCTTCAGTTACCTCCAGGCCTAGCGTATCGGTATTTTGCTTTAATCCCTGGCGTATCATCCAGAACATCAGCCCGGCAAACACCAGCAAAAATGCCACCGCATCCAGACGCGTCAATTCGCCGTCTACAATCAGCAGTAGCACAAATACTGTGACCAGAAACAGCAGCGGCAATTCTTTTTTCAACACTTGGGAATGCACAACAATCGGCTTAATCAATGCTGCCGAACCCAAAATTAAAGCAATATTGGTGATATTGGAACCATAGGCATTACCCAAAGCAAGCCCCGGATTGCCTTGCCAGGCAGAAATAGCCGAAACCGCCAATTCCGGGGCTGAGGTACCAAAACCAATCACCACCATGCCTATCAGCAGCGGTGGAATTCCCAGATAGCGGGAAATGATCGCCGCCCCATCCACAAATAAATCGGCACTCCAGACCAATATGATTAACCCAATAACTATCATCAATAGCGGCAATGCCATAAACTACCCTTAACTCACAAATTATAATTATTTTAACCGACAGCCTTAATCAGGCCAGAGATGTCGGCTAATCAACGCCACTCAACTGTGCCCAACCTGCACAGCGGTAACCGGATAAGCCCTTAATCGACAGTCCAGTGCACCAGACCGCTATAGGCCGTAGCAATCACAGCCAAACCAAACACAATCCGATACCAGGCAAAAATTATAAAATTATGATGGCTTATATAGCGCAGCAAGCCTTTGACCGCCAGCAGAGCGCTGATAAACGCTGCGACCAGACCCACGAGGAAATGCAGAGCATCATTTTCCAGATTCAGCAAATCCCGGTGCTTGTATAAATCGTAGGCACTCGCCATTATCAGGGTCGGAATTGCCAGAAAAAATGAAAATTCGGTAGCAGCCTTGCGCGACAAACCAAATAATAAACCACCGATAATGGTAGCGCCTGAACGCGAAGTGCCCGGAATCAGCGCAAAAGCCTGAGCAAGACCCAGTTTTAACGCATCCAGTGGACTTAAATCATCCACTTCCAGTACCCGAACCTTATGCTCGCGCTTCTCAGCCCAGATAATCACAAAAGCACCAACAATAAAAGCCAGCGCCACCGGCAAGGGTTTAAACAGCAAAGCTTTTATATGCTTGCCAAACAACAGACCCAATATAGCCAACGGCAAAAAAGCAATAAGCAAGTTCAACACAAATTTTTGGGACTGACGTTCAGAAAACAGGCCGGACAATACGCTGCCGATCTTGCGCCGGTATTCCCAACAAATCGCCAATATGGCGCCCACCTGAATCACGATAGTGAACAGCTTGGCTTTTTCATCATTAAATTCCAGTAAATCCCCGGCCAATATCAAATGTCCGGTGCTGGATATGGGCAAAAACTCGGTAAGTCCTTCAACAATACCAAGAATCAAAGCTTTAACAATCAGTGTAATATCCATACTCAATAGGCGTGGTTGTGAAAGAAAGATTTTACAAACAGCCGTCGGCTGCTTGCTGAAAATAAGACGACAGGACAAAAGCAACTAGCCGACCATCATGATCGGCAAAATTCGCACCCCAACCCTGAACAGCCAAAATGCCAATAAAACCCGACCGGCCGGTGTATAAACACCCCAAAACTTGCGGGATTATAGTCCAAATATCAATCACAAGGTGAACTCAACCCCAAGTTTACCGGCTTCAAGCCGATAAAAATGCTTGTCAGCTACACCTCAAGACATAACTAAAATCTAAGCCGCCTATCAGGACAGAAAAAACCAGTCCTTAAAACAAGCCGCTTGACCATAATAATTTTGCTGAGCATCAAAAACATTCCAGACCACAGCCTGCTGAATTTTAAAACGGCGGCCAGACTTACTGATACGAACCCCTGAATAATTATCGATAAAACCCTTTGCTGTCACTTCAGCCAGCAAACGCTCGCGTTCTGCCTGCAACACCGGTTCAGCAGAACATCGGGAAGGCATGCCGATAAACTCGTTCCAGCTAAATTCAAATAAGCTCAGTGCAGTCAAATTGGCATAATTAAACAAGGGATCGGCATCAGAGTTATGTGAAACCAGCACAAAGTCAGCCGCAAATACCTGCTGAGCCAAAGCATCACAGCCAACTGCAGACAATAATGAAGCGTTTAGCGAGCGCTGATAACTATCCAGCAATAAATCTATATGTGCCGAGTAATAATGGTTTGCAGGACAAGGTATAGCGGAAAATTGAGCTGGCAAAGTAGACATAGTTGTTGGTTTAGCTATCCGGATGGGTACAAACAGTGCGCCCATTCCATCAGGTTAATATTAAAAACCATATTCATTTGAAAAATCAAGTAATTGCCAAAAATTTGTTTCGCGGCCAACATAGCAAAACTGACGCAATGCCATGCACCGCTGTCATTAATTTGACGTATTAGGGAACTCTCATTATTTAAAGTTGTCTGCGCTTTTAACCTTGAATTGGCAATGGCTGGTTTTTGGGTTTAAATATCTTAGGGAAACTTTCCTAAGCCCTTTTTTTTAAAGGGGGAACGTCCTTGCTTGGCGCATAGCTCAAGGATATTCTCAACTTAAACATCATAGCCACTTTTAAGCCTAAAACCAGCTGATTAAGTTTTGCTTGAAATTGAACAATGGGCTCAAATTTATTAGTTAAAGTATTTGCACAAATAAAATTCCGTTACTATAATCTCAAATACCCCATTTTTTATCTAAAATTTAAATATAAATATTACAATTTTGTTAAGTGCCTAGCGCGAAATCAACAAGGATTTCTTGAGTCCAGCCATTGTTGGCAACCCATCGAATGTATCGGTGATATGCCCGTCGAACCTAAAATGGAGTGACTCATCTGATCACATTTAACGGAATAACAATGCCTGCGAACTTATTGCAATACACTTAACTATCTATTTTTCATGAAAATTGTTATTTTGCAACCGATGTTAAAGGTATACCGGGTCAGCCTGTATACTTTATTATATCAACAGCTTACTGAGCAAGGACATGAATTAAGAATTGTTTTCGGCACTCCATCGCGCCAAGAGCAATTACGCGGCGACAACATTATCCTCGACAATAATTTTTGCTTTTTTGAAAAAAGCTACTGGTTATTTACCAATAAGCTGCACATACTGCCCAAAGCCGTCGAACATATCTTGTGGGCAGATTTAGTGATTACCGAACAAGCCAATAAACATCTGCATAATTATCTACTACTGGTGTTGCGCTGGATTCTACATAAGCCGTATGCCTTTTGGGGGCATGGCCTTAACCGTCAAGCCACTCCCCACTCCATTAACGAATTTTTTAAAAAGAAATTGGCCAAACAAACCGATTGGTGGTTTGCTTACACTCAAAGCGTTGCTGATTATTTACAGGCTCTTGATTTTAATAAAAATCATATCACTGTATTAAATAACAGCATTGATACCTTAGAGTTTAAACAAGCATTACAAAACACCAGTACTGCTGAAATCCAGGCATTCAAACAACAATATAATATAGCCGAGGATGCCCAAATCGCCTTGTTCTGCGGTAGCTTACATCAATATAAAAAAATCGATTTTTTACTTAACTCTGCCGAATCTATCAAAGAAAAATTGCCAAAATTTGTGTTACTGGTGGGCGGAACCGGTGAAGAAAGCACCACTTTAGCAAACTACGCCAGCCACGATGATTTCATCATTCCTATCGGCTGGCTGAATAATAAAACCAAGAGTCTGGCTTTTAAATGCGCCGAAATGTTATTAAATCCCGGCATGGTAGGCTTAGTCATCCTCGATGCCTTTTGTGCAGGTCTGCCGCTATTGACCACCAAGCAAAACCAGCATAGTCCCGAAATCGATTATTTGCAGCATGACTTTAACGGCTTGATATGTGAGTTTGACCAACAAGCCTATGTCGAATTAGTAGTAAGCACATTTAGCACACCGGAAAAACTGACTTTACTACAGCACAATGCCTTGCTCAGCAGCGAAGCATACAGCATTGAAAAAATGGCCGAAAATTTCGCCAACGGCATAGCCAACTTTAGCGCCCGCCGTCATTCCAAGCAAAATAACATCCATAATACGCCGACTTGACGGCGATTCCAGTAAGGCAATCTACACATTTTCTTCATTACCTGATATTCTTAGCCGTCCAAATTTTGGCATTTCCACCCCCTGACAACATGTAATAAATTAATGTTTACTGTGCTGCGGTGATAGCAGTGTTCTGATTCAAGCGTGGGATTTACAACGAATATCTAGACGTTTTGGGCTGCGGATTGTGATCTATATTGCCCTATTCTTAAGGCAAGCAGGTACGTCTCCTCTGAAATTGAACCCATCAGACATACTAGTGGTTGACCAATATTACTTTGACGGATGCGCCAAAACGGGATGTGCCGACTCTGGAGGCGCATCACTGCGTTCAGCGCATCCTAGGCCCTATTCATCAAAATAAGATTGGTACATACCAGGATTGGCTTTCTGATCGAAGTCACGCCAAGCGCAGCCAAACCCGAATTCGCAATAATATAGTCATTCAAAAGGTTAGCAAACTTGATACTCCTAAAAAATGCTTTTTATCTGGCCTGGACAGACACCCGCGCAAGATATAAAAAGAGCATCCTTGGCCCTTTATGGCTAACTCTTGGCAATCTGGTAGGGGTGCTCGGCCTAAGTATCGTCTGGGCTACTTTACTTAAAGAAGAAATGCGCAGCTTCGTGCCTTCGTTGACCATAGGCATGATCATCTGGCAATTGGTGGCCGGCGCCATAGGCGATGGGCCGACGATCTTCATCCGTCAGGCCGGCATGATACGCAATGTTGCCATACCCGCCTGGTTTTTTGTGATACGAGCATTAGCCAGACAAATTATCAATCTGCTGCACAATCTGGTGATTGTGCTGGGTGTGGTCTGGTATTTCGATTTTCCCGTGCAATCCATTACCTGGTTGGCATTGCCTGGTCTGCTGCTGGTTATCTTTAACCTGTTTTGGATAATGTATTTCCTGGGTATGCTGGGCGCTCGTTTTCGTGATGTGGAATACCTGATCAACGCCCTGCTACCACTACTTTTTTTTATCAGCCCGGTTATTTTCAGACCCGATCGTTTACCGGTTAATATGGAAATTATCTGGCTCAATCCCTTCAGCTATTTTATTGAAGTGGTGCGTTCGCCATTTCTTGGCCATATTCCCGATACCAAAAACTATGTGGTTATGCTCGGCATCTTGCTTGCAGGTACGATTATGACTTTAATCTTCCAGCGTTTGTGCGGCAAGCGCATTGCTTTCTGGGTGTGAATGATGGCAGAAATAAATTTTCAGAATGTAACGCTGCGCTATCCCGTCTACAACAGCCACGGCATGTCCTTGCGCAGACAATTGGTGCGGATTGCCACAGGCGGCACCATTGAAAGTGACGCCGGAAAAACTACGGTCGTCACTGCCTTGAAAAACGTCAGTTTCAACTTAAAAAATGGTGATGCCGTGGGTTTGATCGGTCATAACGGGGCAGGAAAAAGCACCTTGCTGCGCACCATGGCCAATATTTATCAACCGGAAACCGGAAAAGTTACTCGCAACGGCAGTATTGCGACTGTCTTTGAAATTGGTGCCGGTCTGGAACCGGAGCTTTCCGGCTATGACAACATCATCAATTTGGGCATGATGATG
This sequence comes from Methylomonas paludis, assembly GCF_018734325.1. Taxonomy (NCBI): domain Bacteria; kingdom Pseudomonadati; phylum Pseudomonadota; class Gammaproteobacteria; order Methylococcales; family Methylococcaceae; genus Methylomonas; species Methylomonas paludis. The sequence goes on along the minus strand of NZ_CP073754.1, from coordinate 3,595,579 downwards.
GGACTGGACTATGCGCAAGCCAAAGCGCTGACTCCCGATATTGAGGAATTCACTGAATTGGGCGATTTTCTGCAACTTCCGGTACGGACTTACTCATCTGGCATGACCATGCGGCTGATGTTTGCCGTAGCAACATCCATTACGCCCGATATTCTGCTGATTGATGAAATGTTCTCAACCGGTGATGCCGGCTTTCAGGAAAAAAGCCTGGTCAGAATCAAAAAACTGATTTCATCCGCACAAATTTTTGTTTTTGCTTCACATAATCCGCAATTAATAAAAACCTATTGCAATCGTATATTTCGCTTAGCCCACGGTGAACTGGAAGAAATCCCTTATGAAACATTTGCCGAAACTTAGCTAACAGGCAGGCACTCATGTTGAACTCACATTACCAGAAGACTTGATTGGAACCGAAAAATGGTAACCCCCACATCGCATATTTACGTCTGCCATCACCAGCCAGCAGAATCATTTTCCGACACAGTGTTTCGTCCTATTCATGTTGGCAAACAAATATCATCCCACGCTCTTAATTTGCCAGGCGATGATAGCGGGGATAATATTTCCAATCGCAATAAACAGTATTGTGAATTAACCGCACTGTATTGGATATGGAAAAACGACCAGCAGGCTGATTGGCTGGGTTTGATGCACTATCGGCGGTTTCTAAATTTTGGCAAACACCACTACCCTATTGATGCTACCGGCTGTATAAACTTTGATTTGCTGAATAATAGCGCATTGCAGAAACTTGGTCTTAATGCAGAGACAATAAATGATCTATTAAATAAAAACCCCAATTTACAAGCCATTCTACCTAAAAAATGGTCTGTCAAAAATGCCGGATTTCGCTCAATTAAAGACCATTATCTGCGTGCTGATCATCATTACGCTAAAGATCTTGATCTTACCATTCAGGTCGTTAGCGAGTTATATCCCGACGATGTTGATTATTTAAATGATGTTTTGAATGATCATGAAGGATACTTCACCAATATATTTATCCTGAAAAGAGACTTATTCTCAGAGTACTGCGAATGGCTCTTTAATATTCTGTTTGAAGTTGAACGCCGACTGGATATGACCAATTACTCCATACCGGCAAAACGAGTATTGGGTTATTTGTCTGAGCGATTATTCAATGTATTTATTAAAAAAGTTTCGTTACGACCTGAATTCAATTTTCTGGAATTAGACCGTATTTTTATTAAAAATACCGTTACTGAAGAAAACTATATTACTTCCCCAAGCGCTCCACCTGAAAACTCTATTTCCGTCGTTATTGCCAGTGATAATAATTTTGTCCCTCATCTTGCCGCCTTAATAGAATCAATTAAATCATCAATTGACAACACACGTTTTTTAGACTTGAATGTGCTCGATGGCGGTATTACCCCGCTTAATAAATCCTTATTAACACACCAATTTGAGTTAAACCGGCAAACGCCGGGCAAGTTGAATTTTATAGACTGCCGTAACTTGCATAAAGATATAGCCGTCCATATGCATTTTTCAAATGCCACCTTTTACCGCTTAAGTCTAGGCCGGTTATTAAATAACCATAAAAAAGTTATCTATATAGACTGCGATACTATTGTACTTGGCAAACTTGACGAATTATGGGATTATTCCTTGGATGGAAAAATAATTGCCGCCGCTCCCGATTTAATAATGAAGAGTTTTGTTTCATACGGCACCGTAGCCTTAAAAGAAGCTGGCGGACAACCGGCAGGTCTCTATCTTAAACACTATCTAGATCTAGACACTGAGTTTGATAATTATTTCCAGGCAGGTGTTATCGTGTTTGATCTTGATAAGTTAAGATCTTTGGATATTGAAGAAATAGCCTGTCGCAACTTAAGTGAACGCACCTACTGGTTTCTTGATCAGGATATTTTGAATATCCATTTGCAGGGTCAAGTCAAATTTATTGATACAGCCTGGAATTGCGTCAATGTTTCGGCGAGCATCATAGGTGGACTTAATAAGGAATGGGCCTGTAAAGTAAAAGAGGATTTGGCCGAACCTAAAATTATTCATTTTGCCGGCTTTGAAGCCAAGCCCTGGAACAACAGCAATGCCCCATTAGGATTTGCCTACTGGTATTTTTTAAGAAAAACGTTCTGGTATGAAGAAGTTACTAAAAAATTCCAGATCACCAATTCGGTTGATCACGGCTTAAAACGTTCTAGGTTCTACCGGTTATTACGCCATTTATGGCGAAAATGCCCTACGTTTATTCGCCAATTTCTCAATGGCTTAGCTCACAAATATGTTGCGCTATCCTGATAGCATCCCATTTTAAGCATGATATTGACAACTAAACCTATCCGCCGGCAACAATTGGCCATCAAGCAGAATAGCCGCCCCCTGGCAACCGTTTTAATGGCCGATTTATGTTAAAAAATATAGGGGTAGTCGGGGCTGGTTTTTCCGGTGCCGTCATTGCCCACGAATTGGCTAAGGCCGGTTATAAAGTGACCGTGTTAGACAGCCGTAGCCACTTGGCCGGCAATTGCCATTCCCAACGTGATTCGGCATCAAATATCATGACTCATGTTTATGGGCCACACATCTTTCATACCAGTAATGAACGAGTCTGGAATTATATCCAGCAATTCGATGAATTCATGCCGTTTATCAATCGGGTAAAGGCTATTTACAACGGACGGATATACTCCCTGCCGATAAATTTAATGACCATCAACTCGTTCTTCGGTAAAACATTTTCGCCAAAACAGGCTGTTGACTTTATGGAAATGCTGGGCGATAAAAGTATTGATGAACCACAAAGCTTTGAACAACAGGCCTTGCGTTTTATCGGCAAAGATTTGTATGAAGCTTTTTTCAAAGGGTATACCCTGAAGCAATGGGGAATTCACCCAGCCGAATTGCCGGCCAGTATTCTCAAACGTTTACCAGTGCGCTTCAACTACGATGATAACTATTACACCAGCACTTACCAGGGTATACCCAAACATGGTTATACTCATATAGTGGAGAAAATGCTCGATCATCCCAACATTACTGTACATCTTAATACTAAATTCGAGCGCAATATGGCAAAGGAATATCACCATGTGTTTTATAGCGGCTCAATTGACGCCTGGTTTGGTTTTAGTGAAGGACGATTATGCTACCGAACCCTGGATTTTTTAAAGGAATATCATAGCGGAGATTATCAGGGTAATGCCGTTATCAATTATTGTGATCAGGATGTGCCCTGGACACGCATTTCCGAACACAAACATTTCGCTCCCTGGGAATCCCACCCGGATACTTTGATTTACAAAGAATTCAGTCGCGTTTGTGGTGAAACCGATATTCCTTACTATCCAGTGCGTCTGGTGAACGATAAGGCTAAACTGACACATTATGTTGAATTGGCCAAGGCAGAAAAAAATATCACCTTCGTAGGCCGATTAGGCACCTATCGTTATCTGGACATGCACGTGACTATTGCTGAAGCACTGGATGCAGTAGCTCGTTATTTTGAAGTGGGTGCCAGCGGAGCCATAATGCCCAATTTTGTCGTTGATCCACTATCGTGAAACAATCGCCTGCCAATATTACAGCGGTTGTCGTTACGCATAATCGGCCCGAAGAATTACGGCTGGTGGTGCAGGCTTTGCAAAAACAAACCCACAGTCTTACCAACATTCTAATTTTAGACAACGCCAGCACTATCCCGGCTCAGCAAACTTTAGCTGATTTGCCCTTTGTGGAAGTTATCCGTAGTGCTGTAAACTGCGGTGGTGCCGGCGGTTTTGCACTTGGTATTGAAACCGCCTTAAACCATACCCCGGAGTGGCTGTGGTTAATGGATGACGATGCAGTCCCGGAGCCGGATGCTCTGGAAAAGCTGCTTGAAGAACTGCCGGCGTTAACCGAAAAATCAACTCAACTCGGTTCCTTGTGCTGTGCCGTTTATGAATTTAATACGCTGGCACCTATGCATAGGCGTAAATTCTTCATGAGTTTTGCCTGGGAACGAGTGGTCAGTCTAAACCAGTATTCAGCCGGCCCGGTGCAAATTGACACAGGCTCATTTGTCGGCTGTTTACTCAACGCCCAGGCGGTTAAAAACATAGGCTTACCCAATGCTGATTTTTTCCTGGCTTACGACGATACCGAATATTTTTTACGCTTGGGAAATGCCGGATATTCAAGCTGGTTAATACCTAGCAGCAAGATAGATCATCTACGCTCGGCTACTGCCCGGCTGCGCAGCAATCATTTTGGCTGTAAACATTTTTATAATATCCGCAATCGACTAGTCGTTTGCCGGCAATACGCCCGCTGGAAAACCCCGGCAGCCTGTATCGGCTTGGTATCCGGATTCATGATATGGTTGAGTTGCGGCGGTGCAAAACACCCGAAAACTATCTTTTTATTATTCCGCGCTTTTCACGATGGCTTAACAGGTAAATTGAGTTATGTATGGAAAAACTAACCACCATCAATGGGTACGGATTACAAATATCAATATAATGCGGTACTACCAGCCATGATGATCAAACACCAAAAGAGCTATGCTGCCGCAACCATATAAACGCCATTTACTCAGAATAATCATGCCTATTCTGTACATCAGGCATACCAGACTGGCAATATTTATTCGCCACACCCGGCACAGCCTGCCACATCTGCTGCGCACCGCCATGCCGGTAAAACCCAAACTGGGCCGATTGTTTCACCATCCCCCCCGACCGCTGCAAACCCCACCGACTTATCGTCTAAGTAAAGACTGCACCGCCCCCAAAATATCACTAGTCACCCCATCCTATAATCAGGCACATTTTCTAGCCCACACCCTCAACAGCGTTCTTGATCAGGCCTATCCCAATCTGGAATATTTCGTTCAGGATGGCGCTTCCAGCGATGGCAGCATAGAACTATTAAAACAGTATACCCCACGCCTGAGCGGCTGGACCTCCGTTGCCGACTCCGGCCAGACCCAAGCCATTAACCAGGGATTCAGTCGTACCGACGGCGAAATTATGGCCTGGCTTAATTCTGACGATATACTGATGCCAGGTGCATTGGCCCGGGTAGGTGAATATTTTGCCAACCATCCCGAAGTCGATGTCATCTACGGCCACCGGATTCTGATTGATGAACAAGGCCGGGAACTAGGCCGTTGGATATTGCCGGAACACAACAATAAAGTACTGTCCTGGGCAGACTATGTACCACAGGAAACCCTATTCTGGCGGCGGCGCATCTGGGAACGCTGCGGCGGCCAGCTTGATGAAAGTTTTAGTTTTGCTATGGACTGGGACTTGCTGCTGCGCCTACGTAACGCCGGCGCAAACATTGTCCGCCTGCCGTATTTTTTGGGCGGGTTTCGCATCCACCATCAACAAAAAACCAATCTGGCCATCAACACTTGCGGCCTTGAGGAAATGACCCGGTTGCGACAGCGCGAACTTGGCCGCCCGGTAAGCAGCGAAGAAATCTACCGGGCTTTAATACCCTATCTGCTCCAGCACATAGGTGTTGATTTGCTCTGGCAACTCAGCCAATTCAAGCTCCTCCGCTTGGCAAAATCGTAAACATGTACGGTGCAGCCCCTTTAATCACCATTGCTATCCCTTCGCTGAATCAAGGCTGCTACCTGGAACAGGCACTGAGCTCAGTTTTTGCTCAAAATTTAAACGTCGAAGTTTTTGTTCTGGACGGCGGCTCAACCGACAACTCCCTAGCCGTCATTCAACGCTGGCAACACCGGTTGGCCGGCTGGCGCAGCCATACCGATCAAGGCCAGGCCGCGGCCATCAACGAAGGCATCGCACTGGGCAGCGCCCCGTATGTGTGCTGGCTGAACAGCGATGATTGGTTACTGCCTAATAGTCTAAATAAACTGCTCACAGCACTGCAAAACCATCCGCAAGCACCCGCTGCCTATGGCCGGGCCTGGCATGTAAATCAAAATACCGGCACCCGCAAACCTGTTTGGGTGGAACCGTTTAACAGCCGCCGCCTGGCTTGGCGCTGTATTATCTGCCAACCGGCCAGCTTAATCCGACGTAGCGCGTGGCAAAGTCTGCACGGCCTTGATCCAAGCTTAAATTTGGCAATGGACTATGATTTATGGTGGCGGCTGTATAAACAATTTGGTCAATTGCTATTTATCGATCAGTATATTGCGGTAAATCGGGTACACGACCAAACCAAAACTCATAACCAGCGCTTTCGTCACTATCAGGAGGCTATTGCAGTCGTACGAAAACATTATGGCCGGGTACCCTGGAAATGGTGGTTGGCCCAACCATATGCTGTATGGTGGAAATCTTTAAACAAATAAGTGTCAGCGCCAATATGCGGGTATTACATTTTTATAAAACTTCTTTCCCCGACACCATGGGTGGGGTTGAGCAAGTTATTAATCAAATTGCCATGGGCAGCAGCCGTCAAGGCATCGCCACCGATGTACTGGCTTTAAGCGCTGCTGCAATTGACGGTGTCCTGCCGCTCAACGGCTATCATCTGCACCGTACCCGGCTAAACTTTCAACTGGCTTCCACCGGATTTTCATTTACTGCCTTCAGCCGGTTTGCAGAGCTGGCACAACAGGCGGATATTATCCATTATCACTTTCCCTGGCCATTTATGGATCTGGTACATTTTGCCATGCGTCCCAACAAACCCTGCCTGGTGACCTATCACTCCGATATTATCCGTCAGCAACATCTGCTCAAATTATATCGACCTCTGCAATGGCAATTTTTAAAAAGCATGGATCGCATTGTGGCCACCTCGCCCAATTATTTGGCAACCAGTCCGGTATTAGACAAATTCAAAGATAAAGTCTGTGTGATACCCATCGGTATGGACAAAACCGCATATCCGGCCGTCAACCCGGAACGGCTGAGTTATTGGCAGCAACGCTTGGGTACTAAGTTTTTTTTATTCGTCGGTGCCCTGCGTTATTACAAAGGTCTTAACATACTATTGGAAGCTGCCCAGGGTACAGAATTTCCCATTGTCATCGTCGGTGCCGGGCCGATAGAACAGGAACTCAAACAACAGGCCTCGCGCCTTAACTTAAACAATATCCATTTTCTTGGCTATTTGCCGGATGCCGACAAAGTCGCCTTACTTAGCTTGTGTTATGCCGTGGTATTTCCTTCCCATCTGCGTTCGGAGGCTTTTGGCGTAAGTCTGGTGGAAAGCTCGATGTTCGCCAAACCCATGATTTCCAGCGAAATCGGCACCGGCACCACTTATGTCAATATCGCCAACCAAACCGGTCTGGTTATCCCCCCCAGTGACCCGGTAGCGTTAAACCAGGCCATGCATTATCTATGGGAACATCCGCAACTTGCCGCGCAATTAGGACAACAGGCCGAACAACGTTATTGGCAATACTTTAGTGGGGAGCGCATGATAACCGCCTATTTAGCCTTATATCGTAATTTATTTGCCAATGCCGGAACAGCAGATTTATAACAGCCGCGGCGGAAATCGCACTGCCATGGCCTGAAATTAGGTGGCTATTGTTTGTGCGGCAAGCTCAGGCATAGCTAATTTTTAAAAAAATATCCCTGTAATTACTTTGCATCTGCATAGCCGATTTACAAAAACTAGGCCGCATAAAGTAAAAAAAATCAATCATACCCAACAACTCATGTCGCTAAAACCATACAAAATTTATCTGAATAGTCATATTATTTTGGCTTTATTATGGCATTAAGCCAACCAAAAATTAGTTAACAGATAAGCTATGGTTAAACTTAGTTGATTTGCTAAATATAGTTTTCTTAATTAATATCTATATTTTTGATTTAAATATTAATATTATTAAGTTAGCGAGGTTATTGGCTAGCATTAAAATTATGTTGGCGCCGAATATTCCACAAACCAAACCAAGCTCCTGCCAGCTAAACCAAGCCGACATACCAGCGATTAACTTTCCATCACAAATGCTATGCAATCTCTAACCCATTCAGAAAACTGAACAAATGTTCTTTTTTTACCTAACCACTTTATCCCGAAACTCACTTTAAAAAAACTTGACGATATTTTTAAAACATGCTTCAATTAGCCGAAATGGATTTAGCAAGCTAATCTTGAAAATGAAATCTGAGTCGGTAATGTGCGGGTTGATACTCTAAACTAATCACGATTTCAAAAGCTGAACAAGTTAGCTGCTGGTAATTCCGGCCTGATATCGCCGGTATCAATTAACCTGATTTTAAATTAGGTACCTCGAAAAGTTGTTTCAAAAAACTCAGTAAGCAAAACTAATGACTTAACTCATTTTTCAAGCGGCTGAGGTTAATATCAGACAGCCCACTTAGGCTGCATTAATCGTGGTTTTACCCTGTCTAGTATTTATCCTGGTTTATAAAACTTGACAGTCGCTAACCCCGTTGCTGGTTTTGGTAAAATTTAAGACCAATAATTTGCTATTTTCAAGGCTTATTTGTGCACAATAAACCTTGTTCTGATAATACCTACGGGATAACAACCGCCCGCGCCCCACATGTATTTTTTAATAACTATCTGGGCCGGAGGACATCAGCAGACAGCACAGGCTGTTCTGCAATTAAACAAGTATGGATACTATTGTTATAGGAACTAACACTACCAATCAAAATAAAAACTCAAACAAAGAAATCAAATTTTACGCCTTAGCGTATCAAAGTGTTTATCAAAATAAACACATCAGTTTAATTTAAAAAAGACGAGCTGCGCTTGTCAAACATTCAGACTGCTTACCATTGCAGACTATAGGACAACTGTGCCCAAAAATCAGGGATTAGGCAATTTTCAGCACTGTCAGGTATTAATTCAACACATCGTTTTATAAGCAACAAATTATTTTTTCATTCATTTTAAGGGAAATCAAAATGCGCGCCTCACCTATTAAAAATACTGCTTGTAAACTTTTTTCGCTAATTTTAGGCTTATCCGCCAATACAAGCTATGCTGATATCGCCGATTATCTACCGGCTGTACCTGACAATTTCTGGTCTACCCCCATTCCTGCAAATACTCAGCTAGATCCCAATTCCAGCAATTACGTCAACGAATTTATTCGTCAATTTAATACTTATTACGGTACGGTTGCCATAATGACCGAGGCCTTTAGTGCTCCCGTGTTTATTGCCGACTCCAGTACGCCCGTGGTGCCTGTAACGCAATTGGGCTGTCAAAACACTACACCAAATCCAGGCTTAAAAGCGCAATTAGCCAATGTTCCGGTGCCGGCGGGAACAGTCAGTCCAGCAGATAGTGATGGGGAAGTAGTTATCTACGATCCCACCAGTGACACCCTGTGGGAATTTTGGAAAATGCAGAATGTCAATGGCAATTGGCAAGCCTGTTGGGGCGGGCAAATCCCCAATTTTTCCACCTCTAACAGTATTTTTCCCTGGCCTTACGGCGCGACGGCCACTGGCTTACCATTGGCCAGCGGTCAAATTACTGCAGAAGAAATACAAAGCGGTCAAATCAATCATGTCATTGGTATAGCCCTGGTTGATCTGGCTGATAAAAGCATCTTTTCCTGGCCGGCAAATCGTTCGGACGGTAGTAATCCCAATAATATACCCAACCGTATTCCAGCCGGTACCCACTTTAGATTGGACCCCACCATTAATGTCGATGCCTTGAAACTGACCCCGGCGGGCAAAGTTATTGCCAAAGCGGCGCAAACTTACGGCTTTGTGGTTTGGGATAAAAGTGGAGCGCTGACCTTGCGAGCCCAAAACGTGCTGACTTATACCTCACAAGGCTTGGCAAATCCTTATCCAGCCGTGTTTGGCGGCAAAGCTAACTGGGCAGTTTTGCAAAATTTTCCGTGGAACAGACTTCAGTTCCTGCCACAGAATTACGGCCAACAATAAGATTCAATCCATTGAAGTGATTCCAGGTGGGCACAAAAAGTGCCCATTTTTTATTCGATGGCTAAATCCTGTTTTTGGTAAAAAATTTATTGCCGATATTTGTCTATATGGTGGATGAGTGTTTTTCGAATTTACCCGGAATAGCTAATTCCCCAACAATCTGCGTATCCTGTCTACCGTCCATAATCAGCACGATATACACAGACCGCTGTTTAATCGGATAAATCGGGCGATAAGGTTTGAAAAAAATCTGCCAATATTCATAAATTCCCAAGTCTCAATTCTTTTTGTCCAGTACCTATCTCGCATTGACGACACTATCAAATTCGGCAATATAATCGTAAATAGCCTCTAAACCCTGTTCTGAGCCTTGCGTGAGTAAGATTTCGTAGCTGGTTTCCGATAATTATTTGGCGGTGTGTTTGACCTTAAGCGGGCCACAACTTCGGCAACCGGCTTAACCCTGGACTGTTCGATGTCCTGATTACCCAAAGCCAGAATTTCTAACAGTAGTAAAGTTTCCTGAGTTTCTTCATAAGACACCACATCCTGAATAACCGGCTTGGCTTCACCATTTTGAGTGATAATTAAGGGCTGCCGCTGCTCTGGCCAGTTACAACAATACCGCTTGCGGGCTTCATCAACGGTGTGGCCTTCGGCAAAACTTCTGGAATATCAGGGCAACCAACAAAAAGGCCGGTTAGTGTAGGCTCAAGAACAGCCGGGTAACGCATCATAAAAACACATCTGCCCTAACGTGAAAACGCTGTGCAAAGCGTTTAGCCAAGTCTTTGCTTATCGAGCGTTTACCAGTAAGGATGTCGGAAATGCGGCCCTGGGGTGCGCAATCCTGCAAATCATCCTGCCTTAAATCAAGCTGTTCCATTAGGAACCGCAACACTTCTTGAGGCTCGGCTTCAGGTATAACGACATGTTCCTCTTCATACGCTTTAGCTTGGTCTGACAGAAAATCAAGCACGTCGGCCAAGGGGTGTTCTTCGTCATCCCCGATTTCATCGAGTAACACTTCGATGGTCGCCATTGCTTGCACATAATCGTCTTCGCTATGGACACTGGTCACGCCAACCAACTCTTTGAACGGCATCCACGCCATCAAGATAGCTTTAGGTTCAGGAACAGTTCTCATAATCAATTCTTCCAGTTGTTACGGTCATATTCCGCGTGAGTTAAGATATTGCGGATATAAACTTTGCGGCGGTTATAGTGAATTGAAGCAATCAGCCGTAAAACCGAAAATATGCGACATCCTATAGGTTGTACCGAGCCATGCCAGGCGCAACGATCACGAACGGTGCGCCTTACCGCAGCACCCTATAAGTCTGGCGTACCTTATGGCCTTGAAGATCCTGTCTACCGTCTATAACCAGCATAATATACATAGGGCCGTGGCTGGGTAGAACAACGCGAAACCCAGCTTTCTTTACATTCAAACTGTCCTTCAGAATACAAAACTTATCCGCTTCTAAGCCGGGTTTCGCTATCGCGCTTTAGTAAGTCATTATCATTCAACCCAGCCTACAACTGCAAACCCAACATCAGCTAGTTTATCATTAGCGGACATTTGCAAAACTTGAGTAGCTGCGCTTTTGGCTCATCACCGGTCAATCAGCCATGAGTGGCTCCAATCAACCGGCACACCATTTCATAAATTTTGAGATTTTTTCATGAATTATGAAATCTGATAACAAGCCTAGCTATATATCCAAATTAGCCACATCCAGTGCATTCTTCACAATAAAGTCCCGACGCGGTTCCACCACATCGCCCATCAGGGTGGTGAACACTTCGTCTGCAGAAACGGCATCGTTAATAGTTACCTGTAACAAGCGGCGGCTATTGGCATCCAAAGTGGTTTCCCACAGCTGACTGGGGTTCATTTCGCCCAAGCCTTTGTAGCGCTGGATATGCTGACCTTTTTTAACTTCCTTCATCATCCATTCAAAGGCTTGTTTAAAGCTGCTGACCTGCTGCTCACGCTCGCCCATACGCATCACTGAGGTTGGGCCAAACATGCTTAAGGTTTTTTCCACGTAGCGGGCGATTTTTTGATAATCATTACCGCTGAAGAACGGAGCATGGAATATAAAAGTCTTACTGATACCGTGTAAGCGTTTGCTGACACTGATATCAAAATCATCTGCTGCCCGGTAGTTTAAATCGGTACTGAATACGGCTTTATGGCCGCCTTGATTCAGATTTTCCTGCATGGTTAACAACCAGGCTGATAATTTTTCCTGATCAGCTTTCAGTTCGTCACTGAGCACTGGCATATACGTCATTTGCTCTAGATACAAGTCGTCATAGCGTCTGGCCAGACGCCGAATCACGGCGGTGACATCGGCAAACTCGGTCGCCAGTTTTTCCAGGCCCTGGCCCTGAATCACCGGGGTAAGTTCATCAGTTTGCAGTTGGGCTTTATCTAATGCCAATTGAATCAGGTATTGGTTTAAGGCGTTATCGTCTTTGACGTAATGTTCCTGTTTACCTTTTTTAACTTTGTATAAAGGTGGCTGGGCGATATAGATATAGCCGTGTTCGATCAGTTCCGGCAATTGCCGGTAAAAAAAGGTCAACAGCAGGGTGCGGATATGCGAACCGTCCACGTCCGCGTCAGTCATGATGATGATGCGGTGATAACGCAGTTTTTCAATATTGTATTCGTCTTTGCCGATGCCGCAGCCCAACGCGGTGATCAGGGTACCAACCTCTTCGGAAGATATCATCTTATCGAAGCGGGCTTTTTCCACATTAAGAATTTTACCTTTCAAGGGCAGGATAGCCTGAGTACGGCGATCACGGCCCTGTTTGGCGGAGCCGCCCGCTGAGTCCCCTTCCACTATAAACAGTTCAGACAAAGCCGGGTCTTTTTCCTGACAGTCAGCCAGTTTGCCGGGTAATCCGGCGATATCCAGAGTGGTTTTGCGCCGGGTCATTTCTCTGGCCTTACGGGCGGCTTCGCGGGCTCTGGCGGCATCTATGATTTTGTTGACGATGGCTTTGGCAATTTGCGGGTGTTCCAGCAAATATTCCTGAAGTTTTTCGTTCATGGTGGATTCCACCAATGGTTTCACTTCAGAAGACACCAGTTTATCTTTGGTTTGTGAGGAAAACTTGGGATCGGGTACTTTTACCGATAATACTGCTGTCAAACCTTCGCGGGCATCATCGCCAGTAGTAGACACTTTTTCTTTTTTGGCCAAACCACTACTTTCAATGTATTGATTGATGGTGCGGGTTAATGCGCCTCTAAAACCGGCTAAATGGGTGCCGCCGTCACGCTGGGGAATGTTGTTAGTGTAGCAGAATACGTTTTCCTGATAGGAGTCGTTCCACTGCATAGCCACTTCTACGGTTACGCCTTCTTTTTCGGCAATAAAATGAAATACTTTTTCAAACAGCGGTGTTTTGTTTTTGTTCAGATGCTGCACAAAAGCGCTGATGCCGCCTTCAAATTCAAACACGTCTTCTTTACCGCTGCGTTCGTCTCTTAAAGAGATGCGTACCCCGGAATTAAGAAACGACAGTTCGCGTAAGCGCTTGGCCAGAATTTCGTAATGAAACTCGATATTGGTAAAAATGGTCGGGCTGGGGATAAAGTTGATATAGGTGCCGCTGCCTTGACAGTCGCCAATAACCGCCAGCGGCGCTACCGGTTCACCCAGCTTGTACTTCTGCATATGCAGTTTGCCGTTTTTGCGAATTTTCAGCGTCAGCTCTTCGGACAAAGCATTGACCACTGATACCCCAACCCCATGCAAACCACCGGAAACTTTGTAGGCGTTATCATCAAATTTACCACCGGCATGTAGCACGGTCATAATTACTTCGGCAGCTGAGCGGCCTTCTTCTTTGTGGATATCCACTGGTATACCACGACCATCATCGTATACCGAGATTGAGCCGTTTTCATGGATCACCACATCCACACCCTTACAATAACCGGCCAAGGCTTCATCTATGGAGTTATCCACGACTTCGAAAACCATGTGATGCAGGCCAGAACCATCATCGGTGTCGCCGATATACATGCCGGGACGTTTTCTGACAGCATCCAGGCCTTTCAAGACTGTGATATTCGAACTATCGTATTGGTCACTCATAGTTTTATTATTTATTTTAGTGTTGTACTGCAAACCCGATTTAAGCCTGTTTATTCAGTATCAAAATCGGAGCTAGGATGTTTAAGCTCAGTGCAAGGTTATGCATCCGTAAACCAAGCACCTATCCTGGATAACATGGCTATTATTCACCGTATAAAAAACACCAGCGTAGCTTACTGTCTCGATTCCGTATTATCTGATGAGACTACGGAATAGCTACATAGCATGGTTAAACCTTGATTCGCTCACTTCAAGGTTGCCAACTGGCCGGACTTACTCAGCCCCGGGGCATTATGTTCCACGTGAAACATTGATAATCTAGACCTGATTCTGCATTATAGGCTTAACCAGTCAAGCTTGTAGCTTTGTCACTTTGTTAAAACGATTACTAGTGGTTGACCAATATTACTTTGAGGTAAGCGTAGAGGATGCACCGACTGGAAGCCCATCGTTCGTGATTGATGCGCATCACTGCATTCAGCGCATCCTCCACCCCGTCAAAATAAGATTGGTCGACTACTGCAATCCACAGCTGCAACAATTTCTCATAATATTGCATACACTTATAACTCGCTGACCCGACCATGTTCCACGTGGAACACTTTGTATTGCGGCAAACTGCTTAAATCACCAAAACCGTTTAGCTCAGTTGCTGTCAGTAAAACCTGACAGTCAAGTAAAGATAGGTATTTTAACAATTTTAGCCGGTTTAAAGTATCCAATTCGGCACTTAAATCATCAATTAAGATGCAGCAGGCATTTTGGGTGGTAAGATTCAGTAATTTCACCTGAGCCAACAACAAAGCCAATACCAACAGCTTTTGCTGACCGCGTGACAAGTAATCTTTAGCCGGTTTATTGTTTAACAGCAATTGCAAATCAGCTCGGTGCGGGCCACTGTGGGTAAAACCAAACCTTAGGTCTTTGTCCAGTTCAGTTTGCAGAATTTGGCTGTAATCTTTACTGTCATCCCAACCACTGTTAAACCTCAACTGAATATCTGTTTCATCTAGAAAATATGCAGCTATTTCCACAAACACAGCCTGGAGTAATTCCAGATAACAAATTCTGCTTTGATTCAGCAAAGGCCCGTATTCCAGCAGTTCTTTATCCCAGGCTGGAATCTGGCTGGTTTGCCGGGTTTTTAATAAGGCATTACGCTGTTGCAAGGCTTTATTGAATTTGCGCCAATCTGTTAAAAAACGTGGGGACTGGTTAAAAATCCCCCAATCCAGAAATTCTCGGCGCAATTGTGGTGCGCCATCGATTAAGCGATAACTTTTAGGGTGGATCAATTGAATGGGTAAAGCGTAAGCTAAATCAGCTTTGTGTTTGCTTTCCTGATCGATACGAATTTCACAGTTCTTATTATCTATCTGAATGCCGATATGGCTAATGCTGCCGTTGTTGAAACGGTTTTGGGCGGAGACAATCAACTGCGGCTGATCAAAGGCAATTACCTGTTTGATGTGGGTGGTGCGAAAGGATCGAGCTCTGCCCAGGATAAATATCGCCTCCAGCAAAGAACTTTTGCCGCTGGCATTAGCGCCGGTGATTAAATTGATCTGTGGTGAAAGTGTTATGCTTGCAGATTGGATGTTTCTGACCCCAAAAACATCCAATTTTACCAGGGCCATGAATCTGGATTACATGCGCATAGGCATGACGATAAATTTAAACGGGGATTGCTCCGGTTCTTCAATAAAGGCACTGCTGGCATTGCCGGCTATGCTTAACACCAATAATTCAGAATCCAGATTACTGACAGCTTCCAATAGGTATTGAGAATTAAAGGCAATGCTTAAAGGCTCACCGGCATATTGCATAATTAAGGCCTCTTCGGCTTCGTCATGCTCGGGATTATGGGTACTCAATTTTAAAGAGTCGCCGTTAATATCCAGAGTAATGCCTTTGTATTTTTCATTGGACAAAATGGCCACTCGGGTCAGCGCATCTTTTAGCAGTTGTTTCTGGATTAGTAATGGGCTTAAAAAGCTTTGGTTAAACACTTTACTAAAATCCGGAAATTTGGCATCGATCAGTTTTGAAGAAAACACCACATCTTTGTAATAAATTTTGATGTGATTATTGGAAAACTGCACATTCAATTCCGCATCTTCATCATCCAGCAAACGGCTTAATTCCTGTACAGCCTTTCTGGGCAGTATGATGCGCGATTCATAACCGGTGGCCTGACCCAAATCATCTTCATAAATCGATAAACGATGTCCGTCCGAAGCGACCAATTTAAGTTTGGAATTGCTGATGTGCAGCAACAAACCGTTCAGATAAAACCGAATATCCTGACTAGCCATGCAAAACATGGTCTTATCCAAAGCTTTTTTGAATTTGCCGGCGTTGATCAGAAATTGGTAATCGTATTCTGTTTCATTAAATTCCGGAAAATGTGCCGCAGGCAAGGTGCTTAAGGAAAAACGGCTGTTGCCTGATATCAGTTTGATTTTATCTTCATGCGACTCAAAACGAATATCGGCATGATTGGGTAATAAACGACAGATATCCAGAAATTTTTTGGCCGGTACCGTGACACTGCCCGGTGTATCGACAGATTCCATGGCTAATTTACTGATAATTTGAATTTCGGTGTCCGTACCGGTCATCACTAATTGGTGAGCATCAACCTGTATTAACACATTAGACAGGATAGCGATGGTCTGTTTGCGCTCAATAACGCTCACAATTTGCTGTAAGGGTGCCAGAAGCTGGTCGCGATTAATAATAAATTTCATTAAAAATATCTTTTATTTATTGTTACTACTAAGTAGGCTAATAGCTGTGGAAAAGCTATTTTTTATATTTAAAATCAAATAATTAGCTTTATAAAAAACTTGTATATATCCATCATTTAAGCCTGTTGACAGTCAGTTGATAACTATATAGGGCTAATTTTATTGATAGTTATCCACAGTTTTTACAACAGGATACCGGCAAGTTTTTCAACACATTCTGCCGGCTATTATGGTGCAAATTGCTTCGTAAAGATACTTTGGCTACGAATTAATCCATAGCCAAAATTCTTATCAGCCAAGCAGTGTTGGATTACTTGTAAATCAGCATAGTCAAGCTTGGCATGGGAATAGGCCGGTTCTGGATGTTTGCTGTTTGCAAGTTGATCAGGTACCTAAACTCAAACAGCTAATAATAGTAAGTTGTATTTAAGATCTTTAACCTATTATTACTATTAGCATTGCCTAAGCTTGTGGATAAGCCATAAAAATATTGTTTTAACATTAGCTTAACTTAAAATTAAAACTGTCTGTACCACTAGCCTTATGTTGTTGGCAGTTTGTGGATAACTAAGGGGGCTTAACTTAACCACATTTTACCCACAGTTTTTGCCATAGGCTACCGGCAGGCTTTTCAACAGGGTAAAACCATAGAATTGGGGATTAATCAGCCAAAGGTTGCACCATTCCAGGCCCATAATTCAGCTGGGGCATTGCTGAACTCGATATAAATTCTGGCCGGATTCAGCTTTAAGCTGGTGCTTAGATAATGACTTAAAGTCTTAGTCAAAGCTTGAACCTGATTTTTGCTTAAACCAATACTTTTGCATTCCAGATAGGCTAGTGGGTCCTGACTGCCGGCAAATAGCATGGTCTGCTCATCATGCAAATGCACCATGACATAAGATTCGGGTTTACCGGTGTGTTGGGCTATCAATGTGGATACTTCTTTAAGTAGTTGCGGTTTTTCTGCGGCTGAAATTTTTATATTGGTATTTACGTTTAAAAATGGCATGAGATTGCTCCGAAAGGAATGAGTTTTTTAGTTAGTTAAGAATGTGTTATGAGTTTGGTACGGTGGTCAGCTCCCAGCGTTGAATGACTTTGTAGACCACACCATCATTGCCGGAACAGGATTCCACTAGGCAAAAGCCATGATCTATCCAGCTTATGGGGCTAAATTCAATCGCAAGTGCGGCGTGTGCTTTGCGAGCCAGGGTAATATGTGGTCGAAATGGCTGCTGATCGAGTTGAATGCCGTTATCTTGAGCAATAGCGGCTAATTGAGCTGCCAGTATACTGACCTGATTGTCATAGTTGTGGCTGCTTAAACACAGAATACCGGGTTTACGCCAATAATTGAGCTGATCAAACAGCAAAGACATGGGGCTGATGCAGAGGGTTTCGGCAGCGGCCAGTAAGGCCTGTTCCTGATCAGGATTAACCTGACCTAGAAATTGCAGGGTGACATGCAGATTGGCCGGGGTTACCGGCCGCGCCAAGCTGATGGGAATATTTTGCATAATTTGCAAACATTGCTGACGCAAGTCGGCATCCGGCCATAAGGCAAAAAACTGGCGTTTCATGGTGATGGTCCCCCATAGCCTTAATTAAAAACTGGCCGGATTTACATAGGTAAATCTTAATCGCGAAAATTATTAAATTGCAGTGGTTGTTCCAATTCCTCGGTTCTCAGCATCTGGATCACTTCCTGTAAGTCATCACGTTTTTTACCAGTGACCCTAACTTTATCGCCATTGATAGCCGCCTGCACTTTCATTTTTTTGTCTTTAATTAATTTGACAATTTTTTTCGCCAGTTCGCTGCTTATACCTTGTTTTAAGGTTATCGTCTGTTGTGCGGTTTTACCGGTATCCTGGATTTTACCGCTTTCCAGACTGTTGATGTCGATACCACGCTTGCCCATTTTGGCAAATAAAATCGGCAGCATTTGTTGCAGCTGAAAGGTGGATTCAGCTTTTAAAATGACGCTGTCCTCTTGTTGTTCAAACTGGGCATTGGAGCCTTTAAAATCAAAACGGGTGGAAACTTCCTTATTTGCCTGGTCAATGGCGTTGGTAATTTCGTGACCATCAATTTCGGAAACAATATCAAAAGAAGGCATAGCTAAACTCATTGGTGGAAAACAGACTACTCACTATAAAAGTGTTACCGATAATATTCAACTATCCAAGCAGTTGATACTGGGTGGATATAAGCTTTATATAGGACGCTGTGTGATCTAGTCGGTCTGATTCCAGAGCATAATTCAGTTATAATCCAGAGGTTTTTATTAATCGAAGTGGCTCCCAACGTGTCAACTAGCAAAAATGATGTCTCTACTTTTCAGGGCCTGATTTTGGCCCTACAGGAATACTGGTCAAATCAGGGTTGTGTGTTGTTGCAACCACTGGATCAGGAAGTCGGTGCCGGCACTTTTCATCCGGCCACTTTCTTGCGTTCCATAGGCCCGGAACCCTGGAATTCAGCTTATGTACAGCCTTCGCGGCGGCCTACTGATGGCCGGTTTGGCGAAAACCCGATGCGCTTGCAACATTATTATCAGTTTCAGGTAGTGATGAAACCTTCGCCGGAAAACCTGCAGGAACTGTATCTGGGTTCTTTGCAATATCTGGGACTGGATTTGCTGGAACACGATGTACGCTTTGTAGAAGATAACTGGGAGTCACCCACCCTGGGTGCTTGGGGTTTGGGTTGGGAAATCTGGCTGAATGGCATGGAAGTCACCCAGTTTACTTATTTCCAGCAGGTTGGTGGTCTGGAATGTAAACCGGTCACCGGGGAAATTACCTATGGTCTGGAACGGATCGCCATGTATCTGCAAGGTGTGGAAAGTGTGTTCGATCTGGTCTGGACCAGAGGTCCGCAAGGCATCGTCACCTATGGTGATGTATTCCATCAGAATGAAGTGGAAATGTCGGAATTCAATTTTGATCTGGCCAATGTCGACTTTTTGTTTCAATGCTTTGATACTTACGAAGGTGAATGCCTTAGTCTGTTAGAAAAAAACCTGCCTTTGCCGGCTTATGAAATGGTTTTGAAAGCTTCGCATTCTTTTAATCTATTGGATGCCAGAAATGCCATTTCGGTAACCGAACGCCAACGTTATATTCTCAGAGTCAGAAATATGGCCAAGTCCGTTGCCGAAGCCTATTATCAACGCCGGGAAGCTTTGGGGTTCCCGATTCTGAGCAGACAGGGAGTTTAACCATGCCGACTAATCAACATTTGTTATTTGAACTGGGTTGTGAAGAACTGCCGCCAAAATCCCTGAAAAAACTCAGTCAGGCATTATTGGCTAATATTAGCCAGGGTTTGCAGGAGGCCGGTTTAAGTTTTGGTACTGCCCATGCTTATGCCACCCCTCGGCGTCTGGCTGTGCAGATAGATGATTTGAGCAGTTTTCAAGCGGATAAAACCGTGGAAAAGCGCGGTCCGGCTTTACTGGCCGCTTTTGATAAAGATGGAAATCCCAGCAAAGCGGCTGTCGGTTTTGCCGCCAG
The DNA here is from genome assembly GCF_018734325.1 of Methylomonas paludis. Taxonomy (NCBI): domain Bacteria; kingdom Pseudomonadati; phylum Pseudomonadota; class Gammaproteobacteria; order Methylococcales; family Methylococcaceae; genus Methylomonas; species Methylomonas paludis. Next base: position 3,575,330 of record NZ_CP073754.1, on the reverse strand, counting down.
TTGCGGTACTACCTTTGCCCAGCTGGAACGCTTGAGTACCGATAAGGGTGAGTGGCTGATATTTAAACAGGCGATTGCCGGGCAGGCTACTTCCGCGTTATTGCCGGATATTATTCGCAAGAGTCTGCAAAATCTACCGATAGCCAAACGTATGCGCTGGGGTAATTTCGACACAGAATTTGCCCGGCCTGTGCATTGGGCCGTATTGCTGTATGGTGAGCAGGTTATCGAAACTGAAATTCTGGGTTTGCAAACCGGCCGCTCAAGTCGGGGTCATCGCTTTCATGCGCCACAGACAGTGCTGATCAATTCGCCTCAGGAATATCCACAAGTTTTAAGAAGTTCCGGCCATGTCATTGTTGATTTCGCCGAACGTATGGCGGTCATTCGCGAGCGGGCTCAACAAGCCGCCGCCGAACTGGGCGGTATTGCCCATATAGAGGAAGATTTGCTGGAGGAAGTGGCGGCCTTGAATGAATGGCCAACTCCGGTAGTCGGTAATTTTGATGCCCGTTTTCTGGAATTGCCGATAGAGGTCTTGATTACCACTATGCAATCCAACCAGAAATATTTTCCGGTGAAAAATAGTGCAGGTGGTTTGTTATCGCATTTTATTACCTTTAGTAATATTGAAAGCAGTCGGCCCAGTTCTATTCAGCATGGTAATGAACGAGTGGTATTGCCGCGTCTGGCCGATGCCGAATTTTTCTGGAAGCAGGATAGAAAAAAATCCCTGGCTGATCGGGTGGAAAGTCTGGCTAGTATTGTGTTCCAGAAAGATCTGGGCACCCTGGCCGACAAAACCCAACGCGTCAGTGATCTGGCCCGCTATATAGCCGGTTTGCTGTATCCGGCGGATCAGGCTTTGGCAGATCGGGCAGCTCGTGCTGCCTTATTGGCTAAAACCGATTTGCTGACCAATATGGTGGGTGAGTTTGCCAATTTGCAAGGCATCATGGGCCGTTATTATGCGCTGGCCGATCATGAGCCGGAAGATGTGGCTCTGGCTTTGGAAGAGCATTATTTTCCCAAGCAATCTGGTGGCCCTACCCCAAGCGGCGTTATCGGCCAGATTCTGGCGCTGGCGGAAAAAATCGATACCTTGACCGGTATATTCAGCGCCGGCTTAATTCCGACCGGTGACAAAGATCCTTATGCGCTGCGCCGGGCTACTTTAGGTATTTTGCGGATTCTGATTGAGAATGCCGTCGATCTGGATATAGTCCAACTGGTCGATCAGGCCCTGAGCCAATTTACGCATAGTTTTAATAAAACTGAAACCCGCACTCGGTTGCTGGATTTTATTTTTGATCGACTGAAAGGGTATGTTCTGGATCAGGGTTACAGTGCCGATGAGTTTGAAGCAGTGCTGGCGGTTAATCCCAGCCGGCCGCTGGATTTTATGCTGCGTATCCGCGCGGTACAGACTTTCCGGCAATTGCCGGAAGCGGAAAGTCTGGCGGCTGCCAATAAGCGGATTATCAATCTGCTGAAAAAATCGACACAACCGGTAACCGGCAGCATAGGTACGCTGGTGGAAGTGGCGGAAAAAAATCTGTTGGCGGCAGCCGAACTGGCCGATGCTGATATTGTGCCGCTGCTGGCCGAGCAAAACTATCAGCTGGCCTTGAATCGGCTGGCACAATTGCGTGATGTGGTCGATGCCTTTTTTGATCAAGTTATGGTCAATACTGAGGATGAAGGTTTGCGTAATAGTCGGCTGGCTTTACTGGCCTTGTTGTCCAATCAGTTTTTGAAAATTGCCGATATCTCCAAACTGCAAGCGTGACCGGTTTATAAGCTGTTTTAAACCGTGATGGTGTGATCAAACAAGATTCCGCTGATTTGAAAATCAGCGGATCAATGGCCACTGTTGCGGGAATCAAGCTGTTACTGGTAACGCTCTGCAAATCCTGAAAAATAATTCACAGCTAAATCTCCCCATTTTTGAGAATCTTTATGACGCAGCATGCCACATTATCTAGACCGGCTGATTTCCGGGTCTATTTGGGCTCAACCCTGTTTTTTATCTATATCCTGCTCTCGACACCTGTAGTCGGAATTCTGGTACTGGCCGGTGTGATACTGCCGTTTACAGTACGTTATAAAATTGCCGGTATCTGGATAGATTGGCTAATGAGGGTGCTTAAGCTGTGTTGTGGTTTGAGTCATGAAGTGGAAGGTCTGGAAAATATTCCAGCCGCTGGTGGCGCCATTATTCTCAGCAAACATCAATCAGCTTGGGAAACTATCGCACTACGCCAATTTATTTCGCCACAGACCGCCGTGCTGAAAAAATCGCTATTACAAATACCGTTTGGCGGCTGGGCGCTGGCCACTCTAAAACCGATAGCCATAGACCGGCAAAATCAGAAAGAAGCTTTGCGTATGTTAATCGACCAGGGTACCGCACGATTACAGGAAGGCATGTTTGTATTGGTATTTCCAGAAGGGACGCGAGTTGCGCCGGGGTCAAGCGGAAAATTCAATGCCGGTGGCGCTATGCTGGCGCAAAAATCCGGCTTTCCGGTGATACCGTTGGCGCATAATGCCGGGGAGTTTTGGCCTAGAAACAGCTTTCTAAAATATCCAGGCGTGATAAAAGTTAAAATCGGCGCACCGATAGATACCCACGGTAAAAAATCCAAAGAGATAAATGCTGAAGCGGAGTTATGGATTTTGCAAGCGATGCAGAGAATTGCCGAAGAAAATGCTCGAACAGGGATAACTGAGAGGGGAACTTCATGAAGGCCCGCTCGATGTGGCGGGCCTTCCTGTAAACTTTACAGTCTAATTGAAGTTGAGGATGAACCTGCAACTTTTTGTTTAGAACCATCTGGGTTATCCATGCATCCGCTTAAACCCGCGATCATGAGCGCCATTGCCAACAGGGACAATAATTTTTTCATAACATCCTCCAAATAAAAGTTTTTATATTTATTGTGGGTTCTTTCAAACACACCCGGCTTTTATATCACGCCAAGTGAGGGGAGGCAATGAAATACTTTTTAATCAAAACTAGATTAGGCTATCCACAAAAGCATAAGGCTCGCATTTGCGAGCCTTACACTAGTTGTAATACGGTCAGCCGCAAAGGCGGCCACTACCGAATTAGCCTTTTTGTTGTGCAGCGCCGCTACCGTAGTTAGCTGGCTTTTTGTTGCCGAGATCTGGATCATCCATGCAGGCAGTCAGAGTAACCATCATCATAACCATAGCCAATACAGAAAATACTTTTTTCATTACATCCTCCAGGTAAATTGTTTTTTTAGTTTTAAGTGTACTTAAAAAAAAGCACGCAAAATTTATATCATGACAAAACCCTTGATGCAATACCCTCAGGCATCTTAATTAACTGTTCAGTTAAAATTTTCAATATCGACGGGCAGCTCGATGTTAATTTCCTTACCCCGCCATTGCGCGTAACCTATGGTCTGCCAAGCGCCGGACAAGTTTTGGGCCCGTAGATCCGGCTCCCAAACGAATGGGGCGCGGATTTTTTTACGTTTGAGCAAAAATTTGGTTTTATCCAGTTCCAGACCGGATTTTATCCCCCAAAACGCAGTTACTTTCATGATAAATTTTTTCAATCTGGGTTCCTGAATATTCGGAGTAACGGCGATATTGGCCCACATCGAATGTACCCGGCCCCAGTTGGGAGCCAGCAGGCGACCCTGTTCATTGACGAACGGCAACCAGTGCTCAACACCCTGGCTATCCAGATAGGTGATGGCTAATAAATCTTCGTAGCCGGCAAAATGATCATGCAGATATAATGCATGGGGCGTGATGCCAAGAAAGGTATTGGACAACATCAGTACGGCATTACTCATATCGGTGATCACTGTGCCTATGGGATTTTGCCGGGTGCCGACATGACAGCGGTACAATAAGCCGTAATGAATGCTGCTGTTCAATTGCAGCACGATAATCAGGCACAATAGTTTGTAGATACCGTACACACTTTTTTTCGTCGCAGCGGGCGTTTCTGCGACAAATATGCGCTCATACAGAGTCTTTTCAAACTGGGGAGCGATCGGATTAATACAGCTGATGTCACAATTCAGCCTCAACCGAGAGTCGGCAATTTGCCGGTAACGGCTGCTGGCCAGTTGGTAAATGCCGGGCAGGTTCAGCAACCAGCCTATGGGGGCGGTATAACGCATGGCAATCAGAATTTGGGCGTAGCTGGCTACGCCGGCATATAGCCGGCCCCGGCTGTCCAGTGCATAAATGTCGGTGAGTAACTGCTGTTGATCCAGGCTTTGCAGGGCCGGATATTGCTGAGCATATTGCTGGGCCGATTTGAAGTCCACACCATGCAATACATCAAAATGGTTCAGAATCAGAATGGTGCGGCAGCATAAGGGGCATTGCTGATCGTAAAACACCGTCAATCCAGGCTGTTTGGCCTGTAATAGCTTGCCGATTTGGCGATACCAGGCAAACGGTATTACCAGACTGTAGAAAATCAACATGCCGATGCCGAATGGGTAAATGTTGAACGACAGGGTAATGCCCAAGTGTAAACCAGCACCCACCAAAAAATACCAGGGTCTGAAGCGGGGTCGGTAATACAGCGCCAAAAAGCTGAACTGAAAGACGATAATGGTGTAACCAATAACTTTCTGCAGAATTTCCTGATTCAGTAGCCAGGACATATCCAGGGCCGACATATAGTAGGGTATGGAAGAAGGCAGCCAGGCTCCCAGGCCATTGCGCCAATGTTCGGCAAACATTTTGTGAATGGCGGAATCAAAATACAAAAAGCCCAGACAAATGCTGACCGGCAGATAATAAGTCAAAACTGAAACTTGGACGGCAGGATATTCCCGGTAGTGGACAAAAGGTGTCGCCAGTTTTTTTCGCAGGCTGTCGAGGCTGAAAGCCCGGTCTGTGGGCATAAAAATCAGGAAAAAATTGGCCCCTATCATGAATAGGTCAAAACCGCCGTCAAAATCGCGTTGCATGGGGGTAAAGTTGACGAATATCTGCCAGAACAGATAATTGGCGATGCTGGCTTGCTGACAGCGATAACCCAGGGTTAAGGCCAGTGCTACTAACGCCCATATCCAGAGAAAAAACACAATCATCGGAAATTCCACATCCAGAAACGGGATAGGATCGAATATCAGATGGTTGAAAAAAATCAGGAACAGTATTTCCTGTAAGGTTACCAGTCCGAACAGAATACGGAACAGACCAATACCGGTAGCCGGCACTTGCTTTTGATAAAGTGCAGAGATTTTGGAAATGAGAAATCGGTACATTTTTGAGTTCGGCGGGGTAAAAAATGTACGAATTATAAGGTATTTATGCCGGGCTTCGATTTTTTAGGCAATAAAAAAGGCGGCTAAGGGTAAACCCGAGCCGCCTTCTGAACTGCTATATAAATAGCAATCAGCTTATTCTTCGTCCGTAGGCTCTTTGAACACCCATTTTACGAAAAAATATCCAGCGGCGATAATCACAACCGCACCAATCATACCTGACGGTTCTTTCAGCAATTCTGTTAAATCTAAGATCGCTCCCATGGGTGCCTCCTACCTTTAGTCTAGTTGTTATAAAAAAATTTGCCAATGTGTTGGCGGTCGAAGGCCATATCTTACTTCAGATGCCTCTAAAGTCAAGTAATTGATAGCTAATAAACAAAGATGGCGGCATAAATTGCCATCCGGGTATAATATGAGTAGTATGCTGCATCTGACAATTCTGATAACAATAAAAACAAGTTGAGAGGAAAAACAATATGATTGGTGGTGTAATTATGATTTTAACAGCGATTTGGGTCTACCAAACGCTGATTCAGGTAAAAAACCGCAATCTGCTCTGGTGGGTTGCCGGCACAGCAGTGCTGTTTTTTACCACGGAATTTCTGGTCGAACTGTTCTGTATTGAGATTATCGATGCGTTGAACGGCAAAGATATCGGCGGTGAATATGATCCAAGCCTGACCGATGTAGGTGACCGCAAAACTCAGGAAGGTGCCGGTGGTTTCTTCATGCCGGTGGTTTGTGAGTTGTTTCCATCTGTTGCCAGTGTTTTGGTGGTTGCGCTGGTGCGTACCCAATTCATTACCAAACAATCCCTGACTCCGGTTAATCTGTTTAGCGGTATCAAGGAAGTGTTTGTCAGCATTAAAAACAGTTTTAAAACCAACGACTAAAATTTTGCGGCAAACCCTGATAAATCCTCCGGGTTTGCCGCACTAAATTGTATCGGGCGCAAGATCAACATATCGTCAGGTCTGGGTAGCCGCCTTGTTGAACTGGAGAGATTTTGGGCTCCAGAGAATAAGGGGCTTCAACCAGTCGCCAGCCGCTTTCATGACGGCATTGGCAAACTTCCACCATCCCCGGTTGCCAGCATGAGCTTGAATTCATTGCCCGGTAGCGAGTGATGCAAGTTTCGCGATGGCTAAAATAAACACCAAGGTCGCGATCAAGCCCACGATAATAAACGCAGGTAAAGAGCCGTTCTTGAAATCGTGTTCCCTGTTGCTATTACTTTGTACACCTATGAATGCGGAAATCACGCTTTTTACAACTTGCAGCAGATTGGTTTTAGTCATTTTTTTTCTTGAGTAAACAATACAAAATCATTTTCGCGTCATTTTCATTCCGCTTTTTTATCTTAATGTCAGGCCAGTGAACACTAATCAACCATTAATTCAGCATTTGTCCCAGCGTATTTTACTTCTGGATGGGGCGATGGGCACCATGATACAGCGCTATAAGCTGGCTGAAAAGGATTATCGCGGCAGCCGATTTGCCGATTGGCCAACCGATCTGAAAGGCAATAATGACTTATTGGTACTCACCAGGCCGGATATTATTAGTGCCATTCATCGTGCTTATTTGCATGCCGGTGCCGATATTGTCGAAACCAATACGTTTAACGCCACTCAGGTGGCTATGGCCGACTACCAGATGGAAGCCTTGGCCTATGAAATCAATGTGGCGGCGGCGCGGTTGGCCAAACAGGCAGCCGAGGAATTCACCGCACTGACACCGGATAAACCCCGGTTTGTGGCCGGGGTATTAGGCCCGACCAATCGCACCTCATCCATGTCGCCGGATGTCAACGATCCAGGCTTTCGTAACATCACATTTGATGATTTGGTGGCAACCTACACCGAAGCCACCCTGGGTCTGATCGAAGGCGGCGCAGACATTATTCTGATTGAGACGGTATTTGATACCTTAAATGCCAAAGCTGCCATTTTTGCCGTAGCTGAAACCTTTGACAAATTGGGCTATAAATTGCCGGTGATGATTTCCGGCACTATTACCGATGCTTCAGGTCGCACCCTGTCCGGTCAGACCGTGGCTGCATTTTGGGCCTCATTAAAACACATACAACCGATTTCGATCGGCTTTAACTGTGCGCTGGGCGCCAAAGAGCTGCGCCAGTATATTGAAGAATTGTCGGGGATTTGTGATACCTATATTTCGGCGCATCCCAACGCCGGTTTACCCAACGAATTTGGCGAATACGACGAAACACCGGAAGAAATGGCCGCGGAACTGGCCGACTGGGCAGCCAGCGGTTATCTGAATATTATCGGCGGCTGCTGCGGCACTTCTCCGGATACCATACGTGCGATTGCCGAAGCCGTTAGTGCCTATCCGCCACGCCAGATTCCGGAATTGCCCAAGCGTTGTCTGTTATCGGGCCTGGAGCCTATGACCATAGGCCCGGACAGCTTGTTTGTCAATGTTGGTGAGCGCACCAATGTTACCGGTTCTGCAGCTTTCAAGAAATTGATTATTGAGGAAAATTACGAAGCGGCTTTGGATGTTGCCAAGCAACAGGTGGAAAACGGCGCGCAAATCATCGATATCAATATGGATGAGGGTATGTTGGATTCCAAAGCGGCAATGGTGCGTTTTCTGCATTTGATCGCTGCCGAACCGGATATCGCCAAAGTACCGGTAATGCTGGACTCGTCTAAATGGGACATCCTGGAAGCCGGTCTGAAGTGCATCCAGGGTAAAGGCATCGTCAATTCCATTTCCCTGAAAGAAGGCGAAGCCAGTTTTATCAAACAAGCCCAGCTGGTGCGCCGTTATGGCGCGGCTGTCATTGTCATGGCCTTTGATGAACAAGGTCAGGCTGATACCCAGACCCGGAAAATTGAAATTTGCCAACGTGCTTATCAAATTCTTACTCAGCAAATCGGTTTTCCGGCGGAAGACATTATTTTTGATCCCAATATCTTTGCGGTAGGCACCGGTATTGATGAACATAATAATTATGGTGTGGATTTTATCGAAGCCACCCGGGTCATCAAACAAACCCTGCCGCATGCCCTGATTTCCGGTGGTGTGTCCAATGTCTCGTTTTCGTTCCGGGGTAATAATCCGGTACGGGAAGCCATACACGCCGTGTTTTTGTATCACGCCATCAATGCCGGTATGGATATGGGTATCGTCAATGCCGGTCAGTTGGCCATATACGCCGATATCCCGCTGGAGTTGCGCGATATCGTCGAAAATGTAATTCTGAACCGGCGCAATGATGCTACCGAAAAACTGCTGGAAATTGCTGATAAATATCGCGGCAGCGGTCAGGCCGTGCGCCAGGAAACACTGGAGTGGCGTGACTGGCCGGTGGATAAACGGCTGGAATATGCACTGGTAAAAGGCATTACCGATTTTATCGACGCGGATACCGAAGAAGCTCGCCTAGCGGCGGAAAAACCCCTGCATGTTATCGAAGGCCCGTTGATGGCCGGCATGAATGTGGTGGGCGATTTATTCGGCGAAGGCAAAATGTTCCTGCCGCAAGTGGTCAAATCAGCGCGGGTCATGAAAAAAGCAGTGGCTTATTTGTTGCCGTATATGGATAGTGCTACTGATGGTGAGCGTCAAACCAACGGCAAAATGCTGATTGCCACAGTTAAAGGCGATGTGCATGATATAGGCAAAAATATCGTCGCGGTAGTATTGCAGTGCAATAATTATGAAGTGATAGATTTGGGGGTAATGACACCTGCTGAAACTATCTTGCGCACTGCCAAAGAATTAAATGTGGATATCATCGGCCTGAGCGGTCTGATCACGCCTTCACTGGATGAAATGGTACATGTCGCCAAGGAAATGCAGCGCCAGGGATTTACCATACCCTTGCTGATCGGTGGCGCCACCACCTCCCGTGCCCACACTGCAGTGAAAATTGCCCCCAATTATAGCGGTGCCAGCGTTTATGTTTCCGATGCCTCGCGCTGTGTTGGCGTGGTGGGGGCCTTGCTCAGCCCTGAGATGCAGGCCGATTATATTGAAAAAACCCGCGCTGAATATGCGGTGGTGCGCGAACGTCATCAGGGCCGTCATGCCAAAAATCAGCAGCATGATCTGGTCAAGGCGCGCCAGAACAAATTTGATCACGCCGGTCATCAGCCGCAAAAACCTGAGTTTTTAGGCCATCAGGGTATCGACCAGTTACCGCTGGAAGTCTTGGCCCCCTATATAGACTGGACACCGTTTTTCCAGACCTGGGAATTGTCCGGCCATTATCCGGAAATTCTCACCGACAAAGTGGTGGGCAGCGAAGCGGTAAAACTGTTTGCCGATGCCCAGGCCATGCTCAAACAAATCATCAGCGAAAAATGGCTGACCGCCAAAGCCGTAATCGGCTTTTTCCCGGCTAACAGCTTTGATGATGACATTATTGTCTATACTGACGACAGCCGTACCCAACAGCGCGAGGTGCTGCATCATTTGCGCCAGCAAAACGTCAAGACACCTGGTCGTCCCAATTATTGCCTGGCCGATTTTATCGCCCCGGTGGACAGCGGTATCGCTGATTATATCGGCGGTTTTGCCGTCACTACCGGTATCGGCATTGAAACCAAACTGGCTGAATTTGCCGCCCAGCATGACGATTACAGTGCCATTATGCTCAAAGCCTTGGCCGACAGACTGGCTGAGGCTTTTGCCGAATATCTACATTTACAGGTCAGAAAACAGCACTGGGGTTATGCCGCCGAGGAAAGCCACGACCATACTGCCCTGATTGCCGAAGCTTATCAAGGTATCCGCCCGGCACCGGGTTATCCGGCCTGTCCGGATCACACTGAAAAAGCCAAACTTTTTGACTTGCTGGATGTCAGCCGGCAAACCACCATTGAATTGACCGAAAGCTTTGCCATGAGCCCGGCTTCTTCAGTCAGCGGCTGGTATTTTGCCCACCCTGGTGCCCAGTATTTCAATGTCGGCAAAATTGAACAAGATCAGTTACACGATTACGCCCGACGCAAAGGCCTCAATGTAGAAGTTGCCGAGCGCTGGTTGTCGGCCCATTTACATCATTAGGTACCGTTTATGTCGATATCACAGGGTATAGAACATTTTGTGGAACGCGCCATGTATGCCAGCCGCTGGATCATGGCCCCCTTGTACCTGGGCATGAGTGCGATATTGCTGGCGCTGGGCATCAAATTTTTCCAGGAATTGTGGCATTTTATCCCGCATATTCTGGATATGCCGGATGGCGAAGTCATACTGAAACTGCTGACTTTTATCGATCTGACTCTGGTAGGCAGTTTGACCCTGATTGTCATGTTCAGCGGTTACGAAAACTTTGTATCCCGGATTGATATCGAAACCAGCACGGAAAAACTGGCCTGGCTGGGCACCCATGATTATGGCTCGTTGAAAACCAAAGTGACCTCCTCTATCGTCGCTATTTCTTCGATACATCTGCTTAAAGTATTTATGAATATCGAAGCCATTGCCAGCGACCGATTGCAGTGGTATGTCATCATCCATCTGGCTCTGGTTATCTCCGCTTTTTTTATGGGCTATCTGGATAAAATTACCAAACATTAATGATGGAGTTTATTCTGATCGGCACGCTGGGCTGTCATTTATGCGAAACCGCCGAGCAGATTCTGCAAGAGCTTGGCATAGCCTTTGAGCATGCCGAAATTATGGAGCATCCGCAATGGCAAACAGAATTTGCCTGGCTGATTCCGGTACTTTGGCATCAGCCCAGTGGACTATGGTTGGGCTGGCCGTTTACCGCGGCCAGTGCCGCCGACTTTTATGCAGAGCATAAAACGGCCTGAGTGCTTAACGGCAAACCCCATTAAATTTTTTACTAATATTGTTTAATCAAGAGAACATCGGCATGAACCAGACTAACATCGACACCCCTGATATTTTAAAAACCATATTGGCAAAAAAATCAGAAGAAGTGGCTAGTCGCAAACTCAATCTGCCTGTCGATGCCTTAAAAGATTATGCGCAAACAGTCGGCAGCCCGCGCGGATTTTATCAGTCCTTGCGCAGTAAAGCCGATGCCGGTAAACCGGCTATTATTGCCGAAATTAAAAAAGCTTCGCCCAGCCAAGGCGTGATCCGGGAGAATTTCAAACCTCTGGAAATTGCCCTGGACTATGCCTTTAATGGTGCCAGCTGTCTGTCAGTACTCACCGACAAGCAGTTTTTTCAGGGAGCAGAAGCCCATCTGCAAATGGTCAGAGAAAGGTGTCCGTTACCGGTGATTCGTAAAGACTTCATGATAGACAGCTATCAGATTTATGAATCCCGCGCTCTGGGTGCAGACTGCATATTACTGATAGTCGCGGCCCTGTCCGACGACCAGTTGCAGGAACTGGCGGAAACCGCCAAACTGCTGGGCATGGATGTCCTGGCGGAAGTACATGATGCCGCCGAATTGGAACGGGCATTAAAACTGGATACCAAACTGATAGGCATCAACAACCGCAATCTGCGTACCTTTGAAGTATCATTGCAAACCACCCTGGAATTGAAAAACAGCGTACCGGCGGATCGGCTGGTGGTAACGGAAAGCGGCATCCACACCCAGGCAGATGTCAAGCTGATGACCGAGCATGGTATTTACACCTTCCTGGTTGGCGAAGCCTTTATGCGTGCCGAACATCCTGGCCAAAAAATGCGTGAGTTGTTTGCATAGTCTTAATGGCTGATGGAGTTGTCAGGAAAATGTTTTTCATCAATTTATAGAGGTTTATAACTGATCTCGTCATTTGAGGATTGAATTTTAGGGAAAATTATTCTTGAATGAACAAAGCTGAAGCGTTTGCGGGCAGCGCATGTCCGGTTTGAATCCAGGAATGCCTGTCCAGCTTGTAGCAAATCGCTGTTTTCATCAACTATTGGTCAACGGTGGCCAGTGCAGTATCAAAAAGACGGTGAAACCCGTAGCCTCGATGCAACGTAGTGGAATCGAGGGGTTCGCAGTGTAGTCTTTATCAAAGCTGGGTCAGGGGGATTCCTGTACCGCTTGAACCAAAATCAACTATTAACACAAACATAGCCTTTGTTAATGTATTGGCGTTGGTGTTACTGGAGTTAAAAAACCAGCCGATGAAAACACGGGTATTTGGAAGGCGTTTGACCAGATTCAGATTTACAAACAGTAAATCCGGAATGAGTTCCAGTCGTGGCTACTCGCTAGGTTTTAACGCAGCCGAAATCCGCTTTTACGATGCCTCGGCTGTTCGCGAATTATCGGATGAAATCTTGAAAAATATCGCCCATGAACTGGCTGAAAATCTGCGCCAGAATCTCAGCGTGGATTGGTCGCAACGGGAAAGTGTTCGCTCCAAACTTATGGCTAATGGTTAAACGCATCCTGCGCAACTACAAATACCCGCCGGATCAGCAGGAAGCAGCCATTGAGCTGGTATTGCAGCAGGTGATGGGGGAAAGTATTAATTTCTGATAGGTACTTATAGCAAAGTTTGGTTGTGTGCTGGATCAACTAGGATAATTTAACCCAAATCAACCGCAATTTCCCCACTACTAATCCGCCCGCCTTTCTCGGCATCTATCACATAAACCTTGCCATCGCCATGATGGCCGCTGTGTGCCACTTTCATCAGCGTGTCAAAAATAATATCGACCAGATTATCCGGGGCGAATATTTCGATACGCTTTTTGGATATATAAGGTTTGTAATCCTGATTGTGTTCGGTGCGTTCCCGGCCAAATCCTTCGCAATCGCTGACCGTCATACCGGGAAAGCCGGGAATTTTAATCAGCGCCAGCGTAGTCTGGCTGAGTTTATGGGGCTGAATATAGGCGCGAATTTCTTTCATAACCATCCTTTACAGTTCTTCGGCTTCTGCAAAATAACGATAGAGTGCCGGCAGCAGGGTCAATGTTAATAATGTGGAGGTCATTAAACCGCCGATAATGACCACCGCAAAAGGTTTTGCGGTTTCTGAACCGATGCCGGTCGATAAAGCCGCCGGTAATAAACCCAGCATGGCCATGGAGGCGGTCATTACCACCGGGCGCAAGCGACCGACTGCGCCATTGACTATCGCGTCATGCAAAGATAATCCCTCTCTGCGCAGTTTATTCAATTGTGACACTAAAATCACGCCATTTTGAACAGCAACCCCAAATAAGGCAATAAACCCCACTGCCGCCGATACACTTAAATTAATCCCGGTAACCAACAGGATCAGTAAGCCGCCTATCATGGCAAACGGTACGTTCATAACAATTAGCAAGGCGTTTTTGATGGACATAAATGCCCAGAACAGCAGAATAAAAATCAGGCCCAGACTGATGGGTACAATGACCGACAGGCGTTTCATAGCGCGTTGCTGGTTTTCAAACTGGCCGCTCCAGACAATATGATAACCTTGCGGGATATCCACTTGTTCCGCCACCTTTTGTTGAGCTTCGGCGACAAAGCTGCCCTGATCGCGATCAATCAGATTACATTTGATGGCAATTCTGCGCATATTGTCTTCGCGGCTGATGCGGGATGCTCCCTGATTGACCTTGATAGTGGCCAGTTCCGCCAAAGGGATACGTTGACCACTGGGGGTCAATACCGTTAATGCTTCCAGTCCGGATACCGAATTACGGGCGTTTTCCTGAAAACGCAGGGTAATATCAAAGCGCCGCTCACCTTCCAGAAACTGGGAGGCAGCTTTACCGCCCATGCCGATTTCAATGACTTTTTCCACATCGTCGACATTGATACCGTAACGGGAAACCTTGCTGCGATCAATATCAATAATCACCTGGGCCAAACCGGCCTGCTGTTCGGCAGCAACATCGGTGGCTCCCTGAATGGATTCCAGAATCCGGGTGATCTGATTGGCGCGGTTTTGCAAAATGTCCAGATCGCTGCCGAAAATTTTGATGGCTATTTCGCCTTTTACCCCGGAGATGGCTTCTTCAACATTATCCTGGATTACCTGGGAAAAGTTGGAGCGGATGCCGGGAAATATCGACAACTCCTGGTCAATGGCCTGGATTAACTGATCCTTTTTCTTATAACGCCAGGTTGGTTTAGGATACAGATCCAGCAATATTTCCAGGTTATTAAAGCCCTTGGGATCGGTGCCGTCTTCGGGGCGGCCCAATTGTGTCACCACCATTTTGACCTCGGAGAAACTCTCCAGTTTTTCCCGAACCTGCTGTTCAAACTCTTTGGCGGTAGTTAATGAAACCGGGGTCGGCAGGGTGATGGTCAACCAGATATTACCCTCGTCTAGCTTGGGCATAAATTCGGTGCCGATCACTCGCAAGGATAATAAACTCAATAACAAAGCTACCACCACAGTAATAAAAACAGTGCGTACGTGTTCCAGCACCCATTCCAGCAGGCGACGGTAATGGAACTGCATGGCATGTACCAACTGGTTATGGCGTTCCGCCAGTTTAGGGCCCAATAAATAAGTCAGCATTGCCGGCACAAAGGTCAGGCTGTAGACCATGGAGGCCATAAAGGCAAAGCTGAGCGTGAAAGCCATAGGCGAAAATATTTTTTCTTCCACGCGCTGAAAAGTAAAAATGGGTAAAAAAGCCGTGATGATAATGGCCTGAGAAAATAAGATGGGCCGGCCCATCTCGGTAGCGGTGACCAATAGCGACTGACGCATGTGGCGTAAATCGGCATTACGCTGTAAATCCAGGGTTACCTGCACCATCACCGCCTCCACCATCACCACGGCAGCATCAACAATGATGCCGAAGTCGATAGCGCCCAGTGAAATCAGATTGGCGGAAATTGCACTGAAATCCAGCAAAATAAAGGCTGATAACAAAGATACCGGGATACTCAGGGTCACCAGCAGAGCCGGCAGGAAGCGGCGCAGAAATACCATCAGTATCACCAGCACCAGAGTAGCCCCTTCCAGCATATTATGCTCAACGGTATGCACAGTGTGTTTGACTAGTTCGGTACGATCATAGATCGGCTTAATTTTTACTCCCGGCGGCAGGCCGTAATCATTCAGTTCGGCAATTTTTTGTTTAACACCTTCCAGTACCGTGACCGCATCGCGGCCTTTAATCATCAACACGATGCCTTCGATGACATCATTATGCTGATTCATACCGACGATGCCGGTACGCGGTTGTGGGCCAACGCTGATTTCTGCCACATCCTTGATGCGCACCGGCACGCCGTCATGACTGTCCACCACAATTTCGCCAATATCGTCGGCTGTTTTTAACAGACCCACGCCTCTGACCACCAGGGCTTCGTCGCCGTGTTCAATATAACCGCCTCCGGTATTGGCATTATTGGCGGCAATCGCATCAAAAACCTGAGTCAGACTGATGCGATAATTTTTCAGGCGGTCTGGTTTGGCGTAAACTTTATATTCCTTAATGCCGCCGCCAAAACCAACCACATCAGCCACGCCCTGCACGGAACGAATCTTGGGTTCAATTACCCAGTCTTCCAGCGCTCTTTGTTCGGTCAGCGGCAAATGTTTGGCTTCTACCACATAGCGCAATATTTCGCCGATGCCGGTGGATAGCGGTCCCAACTGAGGCTGCACGGTGCCGGGAATATCTGCACCACGTAAGCGTTCCAACACCTGTTGACGGGAAAAATAATCCTCGGCACTATCGTCAAAGGTCAGGGTAACCACGGACAAACCAAAAATGGATATCGAACGCATATTCATCAAATGCGGTAAACCATTCATCACCCGCTCTATCGGCAGAGAAATCAGTTTTTCAACTTCCTCGGGAGCTTGGCCGGGAAATTCGGTAACCACTTGCACAAACACGTTTTGCACATCAGGAAAAGCCTGAACCGGCAGCTTTTCAAAAGCAATAATCCCGGAAACCACAATGGCCAGCATGGCGCCGATAACCATCAGGCGTTGTTGCAGACAAAAGGCAATAATATGTTCTATCATTTGGTGACTCTGGATACAAAATTATTGAGCAGTTTTGACATCGGTTTCCACTTCTTCTTCGGTACGTAACATCAAAGCCCCTTCAGTTACCAGGCGTTCATTGGGCTGTAAACCTGAGCTGATCACAGCCTTGTCCTTTAAGCGCAAACCGATTTCCACGGCCCGCTGTTTATAATGATTTTCAGCGATTTCCACAAATACATAATCGGCATCGTCCTCAGTAAAAATGGCGGTCAGCGGGATCAGAATCGCCTGATCATCAGGGGCGCTTTTTATAGTAATCGTGGCGTACATGCCCGGCAACAAACGCCCATCCGAATTCGGCAAATCGCAGCGCACCTGTACAGTTCGGGTGTTTTCATCCAGAACTTGGCCTATGTAGCGTACAGTGGCGGCAAATTCTTGGTCAGGATAGGCCGGAACCGTGACCGATAATTTTTGGCCGGGTTTGATTTTTCCTATATTAACTTCGTAAACTTCCATGAGTACCGTGAGTTTTTTAATGTCGGAAATCACGAATAAGGGCGTATCAAGGTCGGGGCGTACTTCCATGCCGGGGTTTACACTACGCTCAACCACGATGCCGGGCAGATTGGCGCGCAGCGCAAACCGGCCATCACTTTGATGCGGATTGATATGCAGGTTTTTTAGCCGGTTTAGAGCGCGTTGCAACTCGCTTTGGGCAGTGTGATAACCGTCCTGAGCAAGTTCCAGGTCTTTTAAGGCGATGGCTTTGCCCTCATAAAGCTGTTGCTGGCGTTGCAGTATATTATTGGCCAGCACCAAATCGGCATCGGCTTTAATATAAGCCGCTTCAGCATCGGCTACATCCGGACTGCTGAGTTCCAGCAAGGTGGTTCCGGGCTGAACCGGGCTACCCAGTGCCAGTGGGGTATTGATAACCCGACCGGCTACTGGGGAGCTGATGCGTGAGGTTAAACTTTCATCATAAACAATCTTACCGGCCAATGGTTGCAGCAGAGGGTGTTGCTCCAATGCCAGCGCAGCAACTTTTACATAAGCCTTTTTGGGGGAATTGGCATCCAGAATCACTTCCCCGGATGTCGGAGCCCTAGGTGGTTTGGCTGGCTGGGCATCAGGTGCCGATGAACAGGCATTGAGCAGGACGACCAGCGCTAAGCCCAGCAGGTATGGTTTTTTAGGTAAGTGCAGGTATTTATTCATATAGCATGTGAATTTTAGCCAAAGATTTAGACTATTAAGCTAGTTGTCCTTATTCAGATTCCGGCCGAGAAAAGGTTTTAGTGCTTGCCGTTTCTGGTTGTGATTCCAACCCCAGGGCTTTAGCAAAGTCATAATAGGCATTGGTACGATTAACCATGGCTTCAAAATAATCGCGCATCACATTTTTATAACTGCGTTGGGCCTCAATAAAATCCAGCACCCCGGTTGCACCTTTACTATACGCCAGTTCCGAACTGTTACGTACAGACAGCGCATCATCCAGTAAACCAGACTGAAAACGCTGTACGATTTTATCCGCGCTTTGCCATGCGGCCAGAGTACTTAATACATCGTTGCGGATGCCAAGCTGGGTTTGCTCTACCGCCAGACGATTCTGGTTCAAATTTACGGCGGCTTTATCAGACTCACCCTGATATTGGTAAAACAGTGGTACCGGCAGATTTAGCCCGACGAAGAAAGAGTTAAGATTATTATTGCTGGGATCATGGGCATAACCGGCATTAACGGTGACATCCGGATATTTCAAACGACGCGCCAATTCCAGTTCCTTTTCAGCCTGGGCAAGCCGGTGTTTGTCGGCTTGTAAATCCGGTCGTAAGTTCATGGCTTTGTCTATCAAATCGTTTTTGGTCAGACTTTGGCCGATGTCCAGCATTAATGGCCAATCTTCCTTGGCTTCAAACAGCAAACTATTATCTGGCCAGCGCAGAATCACAGCCAAACCAGCCTGAGCCTGTTCCACAGCTGTTTGGGCGTTATCCAAATCAGATTGTGCGCGCATGGCTTCCATTTTTACTCGTAAAAAATCAGATTCGGCAATATCGCCTTTCTTGAACCGTAAACTATTGGCAGCAATGATTTGCTGATAATGGTTGACGATTTCCTGGGCCAGCCAACGATTTTTCTGGCTGAGTAATAATTGAAAATAGCTGTCTCTGACCATATTGGAAAAAACCCGCACCGCGTCCTGAAAGTCGCTTTCAGCGGCCTGGGTGGCAAAGCCGCTGCTCTGGATGCGCAAGCCGCGTTTACCGGCCATTTCTATCAATTGGCTGAACGAATAATATTGAGCAATACCGCATGAGGATGTCGGGCTGGGATTACAACCCTGAGCAGAGCTGCCCATATTTGGTCGGCCGGCCAGTTCCAGAAATTGCAAGCCTATGCTGGGATTTGGAATTGCACCAGCAATTAATTGATCGGCGCGAGATTGCTCTATATTATATTGGGCGGCAATCAAATCCAGGTTTTGCTGATAAAAAATCGCCAGTGTCTCATCAATCCCGATTTCTACACTTTTGCCATAAACATCAAAAGCCAAGCTTAAGCCTAACAAGATAACTGCTGTTGTAGACTTTAAAAAATGTTTTAACATGACAGATAACACTTAGGGATAGATTTATTTTTGGTCATGAGCGTAAGGACTGGGTTCATGATGCCTGAAACTTTGGCCAGTCAGCTTATAGTAACCACTCTACACTATTTTTGCTAAACATTATCTGCCGGACTTGGCATTTTTTGTCTGAGTCGTCTTGTTTAGACACTATTAGTGCATTTTCTACAGCAATGGCGATGTCAGGCGCAAAACGCGGAGATGCGCCCTTGGTATCAGCAGCATTTAAGCTGCTTAGCCGGGAAATTTGATTTGACTGAAGTACTTTTGCAGATCGATTCTGATCGGCATGAAATAAATATTTAAACCAGCCGTCGCCGCAGTCTGAAGCACCTGGTTGGCAAAATCGATATTCCAGGCATAATCAGGTCGAAAGCTGCGCGGAAACAGGACTTTGTTTTTGACTTCCCAGTAATTCATTGATGCCGGACTGGTGATGGGACTGATACCAATATAGACATCCTGACCTTGCAGATAATCGGCATAAATTTCAATCAGACGCGGGTCATAAAATGGCTGCGAGAAAAAACCACCGGCGCCGACATCTATTTTACGCTGAATAT
Organism: Methylomonas paludis; assembly: GCF_018734325.1. NCBI lineage: Bacteria > Pseudomonadati > Pseudomonadota > Gammaproteobacteria > Methylococcales > Methylococcaceae > Methylomonas > Methylomonas paludis. The sequence continues at coordinate 3,556,000 of NZ_CP073754.1, read as the reverse complement.
ATTGGCATTCGTCCTGTAAACCCTGGCGATGCGGATCAAAACCGGCGTAAATCTTCAGCTCAGGAAAACGCCGCTTCAGCACCCGAATCAAATCCACCACATTGGTATTATAAAATTCGCGTTTCAGACCCTCCGGCGGATCACCGGACACCAGCAATAATTCACTAAGCTGGTGTTCTTCAACAATTCGGAATAAAGCGCTGCCTTCCAGCTTGAAATCAATGGCGCGCAGATGCGGAATATATTGATATTGCCGGGTATTGATCTGGCTGCCCACTTCCCAGCTACGAATCGAAAAACGTTGAATATCCGGAACATTAATAATATTAATAGCGGAGCCCAGCGACTCTACAAAGCGGTACTGTTCGCTAAATGCCGACCAGCTTCTCGGGACAATTTCAAAAGAAACTTTCATATGCAGCCAGCTTATTCCACTGTTACCGATTTAGCCAGATTGCGCGGCTGATCCACGTCAGTGCCTTTCAGCACCGCCACATGATAGGCCAGTAATTGCAGCGGTATGGTGTATATAATCGGAGAAATGATATGGCTGACACTGGGCATCTTGATGATTTGAATATTTTCTTCATCACTTTCGCCCAGGGCCTCGTCCATAAATACGATTAATTGACCACCGCGGGCGCTGACTTCCTGAATATTGGATTTAAGCTTTTCCAGCAGGTAATCATTGGGTGCTACTGTCACCACCGGCATTTCCGCATCAATTAATGCCAAGGGCCCATGTTTTAGTTCACCGGCCGGATAGGCTTCGGCGTGAATATAAGAAATTTCTTTCAGCTTTAATGCACCTTCCAGGGCAATGGGGTAATGGGTACCACGGCCTAAAAACAGCGCATTGTGTTTATCGGCAAAACGTTGTGACAATAATTCAATACTGGCATCCAGTTTTAAGACTTTTTCAATATTGCCGGGTACGGTAAACAATTCGCTTACCACCTCCTGCTCCAGGGCCGGGCTCATGCCGAAGCGTCTGCCTACCGCCACCACCAGCATTAATAGCGCCACCAGTTGTGAAGTAAATGCTTTGGTGGATGCCACACCTATTTCCGGCCCGGCCCGGGTCAGCAGTACCAGATCGGAAGCTCTGACCAAAGAGCTTTCCGGGACATTACAAATTGCCAGCGCGTGCTTGACACCCAGGCGTTTGGCTTCCAGCAGAGCGGCCAGGGTATCTGCAGTTTCGCCGGATTGGGAGATAGTTACCACCAGAGTGTCCGGAGTAATCACCGGATTCCGATAACGGAATTCACTGGCAACCTCAATATTGCAAGGCACTCTGCCCAGGGTTTCAAACCAGTAACGAGCCACCAGACCCGCATGATAACTGGTGCCGCAGGCCAGGATTTGTACTGATTTTATCTGATCGAATACCAAACCGGCATTGTGTCCGAATGCGCTGTCCAGCAATTGCTTATCAAGAAACCGGCCTTCCAGCGTTTCGGAAATAGCCCAGGACTGTTCATATATTTCCTTGAGCATATAGTGGCGGTATTGGCCCTTTTCCACGGCATCGGCTTTTAATTGGCTCTCGACGATAGGGCGGCTGACAATGGCATCGTTTTTATCATAAATCACCACTGCGTCGATCTTTAATACCGCCAGATCACCTTCTTCCAGAAAGATAAACCGCCGAGTAACCGGTAATAGCGCGGCAATATCGGAAGCAATGAAAAACTCGCCGATACCAACGCCAATCACCAGTGGGCTACCGCGCCGACAGGCTATCAGGCTATCAGGGTCCAAGCTATAAATAACGCCCAGCGCATAAGCGCCGTTAAGTATGGCGACGGTATTTTTAACGGCTTGTACAAAACTCAGGCCGTTTTGCAGAAATTCGGCAATTTTATGCACGATGACTTCGGTATCGGTTTCCGAGGTAAATCGAAAGCCGTACTGCTTCAGTTCGGTGCGCAATTGTTCGTGATTCTCAATGATACCGTTATGCACGACCGCGACATTGTCCTGACTGATGTGCGGATGGGCGTTTTCAGTGCTGGGCTTGCCGTGAGTAGCCCAACGGGTATGGGCAATACCCAGGTGACCTTTGATTGGATCCTGGCTAAGCAGAGTTTCCAGACCTTTTACTTTACCAAGTTCGCGTTTACGAAAAATCTGCTTGTCGTTTACCACCGCCAAACCGGCGGAATCATAGCCCCGGTATTCCAAGCGTTTTAAGCCTTCCAGTAAAATCGGTACTACATTGCGCTGTGCAATTCCCGCTACTATGCCACACATGGTGTTTACCCCTTTTTCGGACGTTGCCAGGTACTGATACTCAGCTGTTGAGCCCGGCTTAAAGTCAGCTGATCATCCGGCGTATCTTTGGTGATGGTCGATCCGGCACCGATAGTCGCGTTTTTGCCTATGGTGACCGGTGCCACCAGTTGACTGTCAGAACCGATAAAAGCACCGTCGCCTATCACGGTTTTGAATTTATTCACACCATCGTAATTGCAGGTAATAGTACCTGCACCTATATTGACCTGGCTACCAACTTCACTGTCGCCGATATAGCTTAAATGATTAACTTTACTGCCGGTAGCAATACTGGATTTTTTGATTTCGACAAAATTACCGATATGTACATGCTCGGCCAATTCAGATTCCGGACGCAGCCGGGCGTAGGGGCCTATCCGGCTATGGCTGCCGACGCTGGCGCCGTCTATGCTGCTAAAAGCCAACACTTCAACATGATCGGCCAGCGTGGCATTATGAATGATGCAGTTTGCGCCTATTTTGACTCCCGATCCGATCCGATTGACACCGCTAAAAATGACATTCACGTCTACGCTGATATCCTGACCAAGTTCGGCAAATTCACCTCTGACATCAATGCGTTGTGGGTCACGTAAACTAACCCCGGCCAGCATCAGACGTTCGGCCTGTGCTGTTTGATAAACCCGTTCCAGATGAGCCAGCTGACTGCGGTTGTTTACGCCTAGCACTTCATCCTGATCGGCTGCGCGGCTAGTTTTTACCTGAATGCCATCAGCAACCGCCATTTCAATAATATCAGTCAGATAATACTCCTGCTGTTGATTATCATTGCTCAAGCGAGCCAACCATTGTTTTAAGGCCAAACCATAGCAAGCCAGAATCCCGGTATTGCCTTCCCTAATAGTCAGTTCGGCGGCATTGGCATCTTTTTGCTCGACAATCTTTTGTACAGCACCTCGTTCATCACGGATGATGCGGCCATAACCGGTAGGGTCGTCCAGCTCAACTGTCAGCAGTGCCAGACTACGTTCATTAACCTGCTCTAAAAGCGCGGCCAGGGTACTGTGTTTCAGCAAGGGTACATCGCCATACAATATCAATACCTTATCAGCATCAGCAATATATTCTATGGCCTGCTGGACAGCGTGGCCAGTACCCAATTGCTGGCGCTGCTCCACCCATTGCACATCAATATCGGCCAACACTTGTTTAACCTGTTCCCCGCCATGGCCGTAGATTACGAAAATCTTGTTGTCGGCAAAGCCGGCTGCGGTGTCATAGACATGCCGCAATAAGGCCTTATCGGCAATTTCATGTAAAACTTTAGCTTGACAGGAACGCATTCTAGTGCCTTGACCAGCTGCGAGAATAATGGTTTTTATAGACATAAATTAAATTAGACTGTTCCAAAACAAAAAAGCCCGAGCACGCGTACGTGATCGGGCTTATGGGCATATTCAGAAAAGCTTCACGAGCCGCGTTTTCTTAATCTATCCAGTGTCTTAAGTTGGATCAATGCCTTGGCCAATTCGGATTTGGCTACAGCGTAGTCATATTTACCGGATTTGTCATTCAGCATTTCTTCAGCGCGCGCTTTAGCCTCCAGAGCGGCAGCTTCATCAAGGTCATGAGCACGAATGGCCGTGTCGGCCAGTACAGTGACCAGATGAGGCTGTACTTCCAGTAAACCGCCAGAGACATAAAATTCCTGACTTTCCTTACCGCTGATTTTGACTCTGACTTCACCTGGCTTCAAAGTGGTAATCAATGGGGCGTGGCGTGGCGCAATACCAACTTCGCCGAGTTCGGCGGGGGCAAATACCATTTCCACTAAACCAGAAAACACTTCTGCTTCAGCGCTGACGATGTCTACATGGATAGTCATAGCCATATTAAAACTCTCCGTAATAAAGTAGGCTTAAACACCTTTGGCTTTTTCGATAGCTTCGTCTATGGTGCCGACCATGTAGAAAGCCTGTTCGGGCAGACTATCGTAATCACCGTTGATGATGCCTTTGAAACCGGCAATGGTATCTTTCAAGGATACATATTTACCAGGTGAGCCGGTGAATACTTCCGCAACGAAGAAAGGCTGCGACAGGAATCTTTGAATTTTCCGGGCTCTGGATACGATTAATTTATCGTTTTCAGACAGCTCGTCCATACCCAAAATAGCGATAATATCGCGCAATTCTTTATAACGTTGCAGCAAGCCCTGTACGGCACGAGCTACATCATAATGTTCTTGGCCGATTACCAGTGGATCCAACTGACGGCTGCTGGAATCCAGCGGATCGATAGCCGGATAAATACCCAGCTCAGCAATCTGCCGTGACAATACCACAGTCGCATCCAAATGGGCAAAAGTGGTGGCCGGCGATGGATCGGTCAAGTCGTCAGCCGGTACATAAACCGCTTGAATCGAGGTAATGGAACCGGTCTTAGTGGAAGTAATCCGCTCTTGCAGTACGCCCATTTCTTCAGCCAAAGTTGGCTGATAACCTACCGCAGATGGCATCCGCCCCAGCAGCGCCGAAACTTCGGTACCAGCCAGAGTGTAACGGTAGATGTTGTCCACAAAGAACAGTACGTCACGGCCTTCGTCACGGAAATATTCAGCCATGGTCAAACCGGTCAGCGCCACGCGCAAACGGTTGCCGGGTGGCTCATTCATCTGACCGTACACCAGAGATACTTTATCGATAACATTAGAATCAGTCATCTCGTGATAGAAATCGTTACCTTCCCGGGTACGTTCACCAACCCCGGCGAATACCGAAAAACCACTATGTTCGATAGCGATGTTACGGATCAATTCCATCATGTTAACAGTTTTGCCTACACCGGCACCGCCGAACAGACCAACTTTACCACCTTTGGCAAACGGGCAGACCAAGTCAATAACCTTGATGCCGGTTTCCAGCAGTTCGTTGGCAAGCGCTTGATCGGCATAAGAGGGAGCGTCACGGTGGATTACCCATTTTTCCTGTTCACCAATCGGGCCTTTTTCGTCTATGGCTTCGCCCAGTACGTTCATGATACGGCCAAGAGTAGCCTGACCTACCGGTACTTTAATAGCTGCACCGGTATTGCTGACGCCTATACCCCGGCTTAAGCCGTCGGTGGTGCCCATCGCAATGGTACGGACTACGCCGTCGCCCAACTGCTGCTGTACTTCCAATACCAGACCGTTATCAACATTCAACGCATCATATACTTTAGGCAGGCTGTCGCGTGGAAATTCCACGTCAACAACTGCACCAATTATCTGAACGATTTTACCCAAACTCATTGTGTCGTCCTCATTAAAATTCTAGCTAAGCCTGTGAAATTGTTATACAGCAGCTGCACCGGCAACAATCTCCGAGATTTCCTGGGTGATAGCTGCCTGTCTGGCTTTGTTGTATATCAGTTGCAATTCTTTAATAATATTACCGGCGTTATCGGAGGCGCTTTTCATGGCAACCATGCGCGCAGCCTGTTCACAGGCGTTGTTTTCAACCAGACCCTGATAAACCATAGACTCTATATAGCGTTTCAGCAATTGATCCAATACCTCTTTTGCCCCCGGCTCGTACAGATAATCCCATTGACCGTTACGGGCAGTCGGATCATTTTCGGCAACAACCGGCAGCAGCTGCTGAATCAGCGGCTTTTGAGTCATGGTATTAACAAACTCATTGTTGATCACATACAAACGATCAATTTCGCCGTTGCTGAAAGCATCCAGCATGATTTTGATAACACCCAGGATGTCCTGCTGATGTGGAGTGTCGCCCAATTTAGAGACTTGCCCCAGCAAATTTGCCCGGATCATGCTGAAAAAAACCGCGGCCTTGCTACCTATGGTACAGACATCAACTTCAATGCCGCTGTTTTTCCATTGCTGAATTTCAATCAAAACCTTTCTGAACAAATTGGCATTCAAGCCGCCACACAAACCCCGGTCGGAGCTGATGACTATAATGCCTATCCGTTTGGTTTCGCGTTCTATCATCAGCGGATGTTTATACTCAGGGTTGGCATGAGCCAGATGATTAATAATCTGGCAAATCCGTTTTGAGTAAGGCCGGGAAGCCTGCATACGGTCTTTGGTTTTACGCATCTTGCTGGCGGCAACCATTTCCATGGCCCGCGTGATTTTCTGAGTATTTTTAATACTCGCTATCTTGGTACGTATCTCTTTGCCAACAGCCATCTGCCGTTCCTTACCAGGTACTGGTTTTAATGAAACGTTCTATGGCATTATGAATGCCATTTTTAATTTCATCGCTGAAGTCACCGGTTGCGTTGATTTTAGCCAACAAAGCGGATTCTTCGGCTTTAAAAAACGCCAGCAACGCCGCTTCAAAATCACGGACTTTGTTGACTTCCAGGTTATCCAGGAAGCCGGTATTGGCGGCATACAAGGAAACAGCCATTTCCGCGACCGATAATGGCGCGTACTGGTTTTGTTTCATCAGTTCAGTAACGCGTTGACCTCTTTCGATCTGTTTACGAGTGCTTTCATCCAAATCGGAAGCAAACTGGGCAAATGCCGCCAATTCGCGGTACTGAGCCAAGTCCAGACGCACGCCGCCGCCGAGTTTTTTAATGATTTTGGTTTGCGCTGCACCACCTACCCGCGATACCGACAGACCGGCGTTTACCGCAGGACGGATACCGGAGTTGAACAGACCGGTTTCCAGAAAGATCTGGCCGTCAGTGATCGAAATAACGTTGGTTGGTACGAAAGCCGATACGTCGCCGCCTTGGGTTTCGATAATAGGCAGAGCGGTCAATGAACCGGTTTTGCCTTTAACCGCACCGTTAGTCAGTTTTTCAACTTCTTCGGCATTGATACGAGCGGCACGTTCCAGCAGACGCGAGTGGATGTAAAACACATCCCCAGGATAAGCTTCACGACCTGGCGGACGGCGCAATAACAGCGAAATTTGCCGATAGGCCCAAGCCTGTTTGGTCAAATCGTCATAAATGATTAAGGCATCTTCGCCGATGTCGCGAAAGTATTCACCCATAGAACAACCGGTATAAGGCGCAATAAATTGCAGCGCAGCTGATTCCGAAGCGGAAGCAACCACCACGATGGTGTGTTCCAGTGCGCCATGCTCTTCAAGCTTGCGCACCACGTTGGCGATGGAGGATCTTTTTTGACCGATAGCGACATAAATACATTTAATGCCGGTGCCTTTTTGATTGATGATGGCATCAACGGCAATAGCGGTTTTACCGGTCTGTCTGTCGCCGATAATCAACTCGCGTTGACCGCGACCTACTGGAATCATCGAATCTATGGCTTTCAAACCGATTTGTACCGGTTGATCTACCGATTGTCTGGCGATAACGCCGGGAGCAATTTTTTCGATTGGAGATTTCAGATTGCTGTCTATCGCGCCTTTACCGTCAATAGGGTTACCCAGAGCATCGACTACCCTGCCCAATAAGGACGGGCCGACCGGAACTTCCAAAATTCTGCCGGTACATTTGACAGTGTCGCCTTCAGTGATGTGCTGATAAGCACCCAGCATGACCACACCGACAGAGTCTCTTTCCAGGTTCAAGGCAATCCCGTAAGAGCCGCCGGGAAATTCCAGCATTTCGCCCTGCATTGCTTCCGACAGACCGTGAACCCGAACAATACCGTCGGTAACGCTGACCACAGTACCTTCGGTGTGCGACTCAAGATTGACGTCGAAATTCTCGATCTTCTTTTTGATTAGATCACTTATTTCTGATGGATTTAATTGCATTGTATATTTCCCGATCTAGCTCTTAGAGCCTTTTGGCTAATTGATGAATCTGGCCTTTGATAGAACCGTCTATCACTTTGTCCCCGGCTTTGGCCAAAATACCGCCAATCAGCGATTTATCGACCGTCACCACCGCATTGACCTTTTTATGCAATTGCTTTTCCAGCATTGCACTATATTTACTCAGTTCGGCTTTGGTTAAAGCATAAGCGCTGAACAGCTCAACATTGACATAACCTTCGTCTTCAGCCAATTTGTCCGCATACATGGACGAAATGGTCGGCAGCAGTTGCAAACGGCCATTCTCGACTAATAGTTTTACCAGATTGCCGGCTTCGGCCTGGATTTGATCCTGGCTGATATCTAACAATAACTCGCTAACTTTTGCCCGGTCTATCCGGGGATTGCCGAAGATTGCCGCAACATCGGCATCTTGCGCCACGGTTGCCAAAAACTGTAATTGTTCAGACCAGGCTTGGGTGGTATTAGTCTGTTTGGCCAGTTTAAAAGCGGCTTCTGCGTAAGGTCTGGCTAATGTGCTTAATTCCGCCATAGCTTAACCTAACTCATCCACAGCTCTGTTCAGAATATTCTGATGCTTGGCTTTATCAATTTCTTCTTTCAAAATTTGTTCAGCTGCACGCAGAGCCAAGGAAGACACTTCTTTACGCAGGTTTTCTCTGGCTTGCAGGATTTCCTGGGCAATTTGGGCATGTGCTGCTTCCAACTGACGCTCACCTTCCAGTCTGGCCTGGTTTTTGGCTTCTTCCACCAGTTCATTGGCGCGTTTTTGCGCGGCACTGATAATTTCGGCAGAGGTCTGTTTGGCTTCGCGCAGCAGGCCTGTGGCTTTCTTTTCAGCCAGTTTGATTTCTTCCTGACCTTTTTGAGCCGCTGCCAGTCCTTCGGCAATTTTTGCCTTACGCTCATCCATAGCGGCGATGATAGGCGGCCAAATATACTTCATGGTCAACCAGACCAGAAGCGAGAAGGTAATCATCTGCCCGATCAGAGTAATATTGATACTCATTGATGCTTTCCTCGGTTTGCTGTTGTCATTATTGTTTGTTCGCTACGAGTGTAAGCCGCGCGGCTTAGTCTGGTAGCGATAAACTTGGATCATTACCTGAACGAATCGTTACAGTTAATTAACCCGCTGCAGATTGAACAGCTGACAGGAATGGGTTGGCAAAGGTAAAGAACAGCGCCATACCAACACCGATCATGGTGGCAGCGTCAAGCAGACCGGCAACGATAAACATTTTTACCTGCAACAAAGGAACCAGTTCAGGTTGGCGCGCTGCACCTTCCAGAAATTTACCGCCCAGCAAGCCGAAACCAATCGCGGTGCCGATAGCGCCGAGACCTAAAATAATACCAACTGCGATGACGGTGAAGCCTTGAACGTTGGCTATTAATGTTGCGAGTTCCATAATGTCTCCTAAATGTGTATCAAAAAATAAATGTAAAACTACCTAAGATTTTAATGATCTTCATGCGCCAAACTTAAATAAACAATGGTTAACACCATGAAAATAAAGGCTTGTAACGTAATCACCAAAATATGAAATATTGCCCATGGGAAACCCAGTAAAGGCTGCAAAGCCGGGGGTAACAGGGCGATCAGAATAAATACCAGCTCACCGGCATACAGGTTGCCGAATAAACGTAAGGCCAGTGAGATGGGTTTAGCCAGCTCTTCGACCAGTTTCAACATTAAGTTAAAAGGCATAAACCAGGGGCCAAAAGGCGTGCAAGTCATTTCCTTGGCAAAGCCCAGCAGGCCTTTAACTTTAATACTATAAAAGAAAATCAGAAAAAACACACTCAGCGACAGGGCAAAAGTGGAGTTTAAATCGGTACTTGGTACTACGCGCAAATACTCTATGCCGATCAGATGGCCTATAAACGGCAACAGATCAACCGGCAGCATATCCATGGCGTTCCACAGGAATACCCAGCAAAAAATAGTTAAAGCCAGTGGTGCGATCAGGTCGCTGTGACCATGAAAGGTATCTTTAACCTGAGTATCGACAAACTCTACCAAGGTTTCCGCTAAATTTTGCGCAAGACCAGGTACTCCAGAAGTAACCCGATCTGCTACCGACTTGAAGAACAAAATAAACAATGCGCCAAGTCCGGCAGAAAAAAACAGGGTATCCAGATGTAATGTCCAGAAGCCCTCACCCACTGACAAAGGTGTCAAGTGGTGGACGATATAAGCTGTAGCTCCACCTTCACTAGCCATTTTTCCTCACAATATACTAATCACGCCAAAAAAATAACGCGAACCAAAAAACCGAAAGTACTGCGACATATGCTGTCAGCAGAGCTAAAAAATCTACAGCAGGAAAGCGCACCACCACAACTGCAAACAGCGCGGCAGTTAGCACTAATTTGATGGTTTCACCTGCATAAAATGCATTGAGGATACCTTGTGCAGGTAAATCTCTGGCAAGATAAATCTTGTAGGCAAAGTATACATTGGGGAGCAGGGCAATGCCGCCGCCCAGCAATGGCGATATAGTCGATTGCCAGCCACCCAGCCAAAAAAAACCCAAAGCGATGACCAGAGTCATCAGGATTTGCCCATACAAGATTTTTCCGACAGTAGAAAACTTATTTTCAACTGCCATAATCATCCCCTAAGCTGTAAAGCCAAGCGATTATATCCAGCCCATCCAGTTAAAGCAAGGCTGAGCGGCTTGATCTTGCTTGGTATTTCGACTTTAACCCGAATCCAGACAAGTTTTGCCAAATTAAGGCATATAGCCGCTGCCGGCGCCGGCAGTCGCCAACAAATAACCACAATTTTTTTACCTTTTCGCAGATAGAGCAGTAATTGTGCCAATAGCTAAGGTCTTGATTTTTAATTCACTACAAATTTTATGGTTTGTGATAAAAGTGACAAACATCAATCAAGCAAGGACGCAAAGCTGACAAAGCTGGGGACGAACGACATGGCGTACACCCCCACAAATGCTTGCCGTGCATATTTCCGCTTGACTCTTCAGTGTTATCGGAAATAATGGTCAGCGCACAGATTAACTCATGCAAATAAATGACTACAGGTAAACTTTACATCATATCTGCACCTTCCGGTGCGGGTAAAACCAGTCTGGTGAAACAGCTGATTGCCGATACCGATAAACTGGTGGTTTCGATTTCACATACCACTCGTGCCAGCCGCAATGCCGAACAGAATGGCGTGGATTATTTTTTTGTAACAGTTGAGGTGTTTCAGGACATGATAGCGCATCAGGCGTTTCTGGAACATGCGCAGGTGTATGATAATTTTTACGGTACTGCCCGGCAGACAGTTGAGGATTATCTGGTTCAGGGCTTGGATGTGATTCTGGAAATTGATTGGCAAGGCGCACGGCAGGTGCGGCAAATGTGGCCGGAATGCGTATCGATTTTTATTCTGCCGCCGTCTATCGCCGTGTTACGCCAGCGTCTGCAAAATCGCGGCCAGGATAATGTAGAGATTATCGACAGGCGGATGCAGGCTGCGGTTGCGGAAATGAGCCATTACCCGGAGTTTGATTATCTTTTGGTAAATGACGATTTCAACACAGCACTTCAGCAATTAAAATGCATTATCAGCGCCAATCGTTTGTTGCAAACTCGGCAACAGCAGGAATTATTGGCTTTGTTGCAGGATTTAGTTAACTAAAATATACAAGTAAAATAACCACAATGAAAACCACTTATCCGCAAAAACTTTTCGGCTTTTTCATCGCTTGCAGTCTGGCTATCATGCTGACTGCTTGTTCCGACAACAGTACCGATGAAAGTGCAAAATCCAAACCGACCAAACCTAATCATGTTGATTACGGCGAAGCCAGCGATTCGGTAAAATCCAAATTTATCAAGGCATTTGCAAAAAACTGTGTGACACGTGAATTGAAAAATTCGGTGAATAAAGATATTGATGAAAAACGTTTTACCGAATCTTGCGGCTGTATCGCTACTCATATCGCAGAAGATTTATCGGATATTGATGCCGAAAAATATTTGCAGGAACATGAAGATACCCAAACCCTGGAGATAAAATTCGATTCAGCCGCCTATTTTTGTCTGCAAGCCAAGCCGGTACCCAAAGGTCCACATTTGTTCGGCAAGCCTTAAGCTTTTGGCTGGGCGGCTGATGTAAGTCTGCTTCAAGCCGTCGAAAATCCCCACCCCCTTTTTTTCAAAGGGGGCTCAGCTTGTTCGGTTGGGGCCGACAAGCCGGCAATTTTTACCATGAACAGGGTTTGTTTAGGCATGCCTGCAGTTCCCAAACCAATTTTGAACAACATGAGCCTATCCAGCGTGTTATTTTCCGAAGCCAAAAAATTTATTCCCGGCGGGGTCAATTCGCCGGTACGCTCTTTTAGTGGCGTCGGGGGCACCCCGGTGTATTTTGACCATGCCCAAGGCGCTTATGTATTTGATAGCGAAAATAAGCGCTATATCGATTATGTGGGGTCCTGGGGGCCGATGATTTTAGGCCATGCCCACCCGGAAGTGATTGCCGCAGTCATCCAGAGTGCGGAAAAAGGCTTGAGTTTTGGTGCGCCCACGGCTATAGAGACGCAAATGGCCGCTAAAATCTGTGCCTTATTGCCGTCTATTGAGCTGGTGCGGATGGTCAATTCCGGTACGGAAGCGACCATGAGTGCGTTACGTCTGGCGCGGGGTTATACAGGTCGCGATAAGATAGTGAAATTTGAAGGCTGTTATCACGGTCATTCCGATTCACTGCTGGTCAAAGCCGGCTCTGGGGCTTTGACGTTAGGTGTGCCCAGTTCACCAGGAGTGCCGGCAGCTTTGGCGGCGGAAACCATTACCCTGAGCTATAACGACATCGATGCCGTGCGCCAGACTTTTGCCGAATTGGGCGAACAAATCGCCTGCATCATCGTGGAGCCGGTGGCCGGCAATATGAATTGCATTCCTCCGGAACCGGGGTTTCTGGTCAGTTTACGTGAGGTTTGCGATCAGTATGGCAGCGTACTGATTTTTGATGAAGTGATGACCGGATTTCGGGTGGATTTGCACGGTGCCCAGGGCCTGTATGGAATTACCCCGGATTTGACCACCTTGGGCAAAGTAATAGGTGGTGGTATGCCGGTCGGTGCTTTTGGCGGCAAACGCGCCATTATGGAATATCTGGCACCATTAGGGCCAGTGTATCAGGCCGGTACCTTGTCCGGTAATCCGGTAGCGATGGCGGCTGGTTTGGCGACCCTGGAGTTAATCAGCGTCCCCGGTTTTTATGTCGAATTAACTGCAAAAACCAGTCGATTACTACACGGCCTGCAACTGGCCGCGGATGCCGCAGGTATTGGTTTTACCAGCAATCAGGTTGGTGGCATGTTTGGCCTGTTTTTTACTGATCAAACGCCTGTCAGCCGGTTTTCCCAGGTACTGGCCTGTGATCAGGAACGCTTCAAACGCTTTTTTCACGCCATGCTGGGGCAAGGCATCTATTTGGCCCCTTCGGCGTTTGAAGCCGGGTTTGTTTCCCAGGCGCATAGTGATGCGGACATTGCCGCCACAATTAGCGCAGCAGCAACCGTTTTTCAGCAAATATGATGGAACCCTTGCTGATTTTATGGTTAGCCTTAGCGGCATTGGCCGGTTTTGGCCTGGGCAGTTTTTTATACCGGCAACGGCTCAACGCTGTGGTTCAGCAATTACAGCAAGCCAGTATCAGTATGGCGGTAACCGAAGAAAAGCTGACTAAATTAACGGCCTATGAACTGGAATGTCACGCCCTGCAACAGCAGGTGATGCATTTGCAGACTTTTAATGTGGAATTGAACACACGTTTGCAGGAGCAGCAAAACAGTGTGGCGGATAAAATCAGGCTGTTGCAGGACAATGAAAACCAGTTGCAACGCCAGTTTGATACCAAACAGGTGGAATTTGGCCAATTACAGCAGCAGTTACAGGTTTTACAGACTGAATACGCCGAATTGAATACCCGTTGGCAAGAGCAGCAAAAAAATCATGCGGAAAAAATCAGTTTATTGCAGGATGCGGAAAATCAGTTAAAGACCCAGTTTGAAAATCTGGCTCACAAGATTTTTGAAGAACGTGGCAAACAGTTTACCGAGCATAATAAAGTCAGTATGGCCGGTTTGATTGCCCCGTTACAACAGCAGTTGGGCGAATTTAAAAGCCGGGTGGAAACTGTTTACGACAATGAAACCAAAGACCGAATTTCTCTGCGCGAAGAAATTGTTTCGCTACGTCGCGACACCGCCAAAATGAACCAGGAAGCCTTAAATCTGACTAAAGCCTTGAAAGGCGATAACAAGATGCAGGGTAACTGGGGCGAGATGATCCTGGAAAAAGTACTGGAACAATCCGGATTACGCAAAGGTATCGAATACGAAACCCAGAGCAGCTTTCGCGATGAGGATAATCGTTTGTTCAAGCCGGATGTGATAGTCCGGCTGCCGGAAAACAAGGATGTAATTATTGATTCCAAGGTTTCGCTGCTGGCCTATGAGCGTTATTGTGCAGCAGAAGACGAATCCTTGCGTGCCGAAGCGCTGAAACAGCATACCGAAGCGGTACGCAATCATATCAAGAGCCTGAGTAATAAGGATTATGCCAGTTTAAAAGGTTTGCGCTCGTTGGATTTTGTGCTGATGTTCATGCCTATTGAAGCCGCGTTTATGGCGGCTTTTCAGGCCGATGAAAAATTATTTAACGATGCCTTCGAGCACAAGATTGTGGTGGTAACGCCCACTACCTTGCTGGCAACTTTACGCACAATTCAAAACATCTGGCGCTACGAACAGCAAAATGAAAATGCCAGACTGATAGCCGAAAAAGCCGGCAGTCTGTATGACAAGATTCGCGGTTTTGCCGAAGACATCGAAAAACTCGGCAACCAGTTGCATACTGTACATCGCACCTATGACGGCATTGTTAACAAGCTTAGTTCCGGCAATGGCAATTTGTTGCGTCAGGCCAGCAGCTTTGAGGAACTAGGTGTCAAGATCAAGAAAAAATTGCCCAAGAGTCTCACCGAACAAAGTGGGGATGACAGCGAGGATAGTAAGTCTCTGGCGGATTGATGGTCAGCAACACGGCGTTGAGGGTCGAGTTTTCAGCCTTAAAAGTAGTTTAACCGGCTGCTGTTAAGTTTTTAAGTTAATTTCAGGTGATTTATGGAAGCTTTTTTTGCATCGTTTGGCATTGTCGGCGTGTTATTTTTTTTCCTGTTGGTGCTGTTATGGACCTTATTGCCGTTTGCAGTGTTTGGCATCAAAGATCGGCTGGATCAACAGATTGCTTTGTTAGAGAAAATTGAACAAAGCTTGGCGCAACAAAATCAGTTACGCCATTCTCCCAGACATCTTGATGGCGAGTAGTGTGGCACTTGGATAAGTCACACTGTTACGCGAAGTAGTCGTTGAGCAATCTTGTTTTGACGGATCGCTTGATTGGGTGTGGGGGTGTTCCGGCAGAGGTTTCTGCAGCAGGGAGGCTTTAGAAAGCGCCTACAAGGATGTATTCACGGCGTCCCGCTGACAGGATACCCCGGCAGCAAATTGGTAAAGTTCATCCGATCATAAACATATCGACCAGTCGGCTTGGATAGCCCAAACGCACAGCGTAGCGATCTTGATGTAGCAGAAGATCGGTAGCTGCTATCTTGTCTTAAGTTTATTAAGCACGAACATTATTTGCGGTCTAATTAGCACAAAGCTCAAAAGTATATAGAGCAGAACCCCGGATATTATTAAAATAATAAACTCCGATAATGGGTTGCCATAGTAACCTTTGAATTCAAAATAACAGTATCTAATAACAAGGCAAACTATCAGTGATACAAAAACCGATCGCCAAATTGCCGAGAATAAACTGAATATACTATAGCCTACTAATTTTGTCGAAATTACCAAGCTTGGCAAGATAGTTATAATGGTTGCTAATAAATAATAAGCAGCGACATCTTTAATATTGCCGCTATTAACAGCCAAGCGAAACTGATCGCTGGCAAACACTAAGAATTCCGTGATTCTCTCACGTCCAGTACCAAGCTCCGCTTGCTTTAGATGTTCATGTAAATACAAATAATCCGTTACTATCCAACCCATACCCCACTTTGACCCTACTATAAATGCAATTACGCAAATTAAGCCACTAATAAAGGTTAACCACATATAAAACCTTATTTTTCCTTGTGCCATAAAAACAACGCCGGCAGTACTTGAAATGGACTGTAAGTATCCTACTGGTGCCAGCCACATCAGCACATCAGCAGCCTCTGCCCATTTATTACCAAAAGCAAAGTTAACAAAAGGCTCTCGAAGTGCAAAAATACCTGCCATCAATGGCGCAGATAAAAATGAAATAAACGCAACGGTCTGTAAATATAGCGTCCCCATTTCCTTTAGTGAATCTTGTTGTCGGCTCATGATCGGGTACAATGATCTTGATACCGCCCAGGTGATATTTTGTACCGGCAGCAGCATTACCTTAAAAGCCATTGAGTAAATCCCTAATGACGATGCACCTAATATTTTGCCTATAATTGCACTATCCGAATTGCGAACGAAATAGGAAATGATCTGCGAACCAGCCATATAACTAGTAAAAGGCAAAATCGATTTCAGGGCTTTCATACTTGGCCTTCCACTTGGTCGCCAAGCGGAAGTTTTCCATATTTGTATGGCAGAGAGCAGAGACATCATAACGGCTTGTATTACCAGGCTGTATACACCAAAACCATAACAGGCCGCTATGATGGATAATATCATAGCAATTAATGACGAAATTATTTCAATGATCGCAAGTTCTTTAAATTGTGAATTTCGCTCTAATAAAGCTTGATGTGAAGAAGCGGAGCTTCCCAAAGGAAACACAATGGCAAGACTACATAAAACAGCTATAAGTTCTGGTTGATTGAAATAAATAGAAATAGCCGGAGACAGTACCATAATTGCAAGTGCTATTGCCAGTCCAGTACTAATGTTAAACCAAAAAACGGTTGTGATTATTTGGTCTGTTAAATTTTCCTTTTGAATTAGAGCGGCAGAAGTTCCTTGGTCTCTAAGTAGAAGGGCTAAATTTGTAACCACTGAAGCCATTGCCATCGTGCCATAATCAGACGGCGCCAAAATTCTTGCCAGAATAAATATATTCGCTAATTGCGATATAATCCGGGCAGCTTGAGCTACTAATGTCCACTTAATATTAGAGATAATAAGCATTTTTATTGTAAATATGTTTTAAACATCAGCCAAGCTATGATTGATGTTTTTTAGGATCATAATTTGAAATCACAGCTGATAAAATAGTTGAAACTTTTTTAGCTGCTACTTCAGTTGTCAGCTTTGTGCAATAATCGTTATATGCATTTTCCACTAAGCTTTGCCTAAGATCTGAATTAACCAGTAACTCATAAATACTTTCCACCCATTCCTCACTCCGATCTGCCAGCATGCCATTTTTTTTATGCTCAAAAAAGCCGCGATGGTCGACTGCGTCCGAGGCGACAATCGCCACATTGGCAACCAAATACGCGAGTACTTTTCCAAACGATTTACCTTGACTATATGCGCTTTGTTCCGGCAGTAAAGGGTTTAAACCGACAGAAACAGCCCCAAGAGAATTAATAAAATTTTGGTAAGGCATAAAATTAAAGTAGCGTAAGGCTATCCCTTTTTCCCGAAGCCTGCCAAATAACAAATCTGCTTGTGGTTCAGAGTCAACCCCATACAGCCAGAACTCAAAATTGATACGCTCTGCAAGTAAAACCAGCGTATTAACCACAAACTCTGCTTCAACTGGGTAACCTAATGACATTGAACAAGCCCATGCCACAATAGGCGCTCTTTTAGCAGACGGAATTGCTTCATTTGCGGCAATTGCAACCGGGGTACCTGTCCAGACCACATCTACAGATGAATTGAATGCTTTGCACCAATTCGCCACAATAGATGAGCCGGCAATTACTGCTTTACTGGCGCTTAAACAATCCACTATTCCGTCAAATTGGAGTGGATCCAAGTAATCAGCGTCATCAATATCAAAAACAATAGGTATATTTTGATACAAACCAGGCCGGTTAAGTGAATGGCGGGCTTTTTGTAAAAAAATTACTTTTGGTTTTTGAAGCTGTAAAATTCGTAGGCGCTGAGAATATTCTAATTGCATAGGTACAACAGATACTCGCCAGCCGAGTTTTGTTAAAGCTTTGCCTATTTCGATAGCTCTTAGGTTTGATGAGCCTTGAGACTTATCACCACTTGGAAAGATAGCTACAGTCAAATCAGACTTTGGCTGAAAAAACCAGGTTAAATGAACAAATATTTCTCTAACACGATGTCCTATCCAAGGCTTTAATTTCATAATATATAATTTCACGCGGTTCGTCTAAAAATATTAATGCCAAGTTAATCTATTTAAAATAAATATAATGAAGGCGGCAAAAAAAGGTTGAATTACGGTTAGTTGCCCGGCCAGTCGCAGCCTTTGAAAAATTAGGCTTTGGATGATGAGGATGGCTGAAATTACAATTCGATCAGCGCTGCCTTAATGTGAGTATCAGGTAAAACATTCAGCTGTTGCCAGGGTTTTCCCTAACTGATCTTTCCCTGATAAGGTGGGTAAATCCGATAATAACCAATCTATTCCTAATTCGGCATCATTCCAGATTATACAGCGCTCATGTTCAGGAGAATAATAGTCTGTGGTCTTGTATAGAAATTCAGCTGTATCGGATAAGGTCACAAAACCGTGGGCAAAGCCCTCTGGTATCCAAAGTTGTTGATTGGTTTGTGCCGATAATTGACATCCAACCCAGCGCCCAAAGGTAGGTGAGCTTTTACGGATATCAACCGCAACATCAAAAACTTCGCCTTGTATGACCCGCACCAGTTTTCCCTGGGCTTTAGGCGGCACCTGATAATGCAAGCCGCGTAACACACCTTTTTGCGATTTGGAATGGTTGTCTTGCACAAAGCTTTTATTCAAACCGGTCAGTTCAGCAAATTTTTGTTGGTTAAAACTCTCATAAAAAAAACCACGCTCATCACCAAAAATTTTGGGTGTAAACAATATGACATCGGGGATAGATAATCGAGTTGCCTGCATAGCGTTCCTGTGGTTTTAGTTTTATTAAGGTTGGTATTTTTAATAACAAATTAAAACACTTGTTTATTGAGTAAGCGCAGCAAGTATTGGCCATAGCCGTTTTTGGCCAATGGTTTTGCCAGGCTGGCAATATTTTCGTCGCTGATCCAGCGGTTACGCCAAGCAATTTCTTCTGGGCAAGCTATTTTCAGGCCTTGGCGATTTTCTATAGTTTCGATAAAGTTGCTGGCTTCGATCAGGCTTTGATGAGTGCCGGTGTCCAGCCATGCGTAGCCACGCCCCAAAATTTCGACATTGAGTTGTCCGAGTTCAAGATAAGCTTTGTTTACATCGGTAATTTCCAGCTCGCCACGTGGCGAAGGCTTAAGCTCGGCTGCAATATCGATGACTTGTTGGTCGTAAAAATATAAGCCGGTGACGGCGTAATTACTCTTGGGTTGATCAGGCTTTTCTTCCAGGGAGATGGCTTTGCCATGTGTATCGAAACTCACCACCCCGTAGCGTTCCGGATCATTTACATGGTAGGCAAATACGGTGGCGCCGTCATTTCTGCTGTGGGCGTTTTTGAGCTGTACATGCAAATCATGACCATAGAATATATTGTCGCCCAGAACTAATGCGCTGGGGTGATTGCCGACAAATTCGCGCCCGATAATAAAAGCTTGGGCAAGTCCGTCTGGACTGGGCTGGATTGCGTATTGCAGGTTTATGCCCCAGTCGCTGCCGTCGCCGAGGAGTTGTTGAAATAAGCTAATATCGTGCGGTGTGGAAATGACCAGAATATCGCGTATGCCGGCCAACATCAGCGTGCTGAGTGGGTAGTAAATCATGGGCTTGTCGTATATAGGCAGCAATTGCTTTGAAATCGCTTTTGTGACCGGATACAGCCTTGTGCCTGAGCCACCAGCTAAGATGATGCCTTTACGTTGTGTCATGGTTACTTCTCCAGATATTCGGTGAGCATACGGATTACGCCAGTTTGCCAATGGGGTAACTTTAAATTGAAGCTGTCCTGCAGTTTTGTAGAATTCAGCCGCGAATTATGGGGACGTTTGGCCGTTGTGGGAAATTGATCGGTCGATACCGGCTTTATATTTTCGGCAGCGACTTTGATATTCACACCGGCCTGGTTAGCAAAGTCAATGACAAATTTGGCATAATCGTACCAAGAGGTGTTGCCTTGTGCCGTTAGGTGATATAGCCCGCTGATTTCCGGGCGTTGCGTTGCAGTGGTAATGGCATGGGCGGTGACATCCGCCAATAGTTCTGCGCCGGTAGGCGCGCCGATTTGGTCGTCTATGACGCTCAGGGCGTCACGTTCTTGCGCCAGACGCAGCATGGTTTTAGCGAAATTGCTGCCGCGTGCAGCGTACACCCAGCTGGTTCGAAAAATTAAATGTTTGCAATATGTCGCGCGAATTGCATCTTCGCCGGCAAGTTTGCTTGCACCATAGACACTTAAAGGCTTGGTGAGATCAGTTTCCTGCCATGCCTGTTCGCCACTACCGTCAAAAACGTAGTCGGTAGAGTAATGAATTAGCCAAGCATCAAGGTTCTTGGCTTCATGTGCCAATATGCCAGGGGTCTGGCTATTGATGATCCGGGCCAGCGCCGGTTCAGTCTCGGCTTTATCAACTGCGGTATAGGCTGCGGCATTGACGATAACATCCGGGGCTATGCTGCGTATGGTTTGAGCAATACCTTCCGGATTAGTAAAATCAGCGCACCATTCCTGGCTGCTGGAGCTTAGCGAGATAAGTTCTCCCAGGGCAGCAAGGCTGCGTTGCAATTCCCAACCGACTTGACCATCTTTACCAAATAACAGGATTTTCATAGGCTACGCTCAGCGTAATTCTTTTCTACCCAATCACGGTAGCCGCCTGATTGTACGTTTTCCACCCAGGCTTGATTGTCCAGATACCATTGTACGGTTTTGCGTATACCGGTTTCGAAGGTTTCATCCGGTTTCCAGTTTAGCTCTTTCTCAATTTTGCCGGCATCTATTGCGTAACGCCTATCATGTCCTGGCCTATCAGTTACATAGCTAATTTGTTCGCGATAGCTTTTGTGATCAGCACGTCCACTGAGTTCATCAAGAAGTGTGCAAACAGTATTGACGATTTCTATATTGGGTTTTTCATTCCAGCCGCCGATATTATAGGTTTCGCCGACTCTGCCAAGCTCCAATACCCGGCGGATGGCGCTACAGTGGTCTTTGACATATAACCAATCCCGGATCTGCATCCCATCGCCATACACCGGCAAAGGTTTGCCGGCCAGAGCGTTAACAATCATCAAAGGTATCAGCTTTTCCGGGAAGTGAAAAGGGCCATAGTTGTTGGAGCAATTAGTGGTCAGTACCGGTAGACCGTAGGTATGATGATAGGCGCGCACCAAGTGGTCACTGGCCGCTTTGCTGGCTGAATAAGGGCTGTTGGGTTCATAGCGGGTGTTTTCGGTAAAAGCCGGGTCGTCTTTGCTCAAAGAACCGTATACTTCATCGGTCGATACGTGCAGGAAACGAAATTTTGCCCGGGTTTCTTCGTCTGGCAGCGTGTTCCAGTAGCCGCGTACCGCTTCCAGTAAGCGGAAAGTGCCTACGATATTAGTCTGGATAAAATCTTCCGGACCATAGATGGAGCGATCGACATGGCTTTCTGCAGCGAAATTGACTATCGCCCGCGGTTGGTGGCGGGCTAGCAAGCTGCTAACAAGTTCTGAATCGCCAATATCTCCTTTAATGAAAATATGCTTTTCATTGCCATTGAGTGCTGCTAGATTTTGAACATTACCTGCATAAGTAAGTGCGTCCAGGTTAATAACGGGCTCATCATTCAGCGCTAACCAGTCCAGTACAAAATTTGAGCCGATAAACCCAGCGCCGCCAGTGACTAAAATACTCATTTTTTGATTCCAAATGACATAATTTGAGTATTTTAATCTAATGATCATGAAGGCACAGCATCTTTCATGTCTTAGTGCGATACTGGGTCTTCATGACCGTTAGCTTGAACGGTTGCGGGGTGGTACTGAGGGAAGGGCGGCTTAAACTTTTTTTACAAACTCGGATTTCAGTTTCATCGGCCCGATGCCATCTATTTTGCAATCGATATTATGATCGCCTTCCACCAAACGGATGTTCTTAACTTTGGTACCTACTTTCACTACTAAAGATGAACCTTTAACTTTAAGGTCTTTAATCACGCTGATGGTATCACCGTCTATCAATTGATTGCCATTGGCATCCACCACGCTGAGTGCGCCATCATGGCTTTCGGCGGCGGCTGTTTGCGGCCATTCATGGCTGCATTCCGGGCAAATATATAATTCACCATCGGCATAGCTGAATTCGGAACCGCACTGCGGACAATTGGGTAAATCACTCATAGCAATATCCTGCTGAAGAAATATTTTTTAACTTAAAAAGGCTGGGCCGCTTAGCGCGGAAAATAGCCGCACCCGTTTCAAATAACGGTTCAAAACGGGTGCGGTTTTTTAGTCGGCCGATCTGGAGGCGCGTTTCCGATCGTTTTCGGACAACAGTTTTTTGCGCAGGCGAATAGATTCCGGAGTGACTTCCACCAGTTCATCTTCATCGATAAATTCCAGCGCCTGTTCCAGAGTCATTTTCTGGATGCGGGTCAACACCAGGTTTTCGTCGGTGCCGGCAGCACGAATATTGGTCAACTGCTTGGCTTTGGTAGGGTTGACCACCAAATCATTAGCGCGTGAATGGATACCCACCAGCATGCCTTCATAGACTTCATCGGCATGAACCAGAAACAGTTCACCACGTTCCTGCAAAGCAAACAAGGCGTAAGCCAACGCTTTGCCTTGTACCATGGAGACCAGTACGCCACGTTTCCGCACGCCGATAGTGCCGGGTTTGATCGGGCCATAATGGTCAAACACATGGTAGAACAGGCCGGAACCAGAGGTCGAGGTCATGAATTCAGTTTGGAAGCCGATCAGGCCGCGTGAAGGCACCATGTATTCCAAACGCACCCGGCCTTTGCCGTCCGGCACCATATTCAACAGATCCCCTTTGCGTTCACCCATTTTTTCCATGATGGCACCCTGATGGATCTCTTCCACTTCTATGGTAACCATTTCGAACGGTTCACTAAGCACGCCGTCAATTTCGCGGATAATGACTTCCGGTCTTGATACGCCCAGCTCGAAGCCTTCACGGCGCATGTTTTCGATCAGGATGGACAAATGCAGTTCGCCACGGCCGGAAACTTTGAATTTGTCCGGATCGGCGGTGTCTTCCACACGCAAGGCCACGTTGTGCTGCAATTCTTTGTGCAAACGTTCGCGAATCTGCCGGGAGGTGACAAATTTACCCTCTTTGCCGGCGAAAGGTGAGTTGTTAACCTGAAAAGTCATGCTCACGGTAGGTTCATCCACTTTCAGCGGCGGCAGGGCTTCTACCGCGTCTTGCTGGCAAAGGGTGTCAGAAATTTCCAGTTTGTCGATACCGGTAAACGCAATGATGTCACCGGCTCGGGCTTGTGGTACTTCCACACGCTCCAGGCCGTGGAAACCAAAGATTTGCAGCATCCGGCCATTACGGGTTGCGCCTTCCCGATTGATCAGGGTCAGCGGCATATTGGATTTGACCGTACCGCGTTGAATCCGGCCTATGCCGATAACGCCGACATAGGAGTTGTAATCCAGGCTGATGACCTGCATCTGGAATGGGCCGTCCAGATCGACAGCCGGTGGCCGGACCTTATCGACGATAGTTTGAAACAGCGGAGTCATGTCGCCTTCGCTGACGCTGCTGTCCAGTCCGGCGTAGCCTTTCAGGGCCGAGGCGTAGACGATGGGGAAATCCAACTGTTCATCGGTTGCACCCAGGCGGTCGAACAAATCGAAGGTTTGGTCAATAACCCAGTCCGGACGAGCGCCGGGGCGGTCAACTTTATTGATGACCACGATGGGTTTCAGGCCCAGGGCAAAAGCTTTCTGGGTGACGAAACGGGTTTGCGGCATGGGGCCGTCTACCGCATCCACCAGCAGTAATACGCAATCCACCATGGACAGTACCCGCTCGACTTCGCCGCCAAAATCGGCATGGCCTGGGGTGTCGACAATATTAATGTGATAGCCGTTCCAGTCAATTGCAGTATTTTTAGCCAGAATGGTAATGCCGCGTTCTTTTTCCAGGGCGTTGGAGTCCATGACCCGCTCATCCATTTTGGCATGAGCTTCAAAGGTGCCGGATTGTTGGAGTAACTGATCGACCAAGGTGGTTTTACCATGATCGACGTGAGCGATAATTGCAATATTTCTGAGTTTTTCTATCACAGGATTTACTAGTTTGATTTAAAAATAAGGAATGCCGGCAGTCAGCATATCAATTACCCGACAGCGGGTAGTGGGTATAAAGCTGCTCGGCTAAAATGAAGACATTAACTTTGCTGCCAGGGCAAATCATGAAAGCGCCAGCCATCAATATTGCCGCGATGTTTATCGGCATCCAATGCGCCTTCAAAGCCTTGCAGGATATTGATCAAATGTTGATAGCCGTTGGCTTCCAAAGCTTTGGCCGCATCCAGGGAGCGCACGCCGCTCCGGCATAACAACAGGATAGGCGCGTTTTTATCGGGTACCCGTTTTTGTACCTGATCGACAAAACCGCTATTTAATTGCATGCCGGGGAATTCTTTCCAGGCTATGTGCACGGCATTAGGTGGATGGCCGATAAAGCTGTGTTCAATAAAAGTTCTGACATCGATCAAAACCGCAGCCGGGTTTTGTTGTAATAAAGACCAGGATTGTTTGGGGTCGAGATTTTCTATCATATCGTTATTTGCTCCGCAGAGGGTTTTTGTCCTATAAAACATGCTTCGTTTCTATCGCCGTACTGCAAGTTGCCGATTCGGGCATGTTCTTGATAAAAAACCAAGCTTAAAGGGGCAAACAAACGTAATAATTCGTTACTTGCCAGTAAATAATCAGGTCGGCTTGGTCCTTGCGGGTCAAGCTTATTACAGGTAAATGTCTGGTAAAACAATAAACCGGCAGCTTTTAAAGCCACCATTATCGCATTACACAGTGTCCGGTCAAGAAAACGGCTGATGACAATGACGTCGTAACAGTCTACCGGCAGTATAGCCGCGCTGATATTGGCCTGATGAACATGAATATCAAGCTCACGAATAGCCGCCTGTTGTTGCAGGAATTGCAGCGCCACAGCGGAAATATCCCAGGCATCCACCTTCAATCCAGCTTCAGCCAGCAGTAGAGCATTAGCCCCTGCTCCGCAGGCCAGATCCAGCGCTCTGCCTTGCTTGGGCAGCAGAAATAAATGCTCGCGGAGCACTTGCGCGGCTATGGGCACGGCAGTTTGGTGACGGTAAATCTCATCCCATTTAGCCTGCAAGTTTACGCTCATGGTGGATCCATGCCTATCCGGTGCGGCAGCCAGTTCTGGATAAAATCCAAAAATGAGCGAACCTTGGCCGACAAATATTTACGATGCGGATAAACAGCATACACTTCCAGTGGCGCTATACCATATTGCTCCATGACAACTTGCAAACGTCCCAGCTCAATGTCGCGCCCCACGATGTAACGCGGCAGCATCACCAGGCCCAGGCCGTTGACGGCAGCATTACGGATAGGGTCGGCCATATTGGCCTGCATTCGCCCGGTAACAGTAACCGTGCGTTCGCCCAGGATACCCTTGAAGCGCCATTTATTACGCGGTGGAATTGCCCAGTTGATCAAACAGCTGTGATCTTCCAAATCTTCCGGGTCCTGAGGTATGCCGTGGGTTTTCAGATATTCCGGTGCCGCACAAACCACCAGTGAGGAATTGGCCAGTTTGCGTGCCACCAGGCTGGTGTCATTCAGCTGACCAAGATAAATGGCGATATCAATCCCTTCATCGACCAAATCCACCTGGCCGCCCTTCAACATCATTTCCACGGACAGATCGGGATAGGATTTTAGATATTCAGTCAGCGCCGGCGAAATATGTGTAGCACCAATGACTGGTGGTGCACATATTTTTAGTATACCCCTGGGTTCGGTTTGCAGTTTGGTCACCGCGGATTCCATTTCCGCGACATCCAGTAATACCTGCTGACAGCGTTCCAGATATTCCTCACCGGCTTCGGTCAGGCTTAAGCTGCGGGTGGTGCGGTTGAATAACCGGGTATTCAACTCACTTTCCAATTGCATTATGTGTTTGGTAGCCATTGCTCTGGAAATATCCAGATCTTTGGCGGCCTTGGCAAAACTGCCGGCTTTGGCAACACGAACAAACACATTCATGCTGGTTAGTTTGTCCACTGGGCCTCCTGAACTTTTTAAAATAAAGCGACTATTTTAATTGTTTCTTATTTGTTTACAAATTATTTAACATTCATCCAATTGTAAACTTTTTTTTCTCCTGTATAGTACAACCCAACTGGCAAACAATATTATCGCTGTCTTGTCAATCGTTTTATTAAATCTTGCCTGCTCTATTTCATGCGTCAAGTATGACATAGCTCGCCGAATTTGCGGCTCAAGTAAGCATGATTTTCCGAATATGTAACTACCTCCTGGTGTTGTAATATCGAGCGGTACCTCCTCTTAAAGTTTCCGCTTGTTTTTGACCTCCCTCTGCGTAAGCATTGGGAGGTTTTTTTTTGTAATCTCGGCAATGTGATATGATTTTTTCCATTATTATCACGAGCAGTCAGTAATGAGTGACGTTTTACAGCAGTTAGCCGAAGTTCTGGAACAGCGTAAACTTCAAAGTCCCGATCAGTCCTATGTCGCCGGTCTGTATGCCAAAGGCCTGGATCATATCTTGAAGAAAATTGGTGAAGAAGCCACCGAAACCGTGATTGCCGCCAAAGACGGTGATAAAGACAAGATCGTCTACGAGACTGCCGATCTATGGTTTCATTGTATGGTGATGCTGGCCGATCAAGGCTTGGGTCCTGAACACGTTATCAATGAATTACAGCGCCGTTTTGGCTTGTCGGGCATTGCAGAAAAAGCCCAGCGTCAGTCAACATAACGGTATTTAGTTTTGGAGTAGACACATGGGTTTTAGTATTCCCCATCTTTTGGTTGTACTGGTCATCGTCATTCTGGTTTTCGGCACCAAACGCCTGAAAAATGTCGGAGCTGATCTTGGTGAAGCTATCAAAGGTTTTCGCAATGCCGTCAAAGACGGTGAAGCTGCCAAAAATCTGCAGGCCAAGGACGACGATGTCCTGGAAGGTGAGGCGGTTGCCAAAGATAAAGATCAAACCTGA
This sequence comes from Methylomonas paludis, assembly GCF_018734325.1. NCBI lineage: Bacteria > Pseudomonadati > Pseudomonadota > Gammaproteobacteria > Methylococcales > Methylococcaceae > Methylomonas > Methylomonas paludis. The sequence continues at coordinate 3,528,642 of NZ_CP073754.1, read as the reverse complement.
GCGCATGAGTATTTGCCATGTTTGATGTCGGATTTTCTGAGTTACTGATGGTCGGCCTGGTGGCTTTGTTGGTATTGGGTCCGGAAAAGCTGCCGAAAGCAGCCAGACTGGCCGGCTTTTGGTTAGGCAAAGCCCGCAGCACGGTGGCCGCCGTGCAAATCGAACTGCAGCAGGAACTTCATGCCGAAGAAATTCGCCAAATGATGAACCGGCAGTTACTGGTCGATGAAATACAGCAAACCATCGCAGACACGGAAACCGAGATCAACAACGCCGTAGAGGCCTGGTCCGACCCTAAAACCGATAAGCCCGATGACCATCCCGCCTGAATCCAGCTCTGAATCTACTTTTTTCAGCCATCTAGTTGAATTACGCAACCGACTGCTACGAGTGGTGTTTTGTGTGCTTCTGGTGTTTATCGGCACAGCCAGCTATGCCAATGAAATCTACACCTATCTGGCTGAACCCTTATTGCAGCACATGCCCAAAAACAGCAGCATGATAGCCATAGACGTGGCCTCGCCGTTTTTCGCACCATTCAAACTGGCTTTTGTGGTGGCTGTGTTTATTTCCGCACCGTTTATTCTTTACCAGTTCTGGGGCTTCGTGGCTCCCGGCCTGTATCGCCATGAAAAGCGTTTATTCCTACCCTTATTACTAGCCAGCATTATTTTGTTTTATTGCGGGGCGGCATTTGCCTATTTTCTGGTGTTTCCGCTGGTATTTGGCTATTTGACCGCCAGCGCCCCACTTGGGGTGACGGTGATGACCGATATTACCACCTATCTGGATTTTGTACTGGCCATGTTCATTGCCTTTGGCGTATCGTTTGAGATTCCTATTATTACCATCGTTCTGGTGTTGCTGGGTATAGTCTCACCGGAAAGTCTGGCCGAAAAAAGACCTTATGTGATCATAGGCGTATTTGTCGTAGCGATGTTTTTAACCCCGCCGGACGCCTTATCCCAAACCCTGCTGGCCATTCCGATGTGGCTGCTGTTTGAATCCGGACTGTTATGTTCGCGTTTATTATCCCGTCAAGATCCGACTCAACCATGATGGACACTATCAGTGAACGTTATCAGCACGTTTTAAGCCAAATTCGCCATGCTACCGGCATAGCCGGGCGACCTAAAAATAGTGTGCAGTTATTGGCCGTCAGTAAAACCAAGCCGGCTGGGGATATTGCCGTGCTATATCGACTGGGGCAGCGCCATTTTGCCGAAAATTACCAACAGGAAGCTTTGCTCAAACAGCAGGCACTGGCCGGATTTAATATCACCTGGCATTTTATCGGGCCGATTCAATCCAATAAAACCAAAGCTATTGCCGGCCAATTCAGTTGGGTGCATAGTGTCGACAGGCTAAAAATTGCCCAACGTCTCAGCGAGCAGCGTCCGGCGCATTTACCGCCGCTGAATATTTGTCTGCAAGTCAATATCAGTGAGGAAAGCAGCAAAGCCGGCGTCAGTCTGGCGGAACTGCCGGAACTGGCGGCAGCTATCACTGTTCTGCCAAATCTGCGCCTGCGTGGCGTAATGGCCATCCCCGAACCCAATAGCCAATATGCCCAGCAACGCCTGCCTTACCGGCACTTGTATCAGGCCGTGCAGGACTTGCATCTGGCCGGGCTGGACAGCTATTCCTTTGGCATGAGCGGCGATTTGAAAGCCGCGATTATGGAGGGTGCCACCATGGTCAGAATCGGCACGGCACTGTTTGGTGAGCGTGATTACAGGGTCTAGGATATATCCGCAAGATCAGCACCATTGCATCGAATTTTGCCTTAAGTCATGCCTGCCTTAGCGCGGGGTAAGTAGCTATTAGGGGCTTTTTGATGGATAATAAAGCCTAATTTCTTACTTAACTTGTCGTTATTGCAACAATGAAACACGAGCTCGAACACCTATTGCAACATGCTGTTGAAGCCTTAAAAACGCAAGGTGTTCTCGACCAGCCCTTATCCGTGCAAATTAGCCTGGAACGCTGCCGCGACCCTCAGCACGGAGATTTTGCCAGCAATCTGGCCTTATTACTGGCCAAACCGGCCAAACTCAACCCCAGACAGTTGGCAGAAAAAATTGTTGCTGAAATTCCGTTTGCCGGTTTGGTCAGCAAAATCGAGATTGCCGGCCCCGGCTTCATCAACTTTTTTATTAATCCCGACAGCCAGTTCGAGATCATTAAACAAATCCACGCCCAGGGCAAAAAATTTGGTTTGAGCAATGTTGGCGCCGGTCAAAAAGTTCAGGTTGAATTTGTTTCCGCCAATCCCACCGGGCCTTTGCATGTCGGTCATGGCCGTGGTGCGGCTTATGGTTCGGCAGTGGCTGATCTGCTGGCCGCCGTCGGCTTTGAAGTAGAACGGGAATATTATGTCAATGATGCCGGTCGGCAGATGGATATTCTGGCCACCAGCGTCTGGTTGCGTTATCTGGAACAGTGCGGAGAGGTGTTTACTTTTCCCAGCAATGGCTATCGCGGCGAATATGTCCGCAAAATAAGCGCAGATTTACATCAGCGCCAGGGCAAGGCCTTGCATAAAAGTGCTGCAGCAGTGCTGGAAGACATACCGGCAGATGAAGCCGCTGGCGGTGATAAGGAAAAACATATTGATGCCCTGATCGATCGTGCTAAAACCCTATTGGGTGCAGCCGGATACCAGCAGGTATTTCAGGCCGGCCTGGATAATATTCTGAGTGATATCAAGGATGATCTGGAAGAATTCGGCGTAAGTTATCAGCACTGGTTTTCCGAACGGCAACTGATGGATGACGGTTCAGTACAACAGGCGCTAGATCGCTTGGATGCTGCCGGTTATCTGTATAAACTGGATGGTGCAACCTGGTTTGCCTCCAGCCGTCTCGGCGATGAAAAAGATCGGGTGGTGGTGCGCGATAACGGCCAGACCACTTATTTTGCTTCCGATATTGCCTATCACATGCATAAGCTCGATCGCGGTTTTGACCGGATAGTCAATATCTGGGGTGCCGATCATCACGGTTATATTCCACGGGTCAAGGCAGCCATGCAGGCGCTGGGTGCAGATGACACCAAATTACAAGTGTTGCTGGTGCAATTTGCCGTACTGTATCGCGGTGAAGAAAAAGTACAAATGTCTACCCGTTCCGGAGAGTTTGTAACTTTAAGACAATTACGCAATGAAGTAGGTACCGATGCCTGCCGGTTTTTTTATGTCATGCGTAAATCCGAACAGCATATGGATTTTGACTTGAAACTGGCGGCGTCAAGAAGTAATGAAAATCCGGTATATTATGTCCAGTACGCTTACGCACGGATTTGCAGTGTTTTGCGCCAGCTTGATGAAAAAAACATCGGATTGGATACCGCGTTAGGCTTGGTTAATCTTAATTTACTGACAGCCGAGCATGAAACCGCGATATTGACTACACTATCCAAATATCCGGAAATTTTGGAACGTGCCGCCCTAAGTTATGAGCCGCATCAATTGATAAGTTATTTACGGGAATTGGCTAATCAGTTTCACAGCTATTACAACGCCCATCAATTTCTGGTTGAAGACAACAAGCTGTGTAATGCCCGTCTCAGTCTGATCGGCGCGGTAAAACAAGTATTGGAAAATACCTTAACGCTGTTAAATATTACCACCCCCGAATCGATGTAATGGCTAAAGATTACAAACACCGAGTTCAAAGTGCCAGTTACCTGAAATATCGCCGTCGCCGTAACAGATCGTCGGTGATGTTTTGGCGCTGGTTGTTGGTACTTGGCTTAATTGGCGCTTTTGGATTTTTTCTAAATCTGATTCGTACCAAAGTGCCGGAATTGTTGGCCGGTAAATCGCAAATTGGTCAAACGGAACCGGCTAATCAAGCCAAACCGGAATTGCCGGTTAAACAATTGCCCCCCGCGCCGGTGGAAGCCACCCAGAAACCCGAAACGGCTCCTGCCGAAGCAGTACAGAAAGCCGAAGCAGAGCCTAAGCCTGAAGTTCCGCCACCACCGCCGGCACCGGAACCCACCCGCTTTGACTTTTACACACTGCTGCCGGAAGCGGAGACCGTGGTACCGGATTATGAAATTAAAACCCGGGTGCGTGAAGAATTGGTCGGCAAAACCAAAACCACAAAATATGTCATGCAAGCTGGTTCATTTCGGGAAGCCGATGAGGCAGATCGGCACAAGGCCAAGTTGGCGCAACTGGGCATAGAAGCACGGGTAGAAAAAGCCAAAGTCGGTACCGTTATTTGGCATAGGGTCAAGATCGGCCCTTATGACAACCCTACCAGCGTTTCCACGCTTAAAGACTTGCTGCAAAAAAACGGTATCGGTGTGGTAGTGACCGAAGTCGGTCAATAAAGCCTTTGGTTTTAGCGGGTGCCGAATACCACTATGGTTTTACCATGGGCGGTAATCAGACCTTTGTCTTCCATCTCTTTGAGTACCCGGCCCACCATTTCCCGGGAACACCCGACTATCCGGCCAATTTCCTGACGGGTGATGTGCAATTGCATGCCGTCCGGGTGGGTAATTGCATCCGGCTGGCGGCTTAAATCCAGCAAAGTATGGGCTATTCGGCCTTCCACATCGACAAAGGCCAGATCCTGATATTTGCGATTGGTCAGCAGCAGCCTTAGCGACAGCTGTTCGCCCAGCACCGATAAAAGTTCTACCGCGTAATCATGTAATTCGCCGCTTAACAAATCCCTGAACCGCTCATAACTGATCTCTGCCATCTGGCAGCGATCACGGGTTCTAACTAAGGCGCTACGTTTCTCAGTACTTCTGAATACACCGATTTCACCAATAAAATCATGTTTATTCAGATACGCTAAAATCAATTCATGGCCATCTTCGTCTTCTACACTGATGGCCACAGAGCCATCCAACACCAGTAGTAACTTATCGCCGATATCGCCGGGGCGGATCAGCGTGACTTTGGCGGGATAGGTGCGGACATGGCAAAAATGCAACAAAGCAGCCAGCGCCTCAGATGAAATTTTATGGTGTTTAGCGACGCGCATAAGTTTAAAATTAATTATCAGATAGTCTTACCCTAGCTAATGTAACAGGAATTTGCAAAAAAAAATCAATGCATTTGATGTTACCGTTGTAAAATCCGCAAAATTTTAATGATTGTGGATTTAAATATGCAAGCAACGATTAAATGGCTTGACGGCAGAAGTTTTGTCGGCGAATCAGGCAGCGGTCACGCTGTGGTGATGGACGGACCTCCCGATCATGGTGGCCGCAATATCGGCGTGCGCCCGATGGAAATGATTCTGTTAGGGCTGGGTGGCTGCTCTTCGTTTGATGTCATCGATATTCTGGAAAAAGGCCGGCATCCAGTAACGGGTTGTACCACTGAACTCAGTGCTGAACGGGTAGATACCGTGCCCAGTGTGTTCAGCAAAATTCATTTACATTTTAAAATTACCGGCAAAAATTTGTCAGTGGGTGCCGTAGAACGCGCAGTTAAACTGTCTGCGGAAAAATACTGCTCTGCCTCCATCATGCTGGGCAAAGCAGGTGTTGAAATAAGTCATGATTTCGAAGTGATCGAGGGTTAACCGATTGAGCAAATTACAATTACACGGGTTTAACAACCTGACTAAATCGCTGAGTTTTAATATTTACGATGTTTGCTATGCTCCCAAAGAGCAGGAAAAAGCCTACATCGAATATATTGATGAAGCCTATAACGCCAAACGCTTAACTCAAATTTTGAAAGATGTGGCCAATATCATCGGTGCCCAAATTCTGAATATTGCCCATCAGGATTACGATCCGCAGGGTGCTAGTGTGACTATGCTGATTTCAGAAGGTGCGGTGATACCGGCGGGAATGAATTCGGAATCGCCAGGTCCGTTGCCGGACACGATACTGGCCCATCTGGATAAAAGTCATATCACCGTGCACACTTATCCCGAAAGCCATCCAGATACCGATATCTGTACCTTTAGAGCCGATATTGACGTTTCCACCTGCGGTCAGATTTCACCGTTAAAAGCCTTGAATTATCTGATACACAGCTTTGAGTCGGATATCGTCATTATGGATTACCGGGTACGTGGCTTCACCCGCGATGTCACTGGGCAAAAAATTTATATCGATCACAAAATCAACTCAATACAGAACTATATTGCGGAAAGCACCAAAGAGCTTTATCAGATGATAGATGTGAACGTCTATCAGGAAAATATTTTCCACACCAAGATGCGGCTGAAAGAAACCGAGCTGGAAAACTACTTATTTGAAAAAGAAAGCAATTTTACTGAAGATGAAAAAGATGAAATTCAGGAACAATTGCACGATGAAATGGCCGAGATTTTTTATGGTCGAAATTTTAGCTAAATTGTTGCTTGGGCAGGTTTTGTTGGTTTGAGCCCGATGCGGGTGAAATAGCATAAATTTACAGAAACCGGCCAATTATTACGCTAAATAACATAGTTTTTTTATTTCCCATCCTGGTTTGGCCGATCAGGCTTAATTTTGCTGGTTTTCATGAGTTGGCATCGCTTTTGCTTTACTAATAGCGGTGTCATGGATGTTGAGTTCCTTCCCCCGTGAACATGGATAACAAAGATGCCAGGGATAATCCGGATAAACAGCTGAGGACAAGGCTTTTATCCGGACAAGGATGAGCCCCAGTCAGTTCAAAAACCGGCTTAGCGGTCAGCCGGCTAGCCCCCTCGTGGCGGACAAATCAAAAATCATCATACCCTCTGCGCCTGCACGCGATAAAATTCACGCTTATCGCGGCTCATGCCGTAGTTCCTGACCGACATCATTTTTAGGCAACATGCTGAATTTTAAAAACATTGCTATCCGTCGCGGCAACCGCTTGCTGTTTAGCAAAGCTTCCTTCATTATCCACAAAGGCCAAAAAATAGGTTTAACCGGCGCAAACGGCGTAGGTAAATCCAGTTTCTTCGCGTTATTACGCGGAGAACTGCATAGTGACGAGGGTGAATTTTCCATGCCGCCCAATCTGGAGATAGCCCATGTTGCTCAGGAAACCCCGGCCCTGGACTGCACAGCCATCGATTATGTGCTGGATGGTGACCGCGAATTAAGACAGTTGCAGCAACAGTTAGCCGCTGCAGAACAGGCTCAGGATGGCTTGAAACAGGCTGAACTACATGGCAACCTGGATCATATCGGCGGCTACACCGCACAAGCACGTGCTTCGCGATTGTTAAATGGACTGGGATTTAGCACTGCACAGGAAATTCATCCGGTCAGTTCATTTTCCGGTGGTTGGCGGATGCGCTTAAATCTGGCTCAAGCCCTGATGTGCCGTTCTGATGTACTATTGCTGGATGAGCCCACCAACCACTTGGATTTGGATGCGGTCATCTGGTTACAGGACTGGCTGGGCAGGTATCCGGGCACATTGCTGCTGATTTCCCATGACCGGGATTTTCTGGACGCTATTACCGATCATATCGTCCATATCGAGCAAAACAATGCCGAAATTTATACCGGCAACTATTCCGATTTTGAACGCATGCGTGCCGAAAAACTGTCCCAGCAGCAATCTGCATTTGAGAAGCAACAGCGGGAAATTGCCCATATTCAAAGTTTTGTCGACCGCTTTAAAGCCAAAGCCTCCAAGGCCAAACAGGCACAAAGCCGTATCAAATCGCTGGAGCGTATGGAAATTATTGCTCAAGCCCATGTCGATTCACCATTTAACTTTCGCTTCCCTGCACCTAAAAAACTGCCTAATCCACTGCTAAAAATTGAGGATGCCGATATTGGTTATGGCGACAAGGTAGTGATTAAAAATGCCTCATTGTCTATTACACCGGGAGACCGAATCGGTTTGCTCGGCCCGAATGGGGCCGGAAAATCCAGTCTGATTAAAGTATTATCCGGACAAATGCGCCAGCTCAACGGCGAATTGCATAGTGCAGAGAGCTTAAATATCGGTTATTTTGCCCAGCATCAGCTGGAACAGCTGCGTCTGGATGAAAGCCCACTCTGGCATTTACAAAAACTGGATAAACAGGCCAGCGAAAAAGATTTGCGTAACTTTCTGGGCGGCTTTGATTTTCGCGGAGATAAAGTCAATGATCCCATCGGACCGTTTTCCGGCGGTGAAAAAGCCCGTCTGGTGCTGGCCTTACTGGTTTATCAAAATCCCAATCTGCTGCTGCTGGATGAGCCGACCAACCATCTTGATCTGGAAATGCGTCATGCCCTAAGTGTCGCGTTGCAGGAGTATGAAGGCGCGCTGGTGGTGGTTTCCCATGATCGGCATTTATTGCGATCGGTTACTGATCAATTGTTATTGGTGGCGAACGGTAAATTGCAGGTTTTTGACGGCGATCTGGATGACTATCGCTTATGGCTGGCAGAAAACAAAAAAACTGGAGACGAACCCGCACCAGCGGCAATTGCCAGTCCCGCAGTACGCAAGGATGAACGCAAACTGGAAGCCAAACGGCGTAATACGCTTAAACCCTTTATGGATGCGGTGAAAAAATCCGAAGCCTTAGTGGATAAACTGCAGCAGCAACAAATTGAACTGGAGAGCAAACTGGCCGATCCCTCGCTATACCAGGAAGAAAACAAAGAATCATTAAAAACCTTGCTGGCTGAAAAAAGCCGGATCGATAATGCCTTGCACCAAGCCGAAGATAACTGGATGGTGGCCGAGGAAAACCTGCAACAAGCGGAGAAGTCATGTATCAATTGATCGTGTTGTTCTTTCAAATAGCCATATTACGTAAAGGCCCCCAACAAGTACCTGCTTCCAAGTGGCTGCTGCGCTTACTATTGCCGGCCTATGTGGTAATTAATGCCCTGTTGTTGTGGCTGAATGATTATGGCTATGAAGCATTCCTGCAAATCGCCATCGATTTTGCATTAATGGCCGGTTTTACCTGGCCCTTACTCTATTTTGCCGGTAAGTTGCCGCGGTTTCAGCAAACCCTGGGTGCTTTACTAGGCACCGATATTATCATCAGCTTTTTTTCGCTGCCGGTTGCGGGCAGCCTTAACGGTCAGGTCACAGAATTTGCCTTTATCGGCATGCTGTTGCTTATGCTTTGGCACTGGCTGGTTTGTGGGCATATTTTTCGACATGCCTTAGACAGGCCACTATTTTTTGGTTTAGCCTTGGCTTTTTTATATATACTTATTTCTTCTCAGGTAATGTCTTTAATATTCCCTGTTGTTTCTACCCCATCTTAACGAGGGCTTTATGGCTTTATACAAACATATTTTACTGGCTGTTGATTTTTCCGATCATAGCCATGCGGTTGCCAATACCGCCAAACAAATAGCCGCCCAAAATCAGGCTAAGTTTAGTATTGTTTATGTAGTAGACAATCTGCCGTTAAATTCCGATCCTTTCGGGCCGATTCAATTTGATGTGGATTTAACCCAAGAACTGCTGGATAACGCCAAAACCCGGTTAAAACAGGTTGCAGCAACGCTGGAAATTCCTGAAAATCAGCAATGGCTGGAGATGGGCAATCCCAAGCTGGAAATTGTGCGGATTGCTGAAGAGCAGCAGGCGGATTTGATCGTCATCGGCTCACATGGCAGACACGGCTTGGCCTTACTGCTGGGTTCCACAGCCAATGGCGTATTACATCACGCCAAAGTTGATGTTCTGGCGGTGCGTCTGAAAGACAGTTAAGCGCTCTGTGCCTAATACCATAATAGCCTAACATCGCTTACTCTTGACTCCAGCCAGCAAACAAGTGATCATGCAGCGCGTTGCTGATTGCTCTGCTTAAGCACAGCACAACCAGGGCTAGTGCTGATAGCAGGCGGCCAAAAATAACAAGATATACCGAGCTATTGCCTCCGCATATGCTCATCTTACTGCCAGCAAAATAATAACAGGAAAATAAATATGCTTGGTCATATAGAAAGTTACGATGAAGCCTACCAGACCGGTATTGTTAAATCCGAGAATGATTACTACGAATTCCATCTCAACCAATGGACTTCAGAAGCACCGCCCAGCGAGGGTGACGATGTCGAATTTACTCATGAAGAAGGCATAATCACCGAAATCAATCTGGTGGGTGCCTATCTGGCCGAAAACCAGCCGGTAAAAAGTCGGGCTTTGGCGGCATTTTTAGGCATCGCCTTTGGTGCAATCGGCTTGCAACGCTTTTATCTGGGCTATTATGTAATCGGGGTGTTACAGATTGTAGTGACCCTGCTGACCGGAGGTTTTGGCGTCATGTGGGGCTTTGTTGAAGGAGTATTGATATATGCCGGACACATGGATAGAGATGCCAAAGGCCGGCATTTAAAATAAGCCTGGTATTCGTGCTGCCTGACTTAACATAGAGTTCAGCCAATCAAACATCAGCCCAACATCACCGCACTCATGGTGCAAGGCACCACTTCGGATGCCGGTAAAAGTACGCTGGTGACGGCCTTATGCCGGTATTATCAGCGCCGGGGAGTGCGGGTCGCACCGTTTAAACCCCAGAACATGGCGCTGAACAGTGCCGTCAGCAGCGACGGTGGCGAAATAGGCCGCGCACAGGCAGTACAAGCTGCCGCCTGCGGTCTGCCGCCGCATAGTGACATGAATCCAGTGTTGCTGAAACCCAGCAGCGACCAAATGGCTCAAGTGATTATCCACGGCAAAGTCCTGGAAAACCAGTCAGCCCAGCAATACCACGATTATAAAAACGTTGCCAAAACCGCCGTACTGACTTCTTGGCAACGGCTGACTGCAGCCTATGAAACCGTAATTGTCGAAGGCGCGGGCAGTCCGGCAGAAATCAATTTGCGTCAGGGCGATATTGCCAATATGGGTTTTGCCGAAGCCGTGGATTGCCCGGTGATCCTGATCGCCGACATAGATAGAGGTGGAGTGTTTGCCCACATCGTCGGTACCCTGGACTTGCTGTCAGCATCAGAACAGCAAAGAATCGTTGGTTTTGTCATCAACCGCTTTCGCGGCGATATCAGCCTGCTACAACCCGGCCTGGACTGGCTGGAAGTCAGAACCGGCAAACCGGTATTGGCAGTGCTGCCGTATTTACGCGAATTGTATCTGGAAGCGGAAGATGCTCTCAGCACCCGTCACGCCAAACAGCATGATGACCCAGTCTTTCAGGTAGTCGTGCCGCACCTGCCCAGCTTCAGCAATCATACCGATTTTGATCCGCTATTATTGCATCCCGAAGTAAATGTCATTTTTGCCGATAGCCCGGCGCAAATCAGCGGTGCAGATTTGCTGATCCTGCCCGGCAGCAAAACCGTGCATCGCGATCTGGCCCGGTTGCGGGAACAGGGTTGGCCGGATTTTATCCAGCGCCATTTGCGCTACGGCGGCAAACTGCTGGGAATCTGTGGCGGCTTTCAGATGCTGGGTCGGGCCATCCACGACCCGCATGGTATGGAAGGCCAACCGGGCAGTGTCCAAGGTCTGGGTCTGTTGGATATGGAAACCACCCTGCAAACCGGCAAAAGTTTACGCCAGATCACTGGCCGCTTTTACCGGCAGCATATCCCGGTAGCCGGTTACGAAATTCACATGGGCCTCAGCACCGGCCAGGCCTTGCAGCAACCAATGTTTATACTGGGTACGGAAACGGATGGCGCAATTTCCACCGACAACCAGATTGCGGGTACCTATCTGCATGGTCTGTTCGACCTGCCGCAAGCCTGCAACGCCTTGCTGGACTGGGCTGGTTATCAGTCCCGGCAAGCCGTCGATCTCAACGCCCAGCGCGAAGTCGGCTTCAATCAACTGGCCGACATGCTGGAACAACATTTTGATTTTGCCTTGCTGGATAAAGTGGTCGCAGAGTTTTTGAGTTTGTGCAAGCAATAAGCCCATCGGCACGGCATGAATATACTGGATTAGTCTTGCTCAGAATCCTGATAAATATGCCCGTTTCGTCTTGCTGGGATTAAAAAACTATTCATCGTGAAATTATTCATTTAAAAACAATTGGTTGTGTAATGTGCTAAACGCAGTGCAGCGCATCACTAGAAGCTAACTATCTATTTAAAAAAGAATCAGAAACGTTACGCTGAATAAGCACTAAATAAATTGTAACTATTCATCCCATTGAAAAGTAGACACCGTAGCCTCGATGAAACGGAGTGAAATCGAGGATTATCGCAGTAGATTGACCCCAAAATGAGATAGGATGCATCGAAGATATTTTGTCAGGTCACTAAATGTTGACACCTAGGTTCCTCTATGCCGCTTTGAGGCTACGCTGAATAATTAAAATTGATTTAACTAATAAATTAGGTAAGAATCAGTCATAGTTGGTCGTTATAAACGATTTGTTTGAAGGTGTTCAAATGTCCACAATTGAAAAAATCAGCATTGCTTTGACGCCAGATTTGGCTTTATTAGTACGAAATACCGTGGAAAGTGGATTTTATACCTCAAATAGCGAAGTTATTTGCGAAGCTTTGCGTGATTGGGGGGGCCAAACAGGTCGAGAACCAACAAAAAATCCAGGCAATTAAAGCCGTATGGCAAGAAGGAGTTGATAGTGGTTCTGCCGGAGTTCTCAATATGGAAGAAATTAAGCGGGAAGCTCGGCAACATTTCGTAAAAGAATATTGAAACCTGGGGCATGACAATAGTCATAAATCCTCAAAAGGTACCATTTGATGTACTAGAAATAATGTAACTATTCGTCACCAAAATATCCCTTTAAAAACAGTCTGTTGTAGGGTTCGCTAAACGTAGTGCAGCGCATTATTCGAAGCTAACTATCTATTTAAAAAAGGATTGGCAACGTTAGGGAACCTCTGATTAATGCAGTTTTTCAAGAAAAACCAATCCGCAAGGCATTGATTTTATTGGTACCGAAATTCGAGATAACGAATTAATCAGAGGTTCCTTAGGCTGAGTAATTACGAAATAATGCATTATTTTCCGGTGAAAAATTATATAACCCTATTTTTACAGTTTGCTCACCCTGGATCAAAATCATGCCAAATTTTCAAGAACTTTACCAACAAGCCAATCAGTTGCCGCCTTTAGAAAAGCTACATCTGGCAGAATTACTGCTGTCTGACCTGGACACGCCCAATCCAGAAATAGATGCCATTTGGCGCGATACAGCCCAACAAAGATGGCAGGCTTATCAGGAAGGGAAGTTAAAAACAGTTAGCTATGCTGAAGTAATGCAAAAATATAAATGAACATCGAATTTATTGATGAGGCGCAGTCTGAGTTGCATGAAGCGTTTTGCTGGTATGAAGCGCAACAAAAACAGTTGGGTGTACAATTTCTCAATGAATTTGACGCTGCAATTCGCCGCCTTGCGGCTTTTCCTGAATCATACCCACTAATCGGCAATAATATTAGGCGCTGTTTGATCAATCGCTTTCCCTACGGGATACTGTATGGCATTGATGCCAATAAAATTATCATCATCGCTGTTGCTCATCTTCACCGGAAACCCAGCTATTGGTTGACTCGGTTATAAGCATACAAAGTTTTCTAATCATGAAACTTGAAAATTAATATAGATTAACTAAAAGACATGATAATAAACACTGCCGATCATATTAACTTAACAATGTTTGAAGTTGAGAGAAAACTAAAGTCATTTACATACCCGGTATTCATCAAAGCAAGTAATGAACGCCCTGATTTAACAGGCTGTCGATTTTATCTACCCCTGCAAGCCGCATAAATTCATTGAGCCAAAGAGTTTATAATATCGCAAGCAATTGTTATATATGATAAAATAGTTCCATTATTATATATTCCAACGGAATGATTTTATGCGCGGCGCTGACATCACCCAAGATGTACTCTTTAGCTATCGGACATTGGAAGAACGGATTCCCAAAGACCATCCCTTACGGAAATTCCGTGCCATCGTCGATATCCTTTTGAAAACCATGGATACTGAATTTAACGCGCTTTATGCCCGCCGGGGCCGGGATTCAATCCCACCAGAGCGCCTATTGCGCGCCAGCTTGCTGCAAGTGATTTTCACCATTCGTTCCGAAAGACAGTTGGTGGAGCAGATTGATTTCAATCTGCTGTATCGCTGGTTTGTGGGGCTGACGCTGGATGATGAGGTCTGGCATCACTCCACCTTCAGCGCCAATCGTGACCGCTTGCTGAATGAACGTATTTGCCGCTTGTTTTTTGATCGCATCTTGTTGCTTGCCGAATGGCAAGAATTGGTCTCCAGCGAGCATTTTTCCGTGGATGGCACCCTGATTAAAGGCTGGGCTTCCATGAAAAGCTTTGTCAAGAAAGACGGTTCAAGCTCACCTCCGGAAGATGATACGCGTAACCCGACTGTCAACTTCAAAGGCGAAAAGCGCAGCAATGATACACACGCCTCGACCACCGACCCGGATGTCCGGCTATACAAAAAAAGTGAAGGCGACAAATCACAGCTCTGTTACCTGGGCCATGCCCTGATGGAGAACCGGAACGGTCTGGTGGTTGATGTTGAAGTCACTCACGCCACCGGCACAGCAGAGCGGGAAGCGGCGAAGACCATGATCAAACGGACTGTGAAGAAACCGGGTACAACAGTGGGCGCAGACAAAGGCTACGATGTTGAAAGCTTCGTGACCGACATTCGCGTTCTCAAAGTCACCCCGCATGTGGCACAGAAGAACAAAGGCTCTGCCATTGACCACCGCACCACCCGCCATCCCGGATACAAGACCAGCCTCAAAATCCGTAAACGGGTTGAAGAAGTGTTTGGCTGGAGCAAGACCATAGGTGGTCTGCATCAAACCAAATTCCGTCGCTTAAAAAAAGTAGCGGCACAAACTGTCTTCACCTTCGCCGCCTATAATCTGACCCGAATGGGCAATATTTTTGGCTGGCGGTGTTCGACCGCCTAGGCAGACGTGCGCCTAACCACCGCCAAAAGGCGGAAATGAAGCCCCGAAAAGGGCCATTTAGAACAGCCAGACCTGAAGTTTTGGGCTAGAAACGGAAATTCAGGTCTGATAAGGCTTCCAGCCGAAAAATTAACCCTGAATCCGTGTTCGTTTTTTTTATAAATAGTCATAAGTCAATGATAAAAAAGGTATAATATAGTTTTTCTATAGTCACCCGTTTTGATTATGGCACGTTTTAAGCTTAAAGAATCCAAAAAGGAACTTACCTCCTATGCCGGACTATCCTTGATCGGCCAGTGCCTGGAAGCGGTCAATGTCGAAGTGATGGTGGACGGTAGAATACCTGTTTCACAGGGTATCAAAACCTCGGATTTAGTCAAAACCACTGTTGGCCTTTTAAGTATAGGCAAAAGCGACTTCGAGGCTGTTGAGCCGTTTCGTGAAGATCGTTTTTTCAAGAAGGCATTGGATGTACGTAAGGTTCCCGGCAGCGTGTGGCTGCGGCAACGTCTTGATCGTGTCAGCGGCAGCCTGCTGGAGCCGGTGGATGATCTATCGATACGACTCATCGAACGAACAGAAGCCCCAATTACGCCGCATAAAGGCTACGTCTGTCTGGACATGGACACCTTCGTCATGGATCAGAGCGGTACCAAGAAGGAAGAGGTGAGTCGAACCTATCAGGGAGTGGATGGCTATACGCCTGTCGCGGCTTATTTGGGCAATGAAGGCTGGTGTATAGGATTGGAACTGCGTCCAGGCCGCTGGCATTCATCGCTGGAGATTGATTATTTTCTAGAAAGGCTGTTTCCTCGAGTTGAGCGCTTGGTTGCACCGGGTTTGCCGTTGTTATTACGCAAAGACTCAGGGTTTGATAGCGCCAAACTGTTATTTACGGTTGCGGCTGAGAAAGAACGCTGGGCAGCCATGAACAGGCGCTTTGAATACTTGATCAAGTGGAATCCAAGACGGCAAGATAAGACATCCTGGTTAGAAAAAGCGGAAGCGGCCGGCGCCTTTGTTGAAAAACGCCCCGGTAAACGGGAAGCGTTAATGACACTGACGGTGGAACGTGCTTGGAAAAAACAGACTCGCCCCTTCAGACTGGTCGTGCGGATCATTGAACGCACGAGCAATAAGCACGGCCAGATGCTATTACTGCCGGACATTCAACTGGAAGGCTGGTGGACGAGTCTGGAGGAACCCGAAGAAACCGTCATTGAACGCTACCGCGACCACGGCACCCATGAACAATTTCATTCGGAATTCAAAACTGACCTGGATATGGAACGCTTACCATCTGGAAAGTTTGAGACCAACGACTGTCTATTGAGAATGGGTATGTTTGCCTATAATTGCTTGCGACTGATTGGTCAACTGGGCTTGACTGGCGACTTGGCGCCAATACGTCATCCGGCAAAACGACGGCGGTTACGAACGGTGCTGCAAGAAGTCATGTATCGAGCAGCCCAGGTGATCCACAAAGCCCGGCAATGGTGGCTGGACTTAGGGTGCGCCTCACCCGTGGCAAAAGTATTCGCTTATTTACAAGAGCGATTGGTGGTGCAGCCTGGCTTTGCATCAGGATAAGCGGCGCGAAAGCTGAGATGCTGGTTACGAGCTGATTCTCCGGGTAGAGAAGAAGATTGCTTGTCTTGGCGTCAGGTTTTTCATCTGGCGATGCCGGCAATACCATGGAAACGATTGATTTTTGCGACTGAGGGCTTGATGAACGGCAGTTAAATTTCGATTGGTGGTAGATTTTTTTAAAAAACGCGTCTGAAACGCGACTGCCCTCACTTAAACCGAAAGGAACACGGATTCAGGATTAACTAAAAGACATGATAATAAACACTGCCGATCATATTAACTTAACAATGTTTGAAGTTGAGAGAAAACTAAAGTCATTTACATACCCGGTATTCATCAAAGCAAGTAATGAACGCCCTGATTTAACAGGCTGTCGATTTTATCTACCCCTGCAAGCCGCATAAATTCATTGAGCCAAAGAGTTTATAATATCGCAAGCAATTGTTATATATGATAAAATAGTTCCATTATTATATATTCCAACGGAATGATTTTATGCGCGGCGCTGACATCACCCAAGATGTACTCTTTAGCTATCGGACATTGGAAGAACGGATTCCCAAAGACCATCCCTTACGGAAATTCCGTGCCATCGTCGATATCCTTTTGAAAACCATGGATACTGAATTTAACGCGCTTTATGCCCGCCGGGGCCGGGATTCAATCCCACCAGAGCGCCTATTGCGCGCCAGCTTGCTGCAAGTGATTTTCACCATTCGTTCCGAAAGACAGTTGGTGGAGCAGATTGATTTCAATCTGCTGTATCGCTGGTTTGTGGGGCTGACGCTGGATGATGAGGTCTGGCATCACTCCACCTTCAGCGCCAATCGTGACCGCTTGCTGAATGAACGTATTTGCCGCTTGTTTTTTGATCGCATCTTGTTGCTTGCCGAATGGCAAGAATTGGTCTCCAGCGAGCATTTTTCCGTGGATGGCACCCTGATTAAAGGCTGGGCTTCCATGAAAAGCTTTGTCAAGAAAGACGGTTCAAGCTCACCTCCGGAAGATGATACGCGTAACCCGACTGTCAACTTCAAAGGCGAAAAGCGCAGCAATGATACACACGCCTCGACCACCGACCCGGATGTCCGGCTATACAAAAAAAGTGAAGGCGACAAATCACAGCTCTGTTACCTGGGCCATGCCCTGATGGAGAACCGGAACGGTCTGGTGGTTGATGTTGAAGTCACTCACGCCACCGGCACAGCAGAGCGGGAAGCGGCGAAGACCATGATCAAACGGACTGTGAAGAAACCGGGTACAACAGTGGGCGCAGACAAAGGCTACGATGTTGAAAGCTTCGTGACCGACATTCGCGTTCTCAAAGTCACCCCGCATGTGGCACAGAAGAACAAAGGCTCTGCCATTGACCACCGCACCACCCGCCATCCCGGATACAAGACCAGCCTCAAAATCCGTAAACGGGTTGAAGAAGTGTTTGGCTGGAGCAAGACCATAGGTGGTCTGCATCAAACCAAATTCCGTCGCTTAAAAAAAGTAGCGGCACAAACTGTCTTCACCTTCGCCGCCTATAATCTGACCCGAATGGGCAATATTTTTGGCTGGCGGTGTTCGACCGCCTAGGCAGACGTGCGCCTAACCACCGCCAAAAGGCGGAAATGAAGCCCCGAAAAGGGCCATTTAGAACAGCCAGACCTGAAGTTTTGGGCTAGAAACGGAAATTCAGGTCTGATAAGGCTTCCAGCCGAAAAATTAACCCTATATTAAGGGTTTAAGCCGAAGGCATGGGAGTAAATTTCAACATCCTGTTAATTGCCTCTTCAGTTGTCATTCAGGTGTTTTCTAGGACATTCCTTATCACAGCCTCTCATGTTATTAATCAAATTAAGATTGCTGTTAGCCCTTTTTATATGGCAATAGATGGTTCATTTGTTAACTTAGTAGGTAACTTTTTTCACTCAATCAGTCAGGGCAAAAAAGATCATTTCGATATAGCATTTATTGAATTAAGCAATGAGTTTGTAGCTAAAAATAATATTAATATATTATGCGAAGATAGATTGATGATAAACAGATATTTTAACTCAGTGCATTTATCACTTATACATGGCTATCCTTGTTCTAAGAATAAACAAGGAAAAGCATTGAAGGGCGGCACGACGTTTAATTTATTTTATTTCACATATGGAGGTAAAGTCGATAAAAACTTCACTAACTGGGATAAATATAAGAAAAATAATGACGTTCATATTTGTATGAATTATGGTCAAGCGATAGATATAAATGGAGAAATTAATAATCCACCGAGTCCAAGGGGAATTAGTGGTGGAGGATTATGGTATGTGCCAAATTCATTTTTTCCTGACAATCTATATCTTGCCGGTATATTTATTGAATATTATCAGAATGACCGTATTTCTTTTTCAACAAAGATTGATAAGGTTGTAGAATTTATTAAAACTAATATTTAGTTTTGGCAGTTTCATTGGATCGAAATGCTCCAATAAACATCTTCCAAATTTCATCTTTTTCTCAAAGAAACAACGGCGCCATCACCAAAGTCACAGTCGCCAATAATTTAATCAACACATGCAAACTCGGTCCGGCGGTGTCCTTGAACGGATCGCCGACAGTATCACCAACCACAGCGGCGCTGTGAGTAGGGTTTTTGATGGTTTTACCATCGGCGGTAGTGATGTATTTGCCGCCGTGGGCGCCGGTTTCCACATATTTTTTGGCATTATCCCAGGCACCGCCGGCATTGTTTAAATACAATGCCATCAGAATACCGACCAAAGTGGCCACCATCAACAGCGCGGCCACACTTTCGGCAGCAATCAGTTTGCCTTCTACATCAATGAATATTTTAAAGCTCAGGCCAACTGCAATTGGCGTCAACACCACCAGTAAACCCGGTGCGATCATATTACGCAAGGCGGCACGGGTAACAATATCCACGCAGGCTCCATAATCAGGCTGAAAATCGGCAGGGAACTGGATGATGTCATTCAGGCGCGGCAGATCGGCGTATTGGCGGCGCACTTCTTCGATAATGCTTTTGGCCGCAGTGCCGACCGCCCGAATGGTCAGGGAACAGAACACAAACACCAGCATCGCGCCCAGCAGTGCGCCGACAAACACCACCGGTTTGCCTAAATTCACGCTGAATTCGGCAGCAGCATCCAGACCGGCATAATTTTTAATTTCATCCATATAGGCCTGAAATAGCAGAAAAGCGGCAAGACCAGCGCTGCCCACTGCATAACCCTTAGTCAGGGCTTTGGTGGTGTTGCCTATGGCATCCAGTTTATCGGTACGGCTGCGGATTTCGGCAGGCTGTTCGCTCATTTCGATAATGCCGCCGGCGTTGTCGGTAATCGGACCAAAGCTGTCCATCGCCAGAATATAAGCCGCAGTGGCCAGCATCCCCATCGTCGCCACTGCTGTGCCAAACAGTCCGGCATGAGGCAAGCCGCTGGATGCGCCCAGATAGTAAGAACTTAACAAGGCAATAGACATTGCCAGAGTCGGCATCCAGGTACATTCAAAACCCACCGCCGTACCCTCGATGATATTGGTCGCGGCACCGGTAGTGCTGGCGGCGGCGATAGCCTGTACCGGCCTGTAGCGATATTCGGTGTAATACTGGGTGATGAACACAAACGCCACCGACGTTAACACCCCAATGACTCCGCACAGCGAAAAATGCCACCAGGCATCCGGTGCCGCCGGATTATCCAGCAACCAGTGGGCGGCAAGTGCGAACAGCGGCATCGCCAGTAATACGCTGATAAAATAGCCGCGATTCAGGGCCTGCATGGGTTCCTGATCTTCGCTGTGCAGGCGCACGCTTAAAATGCCGACCATGCTGGCGATAATGCCAAAAGCCCGCGCCACCAGCGGAAACAGCATCACGCCCAAAATGCCGGCACTGAACGCCAGTCCGGCTTTTTCCGCGCCCAGTGCCAGACTGCCGGCCAGTATCATCGCGCCGATATTCTCAGCCGCAGTCGATTCGAACAAATCCGCACCACGGCCGGCGCAATCGCCGACATTATCGCCCACCAGATCGGCAATCACCGCCGGGTTGCGCGGATCATCCTCCGGGATACCGGCTTCCACCTTACCGACCAGATCGGCCCCCACATCAGCAGCTTTGGTATAAATACCGCCACCCACCTGGGCAAACAGCGCCACAAAAGATGCTCCAAAGCCATAACCAACGATTAATAGTGGAATTTTCACTAGATCAATGTTCGGGCTCAGCAATTTGACCAGTACAAACAAACCGGCCACGCCCAACAAACTCATAGCCACCACCACCATACCGGAGACACCTCCTGCACGCAAAGATACCTGCAAAGCCTCATTAAGACTAAGGCAGGCCGCAGCTGCGGTGCGGATATTGGCGCGAATGCTCACCCACATGCCCACATAACCGGCACACACCGAACACAAAGCCCCCAGCACAAAGGAAAGCGTAGTCCAGCCGGCCAATTCCAGGGAACTGGATACCGGATCAAATTCGCGATGGCTACGCAACAAACCGTAACCGACAAACAGCAGTGCGGCAAAAATGGCGCTGAGCAGTAGGATGGTACGGTTTTGCCGGCGCAAAAAAGCTTCTGCACCCTGTTTAATGGCATCCGATATTTTGCGCATGGCTGGTGTACCGGTATCTTTAGCCAGCACCCAGCGCGCCAGCCAGGCCGCAAAACCCAGACCGGCGAGAGAACTGGCAAATACCAGCGTAATCAAGTTGGCAAAATCTGGATTGGGCATTTTGATCTCCGGCTATCCGCTGGCTAATTATTATGGTTTTTGGGGCGAGATTAACTAAGTCTAAGTTTAGCAGTAATTTTTGACAAGAGTGGCAAGTGCGGGTGGCAGGAAAGATGCTGCGGCCTAATTTTTTCAGCTTAAGCCGAGCAACCGATTGCCTATCTTTGTGACAAAGGGGTAGGTGGGCAAATGACTTTACGGCAAAACCATAGCCCTAATATCCGGCAGACTTAGCCGCCGAACAATTGCTGATCTATCAGATCACACAGGCAGTGGGAAATCAGCAGATGCACTTCCTGGATGCGCGCCGTAGAATTGGAAGGCACCCGGATTTCAATATCGGCTTCGTTCAGCACTTCAGCCAAAGCCCCGCCATCCTTGCCGCTTAGCGCGATAACCGTCATGTCACGGTCGTGGGCCACTTTTATGGCCTGAATAATATTGGCCGAATTACCGCTGGTAGTGTAAACCAGCAGAATATCGCCGGTTTGGCCCAGCGCTCTCAGCTGTTTGGCAAAAATCTGGTCAAAATGGTAATCATTAGCGATGGAAGTAATCGTAGAAGTATCGGTGCTCAAAGCAATTGCCGGCAAAGCCGGGCGTTCCCTTTCAAAACGGTTCAGCATTTCCGAAGAAAAATGTTGGGCATCCCCCGCCGAACCGCCATTACCGCAGGTCAGCACTTTTTTATCGTTGACCAGCGCTTCAACTATCTTTTGCGAGGCGAACTCAATCAGCTCACACAACGAAGCCATAGCATCCTGTTTTGTCTGGATGCTGTCGGAAAATTGGTTAATAATACGGTCTTGTAAACTCATAGTCCTCAGGTTTGAAATGCGTTTTTAATCCAGTTGAGCCGATTGTCGCCGGATATGGCCACCACATCGAAACGTATCACCGCATTGCTCAGTTTGTTGATTATGACATAGTGTTGGGTAGCGGCGATGATCCGCGCCTGTTTTTTCCAGGTAATACTGGCTTCAGCGCCGCCAAACTGAGCCGATTGCCGGTAGCGAACCTCCACAACCACCAGCACCGGACCATCCAGCATCACCAGATCCAGCTCCCCGCTTTTACAGCGGTAATTGCTGCAGCACCACTGTAAACCTTGCTGTTGCAAAAACTTTAAAGCCTGTTGCTCGGCCTGGCTGCCTTTCTGTAAATGCGGCGGTTTTTTACCAAACAACATGGCAATTACTCGACAAAACCGCTGGCTACCGGCAGACCGGCTTTGAATTGAGCGCAGACCAGTTTGCGGGTCAGGCGATTCTCGGCGTTTAAACTCAAATGCCCGGTAGCGCCGTTATACGGCGTGGTTGCCAACTGATTTAACTGCCCCAGCACATTATAAGCATCCATGCCCAGTGCCAATAGCCTGAGCTGGGTATCGGGCAAAGATTGCCAGACCCCTTGTTGGCTTAGCTGACTGAGGGGGCCGCTATACAGATCGCCAAAAAACCAGGGGATATCACAAAAATTGATCTTGCCCAACTCCATATCCTGTACCGGATTGGGCCGGCCACTATAAATACCCGGCATCGCATAAACCGTCAGTTCCGGATGATTTTTCAGTGCCGGCGCCAGCTCTCTGGCCAGTTCCGGACTGGCACTCAAAAACAGAGTTTGTACCGGTTTGGCGGTGTTTTCCGCAGGAGTTGAATTAGCAAAGCCATTCAAGATATTGGCTATATCGTGCTGTTTGGGATCATATGATTGTACGCCCAGGACAATACCGCCCTGACTTTGCCAGGCACTGGTTAAATAATGGCCAATTCGCTGGCCCTGCCCGCTATTGGGCACCAAAATCATAGCAGTTTGCCCACCGTCCTGATGGGCTTTCAAGCTTAATTGCCCCGCCTCATCAATAGGGCTTAAGCCAAACTGGTAGAGATTATTCCGGTTTAAATTTTCCACATGATTTAAAGCCAGTACCGGCACACTTAACTCGATCTGTTCAGCCAGATTTTGAATTTGTTCCTTAACCAGTGGCCCAATAATTTGACTGGCACCGTCGGCCACAGCCTGCCGATAAATTGTGCCGATATCACCTTGTTCACTATCGTAAAAACGCAGCGGGAGCTGAGGCGAATTAACAGCAGCCTGACGCTGAGCCGCCAGAATACCGTCTTTAATCGCTTTACCCGCAGCAGCATAATTACCGCTGGCTGGTAGTAATACCGCTATCATCGCCGCAGCCGGCGTTGGATTGGCGACCAGATTGGTGGATTTATGCAAATAATTACCGATAAACTCAGCATTATTGGCTGCATGTTGCCGGTAGGCTTGCTGCCAATCCAGCAACTGCTGATTAAAATCAAAGCCGGATTGACCACGCTGCTTAACGATTTTAGCCAGCGCCATCCAACCGCCCAGCTCCTCAGCATCTGCCGGCGGCATACTCAGCGTATCCAGGCTTAAGCCAGTGAGTATATCCAGAATCGTGGCGCGATTATCTTGCTGTTGCTGAAGGTTGCTCAACAAATAACCCAGCCGAATTCGGGCATTGATGCTAGGTAAAATATTACCTGCCAGAGCATGGGCAAAAGCCAGAGACTGAAAATAATTAATCTGTTCGGCATTATTCAGCAATTTGGGCCGAATCATCTCCAACTGACTTAAAGCCCGGCTAAAGTCGGCCATACTTAAAGACACTTCAGCGGCCAGCAGATTGAATTTACTGCGCTGCTCAGCAGACAGACTGGCGTAATGCACCAGATCCAGCTGCGTATGAGCGGCACTGTAATCACCGGCCTGCACTTTGGTTTCAGCGGCCAGTAAATGCTGATTATCCTGATTGTCGGTCAAACCGCTGCTTTTCAGAGGCTCAGCCGCCGGCAGCGGGTTTATCAGCGGGCGCGTGGTTTTGGCTGGTGGCGGCAGCGGTTTTTTCACTGGTTCACTACTGCAGCCGGCCAGCAGCAACAGGCCGAAAATCCAGCAGAGTGACCGGTAACGGGGCATAATGAAAAACTGATTTAATCTAAACATAGCGCGGAGGGCATGAGAACAGATGTACGGGAAATTATACGTGGTTGCCACACCAATAGGTAATCTGGCCGATTTCAGCTTTCGGGCTGTGGAAACCCTGAAACAGGTTGGTTTAATTGCCGCCGAAGATACCCGCCACATCAAAATGCTATTACAGCACTATGGCATCAACACACCGGCGCAATCCTTGCACCAGCACAATGAAGCCCACGCCTCCCAACATCTAATCGAAAAAATTCAGCAAGGTCAGTCCATAGCCCTGGTTTCCGATGCCGGCACCCCTTTAATCAGTGATCCCGGCATGCCGCTGGTACGGTTGGCGCAACAGCAGGGAATTGAGGTAGTGCCTATCCCCGGAGCCTGTGCTTTAATCGCCGCCTTATCGGCTTGCGGCTTACCGGTCAGCCGCTTTACCTTTGAAGGTTTTCTGCCGCGCACCTCCAGTGCCAGAAAAAGTTTTTTTCAGAACAAGCTGACCGATGCCTCAACCTGGGTGTTTTATGAATCCAGCCACCGCATTCAGGCCGCCTTGACCGATATGCAGGAAATTTATCCAGCCGATCACCCCATTGCCATTGCCAGAGAAATCACCAAACTGCACGAAACCATCATCCAGGCCGAACTGGCGGAAATCAGCAGCAAAGTCGCTACCGATGAAAATATGCGCAAGGGTGAATTTGTAGTGGTAGTCGGTGGTGTCGAGCCGGACACCGAAGCTAAGCTGTTAAGCGCTGAAGAAAACCGGATACTGCGCGCCTTACTGCAGGAGTGCTCAATCAAAACCGCCGTCGCACTGGCGGTGGAAATTACCGGACAAAGAAAAAAATTACTCTATCAGGCCGCTCTGGAGATACAGGGTAGTGCAAATGATTAAAGTTTGTGAGTCACCGGTGTGATGCCTAACTGCCGATAATAGCGAAAACGCTCCCGCCCCGCCTGTTTACAGATTTCGCTATTGTCCAGCACTTCCAGAATCCGGCCAGTGAGCGGGCCGTGTTCAGGCAACTGACTGGACAGATTGACGATCAGATTCTGGCGGCTTTCCGGAATATCCGCCAGACCAATTAAAATGGTTTGCGGCAGTTCCGGCAAAATGCCGCGATAAATTTGATGCGGAATAAAACTCCCGGCTCTAAACGTCCAGAGCTGCAGGTCTATGCTGGCAGCCTGTTCCAGACTGTCGGTCAGCACATAACAATTTTGGCCGCTGCGATAGATTTTTTCGATTAACTTACAGGCAAAATCCTGACGCTGCTGTTGCAAATGGGTAGCCAGCACATAAAAATCGACAACCGGTAAATTGGAATGGTTTTCTGACATCTACAGCGCCTGTGTGGTCTGGCGTGTGCCGCATTAAGCCAGCTTAATGCGGCAACAAGCGCCGACACCGGTTCAGCCGGCGGCTCTATCCAGCAAGTATTGACTGATAACCGGCACTGGCCGGCCGGTAGCACCTTTGTTTGCCCCACTGCGCCAGGCCGTGCCGGCGATGTCCAGATGCGCCCAGCGGAAATCCTCGGCAAACTTGGACAAAAAGCAGGCCGCCGTAATACTGCCGCCGTCCGGGCCGCCAATATTGGCCAGATCGGCAAAATTGGATTTCAGCTGTTCCAGATATTCTTCCCAGATCGGCATGCGCCACAAACTGTCACAAGCCGTATCGCCGGCGCTCAGCAAATCCGAGCACAGCTTGTCGTCGTTGCCAAACAAACCGCTAGGCACCCGGCCCAAGGCCACAATGCAGGCACCGGTCAGGGTTGCCATGTCGATAACCACATCAGGATTAAATTTTTTGGCATAAGTCATGGTGTCGCACAATATCAAACGGCCTTCGGCATCCGTGTTCAATACTTCAATCGTTTTACCGGCCATACTGTACAAAATATCGCCGGGTTTATTGGCATCACCATCCGGCAGGTTTTCTGAAGAGGGCACCAGGCCGACAATATTCAGTTTCAGATTAAGCAGCGTGGCCATGCGCAGCAGGCCTAGCACACTGGCGCCGCCGCACATATCGTATTTCATTTCATCCATGCCCAGACCGGGCTTTAAAGAAATACCACCGGCGTCAAAGGTTAAACCTTTACCGATCAGCACAATAGGCTTTACACTGGCTTCATCACCCTGATAAAACAGGCTGATCAACTTGGCAGGTTGGCGGCTGCCGCGCGAAACCGACAGAAAAGCCCCCATGCCCAGTGCCTGCATATCGCTCTCTTCCAGAATTTCACAACTGAGTTTGTCGTGTTGGGCGGCCAATTGCAGTGCTTGATCGGCCAGATAAGTAGGTGTGCAGATATTACCCGGCAAATCGGCCAATTGTTTGGCTAGCTCAACACCACTGGCAATGGCAATACCCTGCTGCAGACCGGTTTGGGCCAGAGATGTCTGACTGGCATCGGCATAGATACTCAATTGCTGCAAAGCAACTTTATCGTCAATTTTTTTAGTAGTGGCGTACAAATAAACGCCATCCTGAAAAACTTCCACAATTTGCCGGGCCTGCCACTGCGAGTCGGCATTTTCCACAGTAATATCCAGCAGTGCCGCAGTGGCAGCTTTGACTTTACTGTCTTTAACCGTTTTAATTGCCGCAGCAAGCGCTTTGCGGTACAGCTTGCGGGTCACTTTACCGGCACTGCCGAAACCAACCAGCACAATGCGCTGAATGTTATCCAGACCCACATTATTAATTAACAGCGTTTCCGCGTTTTTACCCTTAATGTCCCCACGGCTGATCAAACGGCTCAGCAAGCCTAAACTCAACTTGTCCAGTTCGGTAGCCAATGGACTTAATTGCTGGTTTTCGTAGAGACCAACCAACAGACAATCGCTTTGTAGTTTGTCTAAGGATAAGCTTTCTATAGAATAGTCCATAATGACAGAGGCCTTTAAAATGTCGCAAAGTTTGATGACGCCGGTTAACAGGCGCTTGAGGCCAATTATACCTTAGAAAATCAGGAGTGAGTTGTTGAGCATAGAACGAAACATACCTGGCCCAGGCCGTCCTTTTCGCTTTATAACAGTACTGGACCGTATGATAATTGTAGATCTGCTCAAGACAGCAAGTGCTGTTTTGGCGGTACTGGTTTTTATCATCGTCAGCCAAAAATTTATCCGGGTACTGGCACAAGCCGTGGATGGCAGCATTTCCAATCAAACCGTCATGCATTTGATCGGCCTGAAAACTATACTGGTCACCACCGCCTTTCTACCCACCGCCTTATTCATGGCCATCCTGATGGTATTGGGACGCATGTACCGTGAACAGGAAATTGCCGCCATAGCTTCAGCAGGCGGCGGCATGCTCACCATTTATCGCGGCGTGTTTTGGGTATTGGTGCCGCTCAGCCTGTTTTCCGGCTGGCTTTCATTATATGCCGGGCCCTGGGCAGAATTACAAGGCCAAAAATTGATGCACTTTGATAACGAAACAGCCGATATTCGCAGTATTTCCGCCGGCCGGTTTAGTGAATACAGTGGTGGTGAACTAATCTTTTATACAGAAAGTGTTGATGACGACGGCAAAATGCATCATGTTTTCTTGCAAAATAAACAGTCCGGCAAAACGGGGGTGGTTAATGCTGAATATGGCCGGCTGGATAACCTGGAAGGTGGTTTATATCTAATTCTGGAACACGGAGAACGCATACTGGGCGCACCCGGCGACAAAGAATTTACCATAGAAACCTTTGCCGAATATGCCGTATTGATAGAAAAAAAATCCAGCGCCCTGGTGGTTGGCAGTCATGCGGTTAAAAGTCAGCAAATCTGGTCATCCTCCAACTTACAGGATATGGCAGAAATGCAGGATAGACTCAGCGGACCGTTCAGCACCATCTTTCTGGGATTCTTGGCCGTACCCTTAGCCAAACTTTCACCGCGCGGCGGTGTTTACGGCAACTTGCTGGTAGCCTTTGCCATATATTTTGCTTATTCAAATCTGCAAAGAGTCAATCACAGCTGGGTAGTTGCCGACAAGATACCCGGCTGGCTGGGCTACTTCTGGGCTGACTTGCTGCTGCTGAGTCTGGGCCTGATACTGCTGTTCCGCACATACGGCTGGCAGTGGCTGCTGCAACATTGGCAAAAAGGATATTAACATGGGAGTATTAACCCGCTACATAATGCTCGAAGTCATCAAAGGGGCCGCCATAGCCTTATTGATACTGCTCACCCTGTTTCATTTATTTACCTTTAGCGACCAACTGGTGTTTTTGGGTAAAGGCACATACGGCCTGAAAGAGCTGTTTTTATATCTGGCCTTAACCACCCCGCGCATGATTTACGAGCTAATGCCGTCTGCCGCTTTATTGGGCAGCCTATTCGTTGTGGGGGCAATGGCCAATCATCGCGAAATAGTGGCCATGCGGGCCACCGGATTATCCACCCTATGGGTCATCCGCACCATCATGCTGGCCGGATTGGTGCTGGTAGTAATATCAGTGTTGATAGGCGAATACATAGCCCCGGACAGTGAACGCGCTGCCCAGGTATTGCGCAATACCACCCAGAACGAAACCGATGGCGTCATCATGCATACCCAATACGGCATGTGGCTGCGCGAGGGCAACCGTTTTATCAACGTACGGAAAATACTGGATGACGGCACCCTGGCCAATGTGCGCATATATGATATTAGTGCCCAGCATAAGCTGCAGAAAATGACTCATGCCGAACATGCCACCTTTTTGGGCAACAATCAATGGCGCCTGGATGGGGTTAAGCACTCAGAGCTGGATGAAGGCTACCAACAAGTTTCCGCGGCGGTGCAGGACAGCCAAATTTGGGAATCCTCTATCGATGCGGATTTGTTGAAAGTCACCGTGGTGGATTCCGATAACCTGTCCCTGTACGATTTATATATGTACATCGACTTTCTAAAAAGCAATAGCCAAAAATCTCAAATCTATGAACTGGCTTTTTGGAGCCGCCTGATTAATCCGCTGGTGACATTTGTAATGCTGATGATTTCAGCGCCGTTTGTGATCGGCATAGGCCGGGGCACCAATACCGGTGGCCGGATCATGCTGGGCGTGGTGATCGGTATGCTGTTTAACATTTTCGACAAAATTGCCGGACACATGGGGCTTGTCTACGGCCTTAATCCCATGCTGGTGGCCATTGCCCCTAGTCTGCTGATGTTTTTAGGCGCCGTAATCGCAATTTTAAAGGTAAGTTGATCGGGCTGTTATAAAGCCATGTTTGCGTTAAAAGTTGATACCCGTTGTAACTATTAAGCGTCCAAATATCTCTTTAAAGCACAAGTGTTAGTAGGATGTGCTGAACGATAGTGAAGCGCATCATTCGAAGCCAAGTACTGGTTTAAAAGACCAGCAACCTTACCCAGACTAACTATCCAGTTCCCCCCCTTTGAAAAAGGGGGGTTAGGTGGTACAAAGTCACAACAACTTGCTGCACCTTGGCAAACAGCATTATTTGCGGGTCAGGAAAAAATAAAGATTAGTACATTTCAAAATCAGGTCAGTATGGCTAAGTTCCACCGCAGTACAAGTTTCATATTTTTCCCGGCCTGGGCTGGTTTGTTTGCGCACCACACCGTTTTCCACAAAATATTTAACGGCGATATCCATTTCACTGGTACGACCCAGCGTATCTTCGCCCTTGGTCATCAGCGTGCCGTCTTTTTGAAAATCCCAGCTCACATTGAGCAGTTTTTTATTCTTTTCCAGTCCCAGCGATTCGGCAGTGACTTTCCATTTGCCCAAAATCTTGCTGTTATCTTCAAGTTTAACATCGGCGTGAGCGGCAAACGCCGACAGGAGTGCAAGCAGGGATATAAGTGTTGTTATTGTTTTCATTGAGTTCTCCCGAACGAGCGAGTAGATTGAGGTGAGCCGCAAATATATCATATCCCCCGGCCTGATCAGGCCTTTTCTCGTTCTACCTTGTGCAGCCGGGTTTTGGACAAATGATCATGCCAGCATAAGCCTTGCGGATCGATAACACACCACATCAGACCCAGACCCAGACAGGCCCAGGACAGGATGGCGGCGCCAAACCGGATCAAAGCCTGCCGCCAGCTCACCGATTCACCGTCAAAGCTCAGCAACTGCATTTTCCAGGCCCGTAAGCCCAGAGTTTGGCCACCGTGAGTCCAGAACCAGCCGTAAAACAAAAAGCCGACCAGCAGCAAATAAACCGGATAAATAAACTGGTCTGGAGCAAACGCCTCACCGCCATTAAAAGGCAAGGCCAAACTGGTGGACAGAAACAACACAGCCAGCAACAACAGCGCGTCGTAACCAATAGCCCCCAGTCGGCGTAAAAAACCCGGCGTACCAACTAGCAGTACGCCGGGTTTTTTGGCATGATTTCGTGCTTTCTGCCGCAATTACTTATTAAATAATTCGAGCTTTTGGCCCAAATACATACTCATGCCCACCAAAGCGCCTTCCATCAGAATAGAAAACAGAAACGGTGGTCTGTGGAATACCAAAACCAAAAAGTCGGCGGCAAACAGACTGGTAAACAAAGGTTGGTCGATTAAAGCATTCAAAACTTTATTAAACATAAATCCCCCCCAAGCATCTTTAATTGATCGCCATTTGCCATGCCTGAGACAATGACGGTTTTGTTCTTATGTACAATGACACACCTTTAGCAATTTATGCTACCGCATAATTTTACTATATCAGCCTAGATTGTGAAAGGTGGGCTTGATTGAGCTGAAAACCGGCTAGATGGTATGATAAGTAAAGTATAGTTGTGTCTGAGCAGTTTGCCTGGTATGGCTTAAAATTCGCAAAATTTGCGCATTCCGTCTAAACTTGGCGGTATTATTAGGCGTATGCCGCCTCAACTCCCTGTAATCCTGGCCTTTACAGATGCAAGCAAACTAAAAACAACCAAAGGAATATCGTCATTTTAAGTTTTTTTAAAAAAATCTTTACCCCTGCCGAGCAGGTAAAACCGGCCGCCCCGCTAGTAAAGATTTATCCGCGCCCCGAACACTGCATTTCCCGTTCGCAAATCAGCGAAAATGCGTTGAAGGTACTGTTGCGACTAAAAAAAGCTAATTTTGAAGCCTATCTGGTTGGCGGTTGCGTCCGCGACTTACTGTTGGGCCGCGAGCCTAAAGATTTTGATGTGGCAACCAATGCCAGCCCGGAGCAGGTTAAACAGATTTTTCGCAATTGCCGGATTATCGGCAGACGCTTCCGCTTGGCTCATGTATTTTTTGGCCGGGAAATTATCGAAGTCGCCACCTTTCGCGGTTCCGAACCGGATGAAGCCGATCAGCACGTCGTGCATGAAGATGGCCGGCTGCTGCGCGACAATGTGTTCGGCACCCTGGAACAGGATGTCTGGCGGCGCGACTTTACCGTCAATGCCCTGTACTACAATATCCGCGACTTTTCCGTGGTGGATTACACCGGCGGCATGCTGGATCATCAGGCCGGCATTTTACGCCTGATCGGCGATCCGGCCATTCGTTACCGGGAAGATCCGGTACGCATGTTACGCGCCATTCGCTTTGCCGTTAAATTGGGTTTTACCCTGCATCCCGATACCGAACAACCCATACATGAATATGCCGAGCTATTAAAAAGTATACCCTCGGCCCGGCTTTACGACGAAGCCCTCAAGCTGTTTCTGGCCGGCTACGGCTTGCAAACCTTCGAAATGCTCAGACATTACGGCCTGTTTGCCATCCTGTTTCCCGCTTCGGATAAATGCCTGGAAACCCTGGAACATGACTTTCCCCGCCTGTTCTTAATCAAAGCCCTGGAAAACTCCGACCGGCGCTTTGCCGATGGCAAAAGCCTCACGCCTTATTTTTTATTGGCCGCCATGCTCTGGGAGCCATTACAGATCGCCGTAAAAAAACAGCTTGATCGCGGCGAAAATGAAACCATAGCCTATCAGAATGCCGCGAATGAGATTTTAAACAACCAGATTAAAATCACCGCCATGCCCCGCCACATTACCCAGGCCATGCGCGATGTCTGGTTTTTGCAAAACAAATTCAGCAAAACCACCGGTTCCAGACCCTACCGGCTACTGGAACAGCCCAAATTCCGGGCGGCTTATGACTTTCTGGCGCTGCGCGCCGAAACCGGCGGTGCCGATCCGCAACTGGTAACGTGGTGGACACGTTTTCAGGACGGTGACGATGAACAACGCCAAAAAATGACCGCCCCGCCCAAAAATGCCTCGGGCAAAACCAGACGTAAATCCAGCCGCTACCGCAGCAAAGCCAAACAGGCCGATGTGGAATGAGCTTGCCGACTTCATACCTGCCTGCGTTTATCGGGCTGGGCAGTAATCTGGAAAACCCCTTGCAGCAAGTCAATCAGGCCCGGCTTGATATCGCCCAACTGCCGGATGTGGTCGAAATCGCCTTCTCACCGCTTTATCAAAGCCAACCGGTAGGCCCGCAAGATCAGCCGGACTATATTAATGCCGTGATGCATATCGGCACCCGCTTGCCGGCCCTGGATTTACTCCGCCAGCTGCAACAGATAGAAAACGCCCACGGCCGCCTGCGTAGTGTGCGCTGGGGAGCCAGAACCCTGGATCTGGATATTTTGCTCTATGCCGACCAGATTATCGATCTGCCCGATTTGCAGGTGCCGCATCCGGAACTGGTGAACCGGGCTTTTGTACTTTACCCGCTGGCCGATATTGCCGGCACGGAATTGCTGGTTCCCGGCAAAGGCAGTCTGCAGCAGTTATTGGCAAGCGGCCCGTCTGCCGAGGGCATGCAGAGGCTGGCAGCATGAATTTGTATGCCGAAAGCGCCAAAACCCTGACCATCCCTGATTTAAAAGCCATGAAACAGCGGGGTGAAAAAATCAGCTGCCTCACCGCTTATGATGCCAGCTTCAGCACAGTGCTGGATCAGGCCGGAATTGATATGATACTGGTCGGCGATTCGCTGGGCATGGTCGTGCAAGGCCATCACAGCACCTTACCGGTAACCGTGGATGATATGGTCTATCACAGCCGTATCGTGGCCGCAGCCAGAAAACGCGCATTTGTGGTCACAGACCTGCCTTTTGCCAGCTATGCCACCCCAGAACAGGCATTACATAACGCGGCGCGCTTAACCCAGGCCGGTGCCGCGCAAATGGTCAAGCTGGAAGGGCCTAAACTGGAAATCATCAGTTTTTTGGTCGCGCAAGGTATTCCGGTCTGCGGTCATCTGGGGTTGTTGCCGCAATCCGTCAACCGGGCCGGAGGTTACAAAGTACAGGGTCGGGATGCCGGGCAAGCCCAACAGCTGCTTGCAGATGCGCTGGCTATACAACAGGCGGGTGCCGATTGTCTGGTTCTGGAATGTATTCCGGCGGCCCTGGCAGCGCAAATCACCCAACAGCTCAGTATTCCAGTAATCGGAATAGGTGCGGGAGCGGCTTGTGATGGTCAAGTGTTGGTGTTATACGATATGCTGAATATCAGCATCGGCAACCGGCCCAGATTTTCCAAAAATTTTATTGAAACCGCTGCTGGCATAGACGCAGCGGTGCGCAGTTATCATCAAGCGGTTAAATCACAACAATTTCCCGGTCCGGAACACTGTTACTGAGCTTATGCAAACCATTTCCACCATTAAAGCCTTGCGAGCCTGTATCCGCCAATGGCGACAAGCCGGACACAGCATCGCGTTTGTACCCACTATGGGTAATCTGCATGCCGGGCATATACAGCTGGTAACCACCGCCAAGCAAAAAGCTGATAAAGTGGTAGTTAGTATTTTTGTTAATCCCACCCAGTTCGGCCCAACTGAAGATTTTAACTGTTATCCGCGTACCGAACAGCAGGATCAGGCCGCCTTGCTGGAAAACGGAGCCGATCTGCTGTTTTTACCGGCAGAAACCGAAATGTATCCGCAACCGGCACAAACCCGGATTAGCGTACAAAATTTGTCAGACATGCATTGTGGCGCCAGCCGCCCCGGTCATTTTGATGGAGTGGCACTGGTGGTGTGCAAACTGCTGAATATGGTACAGCCGGATTTGCTGTTACTGGGAGAAAAGGATTTTCAACAGTTAACCATAATCCGCCGCATGATAGCCGACCTGAACATACCCGTGGAAATACAGGGTGTAGCAACAGTCAGAGAGGCCGATGGTCTGGCCATGAGCTCACGCAACGGCTATCTGGATCAGGCGCAAAGGCAATTGGCACCCAAGCTGTATCAGGCATTATTGGCAGCACGTAGCGAAATTTTGGCCGGCAACCTTGATTTTCAAACTATCGTCGCCATTCAATGGCAAATACTGCAACAAACCGGGTTTAAGGTAGAATATTTCAACGTTTGCCGCAGCAGCGACTTGCTGGCGGCCGGCGCTGAGGACAATAATCTGGTGATATTGTTGGCAGCCAAACTAGGTAACACTCGTTTGATCGATAATATCTGCTTTTCCAGACCATTAGCCTGATAATCAGGCCAATTAGCTGTGTTTTGTCATAAAACCGTAGTTTTTTGGCATTTTGACATGCTTAAATTTGATAGCAACCGCGATTTAAGGCATAATCCCCAACCCTAGTATAGAACGTTGTTTACCATGCACATAAACATGCTTAAAGCCAAGTTGCACCGGGCGCGTGTGACTCATTCCGAACTGGATTACGAAGGTTCCTGTGCGATTGACAGCAAAATTTTAGATTTTTCAGGGATACGGGAATACGAGCAAATCCATATTTACAACATTAACAACGGTCAACGCTTTACCACGTACGCGATTAGAGCCGAAGAAAACTCAGGGATATTTTCCATCAATGGCGCAGCCGCACGTTTAGCTTGCCCTGGCGATCTGATTATTGTTTGCGCATTCGCCAGTCTGGATGAGAAGGAACTAAAAAACTACAAACCGACACTGGTTTATTTTGATGGCAACAACAACATAACCCATTCTCGTCACGCCATCCCTATTCAGGCCGCGTAACCGGCATTTCAACCACCACCCCAAGAGTGGTGGTTGCATTTTCTTTGCTACAAAAACCTACGATGTGCTAAACACAGCCCCGCACCTATAAGTCACACATCAATTAGGCTATGAATCGAGTACATAGGCTTTTCCGCAACAAACAACTTTACCAGCACCAACTACCATAGAAATAGTTAAACAAAGTCCACCGCATCAATCGCGACCACAACCCAGCCCTATAACTCACACATCCATTGGGCTATGAATCGTAGCCTCGATGCAGCAAAGCGGAATCGAGGACGTAGGCTTTTCCGCAACAAACAACTTTACCAGTACCAACTATCATAGAAATAGTTAAACAAAGTCCATCGCATCAATCGCGACCACAACCCAGCCTTATAAGTCACACATCCATTGGGCTATGAATCGTAGCCTCGATGCAGCAAAGCGGAATCGAGGATGTAGGCTTTTCCGCAACAGATATCTTTAAAAGCATCAATCGCAACCCGACCACAACCACAACACCTCTCATCACCCAATTGATTTTAATTGGCTATCTGCATAAGCCTTCGCATAATCCGTCAAAGCTCGCAACTTTTGTTTAGCCAAGCCATTTTCCAATACTTCCAACGCTTTTAACACCCCGGCCTGCAAGCTGTCGGTCAAATCTGCCGCGTATATGGCCGCACCGGCATTCAGCGCCACAATATCTCGAGCCGGGCCGGGCTGATTGTCCAACACCCCATGAATAATCGCCAAACTGGCCTGAGCATTAGCAATCGCCAAACTGGCCAGACTGCTGCGGGTAAAACCAAACTGCTCCGGCGTCAGCGTATAACAGCTGATTTCCCCATTCTTCAATTCGGCAACCTGCGTGGGCGCAGCGATGCTGATTTCATCCAGGCCATCATCGGCATGCACCACCAGCACATGCTGACTGCCCAATTGTTTCAACACCTCAGCCACCGGTCGCAGCCATTGACTGTCAAAAACCCCAATCAGCTGATGTTTGGCTTGAGCTGGATTAGACAGCGGCCCAATCAGATTAAACAGGGTTCTAACCCCCATTTCCTTACGCGGTCCCACCGTATGCCGCACCGCACTGTGATGATTGGCGGCAAACAAAAAACCCACGCCTATGCTGTTAATACAACGCTCCACCTGATCAACCGACATACTCAAGTCCACACCAGCCGCCTCCAGCACATCAGCACTGCCGCAACTGCTGGATACCGAACGGTTACCATGCTTGGCCACCTTACCGCCCGCTGCAGCCACCACAAAGGCCGCTGCAGTGGAAATATTAAAAGTATTGGCACCATCACCGCCAGTGCCGCAGGTATCAATCACATGCTCACCCAGAATATCCACCCGCTGAGCCAGCTCCCGCATCACACTCACCGCAGCTGCAATTTCCGCTACACTTTCACCTTTACAACGCAGCGCAATCAACAGACCGGCAATCTGAGCAGCCGTTAATTCACCGCTCATCATGGCTTGCATAATACCGCGCATTTCCGCAGTATCGAGATCTTGTTTATTAAGCAGTTTTTGCAGCGTAGCCTGAATTTGCATAGTCATCCGGTGTGTATATCACTTAGTACCAACAGGGTGGCGATTATAGCGGAATAGGCCGGGCAGGGGATTAACAAAAAACCAACGTAAAACCAACCTAGCCTCGATGCAGCAAAGCGGAATCGAGGTTGTAGGCCGCCAATACCAGCAACAACACCGTAACACCGCCGTTAACAATCACAGCCATATTTGCTTAAAAAAGCCACCCTGTTAACCCCCTCCATCCCACTACGTTACATCAAGGCCACAATCTGCAAAAAAAGCTACCGTAGCCTCGATGCAGCAACGCGGAATCGAGGTTGTAGGCCGCCAATACCTCAATTACACAAATACCATAATTAATACCAAACAACCATCACCACCGCTTAAACCAAAAACTCACCCAATTGCACCAGCTTAAAACCCGCAGCAACAGCCTCAGCCTGCTCGGCAGCGCCGTTATAACCCCAGGCAGCAAACAATAACTCCACGTTCGCCAATTCCGCCTGCTGCGCCACTTTTAACAAAGTCGGTAACCGGTCTTCGTAAAAATGCAAAGCCTGCTCAGGATGGCGATCTTGTAATATCTTCAACACCTCAATTTTGCTCAAATTGCGGTCAAGGCCAAAAATACGCTCATCAGCCAATTCAATACCGGCACCACTAAGGATCATCCTCACAAACCGCTCCTGCTTGGTCGTCACCACATACCAGTCACTATGCTGATTAAGCCGGGCCAGTTTCTCCACCACCCCCGCATACAGCGGATTCTGCCCAATCCAGCCGGCTTTGTCAGCGGCAATCCACAAATCTCGGGTGTCACCAAATAATTTTTTCAACTGGGCACTGTCAACCTGCGCCTCCTGCATCAACGCTTGAAATTGCTCAGCACAACCCTGATAAAGACTGTCCACCGTAGCACCCAAATAAAGGCTGCGCATGGCAAGAATCGCTTCATAGCCGGTTTCGATAATAGGTCTGGCCTGACGAAACAGCTCGACCATTTCCGTAGGTGCGTCCACCGGCATATCCGGCCAAATTTGGGTAGCGGCTTTCCAGCCGGAAATGCCGGTTTCGATGGCGCTGTCGCAGATCACGCCGTCGAAGTCTAGGGCGTAAATGATTGGGTTTTTCATGATTGGTAATGGGGGGTGCAAACCTACAAACCTATGGAGTCAAGTCTTGTCTTTTGCCAAAGGCAAAAGACAAGACTTGACAGTTTTTTCGCAATAAATTGATCTGTATAACGCATATTCATTCTCTTTGAGCAAACATTGCTATCCAGCAAATGCATAAACCTCTAAATTACGCATTTCCCGTTGAATAAGCAAAGGATAGGCCTTCTGATTAGGGGAGGATTAAGCGCCCAGCAAATTCCAGCCAGTCCGTCATCGAAGTGTAGTTCGTTTAATTTTTTAACTATCCGTCAAGAGCATTGTTATGGCAGAATAATAACAAACCGGATAGCCTTTTTATTGAATCTCCATATACCTGTACCTGACAGCTATTCATCATGAAACGCTGCCGGAATTGCAGCCCAATTCACCACTTGCACAAAAGTAGGCAAATTTCTTTCCGTAAAGGCTTCATAATAGTCGCCATTCCCATGTCTGCCATTAGATGTAGTTCGGCTGATTCCTTTTTCGGTATGTGTGCTCTGGCTCTA
The DNA here is from genome assembly GCF_018734325.1 of Methylomonas paludis. Taxonomy (NCBI): domain Bacteria; kingdom Pseudomonadati; phylum Pseudomonadota; class Gammaproteobacteria; order Methylococcales; family Methylococcaceae; genus Methylomonas; species Methylomonas paludis. The sequence continues at coordinate 3,490,389 of NZ_CP073754.1, read as the reverse complement.
ATTATTGCAAATCGGCTAAGCTTATGGAAGAATCACTATAAAAACAAGGAGTAATCCATGAACTTAGCGGAAACCATCTATCAGCACAGTTTAAATCTCCCAGATAACGCCGCACGGGAAGTTCTGGATTTCATAGAATTTCTGGAGCAGCGTTATTCGCTGATTAGACCGGTAACAAAAATTGAAAACGATACAGAGGCTTTTCTCACGGCTTTAGCTGGTGGTTTAAGTAAAGATTTTCCGGATGATATCTTTGACGCTGATTTGGGCATAGATACAAGCCGTAACTCGTTAGACTAATGGCTTATTTACTGGATACCAATGCTGCGATAGCTTTATTGAAGGAAAACCCTCAATTGTTACATCATGTTCGTAGGGTAGGTAGAGCTTCATTAAAACGCTGTGCACCTGTCGAAGCAGAATTGTGGTTCGGAGTGGCTATCTGTCATGATCACATAATAGCAAACCGGATAGTTACTATATTGAATTATTTTATCTGTGCAAAATCAGTCAGATAAAGTCAGAGTTTTTACAAATCGTTAGTTGGCTAAGGATCAAGGCAAACCTTGTTTTTACGCAGCCAAATGCAAAATGTCTTTAATCAGTATCAATGCCAATTTTTTACTCCCATAACCATACTCGATCAAGGCTTATGTAGCCGACGACCAACTTGCCCCCTATAGATAGCATGCAATATCCCCTGTGAAAGTCGTTTTTGACTATCGCAGATGTCTGGTATAGTTCAAGTTACTAAACTTTATCAAAAATTGCTTACTGGCATCTTGATTTATAGCAAAAGCATATTCGAGTAAAAAATGATAAGAAGATACAATCAATTCAATCACAAGCGTAAAATCAAAGAATTGACTGATATCGAATTGCAACAATGTGCAAAATTGGCAGATCAGGTACGCTATGGTGGGAATCCGGAGCACAAAAAGAATCCAGGCGATTTTGGACTTATATCACCCAGCGGTGCTAGACCAGGAAAATCACTGTGTGATGCGGTTAATATCTTTTCCAGAAAAATCGCCCTCCAATACCTCCAGTCCGGCTTACGCCGCGGACTGATCAGTGAACGATTTAACGGCGCTTGGCCCCAAAATATTTGGTCTGTTACCAATAACGGAGATGCTTTGGAAGCATAGCTTGAGAACCCGGAAACCGGCACTTATCACGGCTACCCGATGACGGAATCAGACCCTCTGGCTAAGGAAATAATTCGGCTATGGAACACCTAAATGACTATATTTAAGTTTAGCCACGAATGGGCATCTGCCGGGCAGGACATTCCAGAAGTTTTCCACACGATGGCCAATCTGGCGTTGCATGTTGGCGATGTCAACCTGATGCAGAATGAAGACATTTGGGCCAAGACAATTCGTGACTCGGCACTGGTATCGGCTTACCCGCTTGCCATGTGGTTGGCAGTTTCCTGGTGGAGGCTCAATTTTGAGCCTTTACCGGCTCATGGGGTAAACCCTGCTCTAGACTGGCGCATGGCCCATGAAATCGGCGCTGCCAATTATGGTTTTGTCTGGCCCAAGGCTTTATTCGCATCAGATTGCCAATTCATGCAAATTTGGGCGATTCCTTCCAATGCCAATGCCCAGCAATCTCTCCGTTATCTAAATGGATTGGATAGACCCGCGTCCATAAAATTAGCTGATTTTCAACATGGCGTGGAAAATTTTATTATCTCTGTTCTGGATCGCCTTGATGCCGTTGGCAGCCGAAATACCGATTTGTGGAATCTTTGGCAGTTGATAAAGGCAGAGCGCGCCGATCCGCAAAGTTTTAATTACCGTCGACTTGAAGCTGAACTAGGTTACGATCCGGATGAGTGTTCCGAAGAATTGATGATCAAGGCACAAGCGCTGGAACGACAAATTGGCACAGCAGCGCTTTCCGAGTTAGCGCCGGTATATGGCAGAACCAGCACTAATTCATCACTTAATGTCATTGCGGAAATTATTGGTAGCCCCGGCCTGACTGGTACACCGAACACACCGGTGCTAAAAAATGCCAAATCCACAACAGGTGTCCCTTGGCAACGTGCAGTTGAAGTTGCGCGTGAATTACGCCAATCGCTAAGTAATAAGCATGGCGTGATAGACAACCAGCAGCTTTACGGCTTATTGGGGCTATCCTCCGCGCAAGTAGATGCCTGGACGCCTGTTGCACGTAACAACGCTGCTATTGGCATTCCAGGTAGCAATAACCAATTTAAATTCGTACCCCGCAAAGCACACCCGCTAGCCAAGCGTTTTGAATTGGCACGTCTGCTCGGCGACTATATCTTGACCGAAAATAAACGCCAGCAATGGTTAACAAGTACCGATTTATCTACTTCCCGGCAAAAATATCAACGTGCGTTTGCCGCTGAATTTCTTTGCCCTATCGAAGCCCTGCAGGATTTTTTAGGGCATGACTATTCGGAATCAGCAATTGACGACGCGACAGAACATTTTCAGGTAAGCCAGACCATGGTAAACAGCTTATTAAGAAACAATGGACTGATTTTTTCGCCGTTTATAGGCGATTACCCCGAAGCCAGATTACCTTATCAATTGGGCATCTGAAAATAATTCTTGATCGCCGTAATCTTAGCCAATAAATTCGGCCCGGGCTCTGTTTGAATATCGTTTTAGCTTGGCTTATTACCCAACTAACTAATCAGTTGCGGATTGAATCCCACATACCCGACAGCAATTTCATCATTAATAAGTCTTGGATATGCTTTTGATCAATCTTAACATTGGCATAGGGCATCGAGCGTGCAGCATAATAACCAACCGCCCGTTGATTTCACCTGATTATCGGTTCATGGCCTTGTAACCACCCCAACACCTGATTCATGAGTTGCTGAGCGCAATTTGGCACTAAAACTCGACGTGAATTCTGGCGCCAAAAATATCCACCGGGCCGCGGGCGGCGTTATAGGCAGGGTTGGCAATGTGTTGGTAGTCTGCGGTTAGCCAGATGGTATTCCAAACGTTGTAGCTGTAGAAGATATCAACCACTTGCTCAGGACTGTAAGTAATTTTACCGTCGCCGATAAAACCATCAATACCGCCCATACTCAGGTATTGAATATGAGATTTGGACAGCCAGCCCTGGGCGTAGCCTATGCCGACCGTGTCTTTGCGGCGGCCCCAGCGGGTGCCTTTAATCAAAGAACCCAAGGAAATGGATTGATCGGTGGAGGTGTAGGAATAAACCTCGGTTTTGCCGTCCGAATACATGCCTCTGAAGAACAAGCCGACATCGTCAAACAGTTGCTGTTCCAGATTCAAGCCGATACCCATTTTGACATTCATTTTCCGCGCCCAGCATAAATCCGGCGCACTGGCATTGTTGGAGCCGTAATTAAAACCGGTACAAGCGGTGGCGTTATCGGCAGGGTTGGTGTTAAAGGCGGCAATGGCATCGCTGAAGCTGCCCATATTTTCCTGATTACGATAACCCAGTATCCTGATAGCGCCGGGCTGGTCGTCCAGCAGCACATGGCGGTGTTCCACTTCGATTTGCTGGCCAAAGTATTTGAACGGTTCGATATCCAAAGCCAGCTGATTGGGGTTTCTGGGTGCCAGCATGTGGCCAAATTTGTACGACCAGTTGTCATAATCAAATTCAGCTACCACGCCCCAGCTATAGCCTCTGGCATCGGCAGCAAAGTCGTAAGCTGCATAGCTTAAAAATGCCATGTTGTTAAATTGTCTGCGCAAATCGCCGGAATAGCTGTTTTTGTCAAAAAAATCCAGAATACTAAAGTTACCGGCTCTTAACACAAAGCGGCGGCTGTCCTCAGTCGTGCCCAATTGCATGGGGTCCGACACCACGGTTTGCTCGCTGCCGCCAAAGCCCCAGGTATGTTTAAAAAACATTCTGGAGACATAATAAGACGGTTCCTGGGTGCCGGATTTTTGCAGTTCAAAGTTTTGGATCACGCTACCCAAACCTTTGAGTCCAGATAAGGCGCGTTCGGATATAACTTCCGGGGCAAAATAAAACTCGCCGCCATTCCACAGCTTGGCGCCAAAGTATAAGGTGGCGGTGCCGGTAAAGCTGCGTTCCTGGCCCGGTAATAATGAGTTGCCGCTGTCGTTGAAATTGGTGTATTGGGCCGGAAAGGCGCTTTTCCAGCTGTTGATAAAAGTCATTTGCCCATACAGATTCCAGCGTTCGTGATGAATATCATGCAAGCCTTTGTCGGCCAGATATTGCATTAAGTCGTAACCATCGTCCCGTGCGGATGGCTCGGCCGATTCGGCCTGGGCGTTGCCATGACATAACCACAGAAAGATCAGGGTGCAACTCAGGATTAGACCTTTTAATGATGGCGTGATGTCAGGCCGCCATTTGAACAGACTGGATTCAAAAGGCAGGATGCGATAGCTTGAATGGCAGGCAGAAAAAAGCACGGTGACCCAATACAGTTTGAAGATTTATGACAAGAGACAGACAGCTCCGCAATTGATATTCAGGGTAACCATTCTAGATGCCGTTAGCTGGAATCTGGTTTCGAAACCCTCGCACACTGCGTTTCTTGAGGCTACGTTCAGATTTGGCTTAACTTTGCGGCCAGATTTGTAACTACTCAGCGTCCAATTATCTCTTTTAAAATTTAAAAGGTGCTCGTAGGATGTGCTAAACGCAGTACAGCGCATCATTCCATTCCACGCTAAGCACTTGTCTAAAAAGATCAGCGACCTTACAAAGAATAATTACCCGGTTTTTTGCTTAAAAACTGTCCTCATCTTAAGCCAACTATCCAGCTCCAACTTTGAAAAGGCTACTGTTGCTGTTTTGCGTTGTTTATAGCAAGAAAATCGGCTAGTTGGCGGCCCGTAGCCTCGATGCAACGCAGTGGAATCGAGGGATACACCGCGTAGCCTTAAGCAAACAAGGGTTAGGGCTGATTTTACAATGGTCGCAACGGCTTAAGCCCAAATCAACCATTAACACAAACATAGCTTAAGTTTAACCCGTTTACAGAGCTGAACGACAGTTTGACCGATATTATCAAACTATACATAAAAATTTTGTCAAAATTACGACAAGAATTACTTGGTTGTGGCTAAGAGTATGACCACGCCATTATCCCTGATAATGGCGTGGTCAGTGCTGAGTAGTTTCAGGCCAATACTTTTTCAATTTTGGCCAAAATACCGGCGACATCCAGGCCGCTTAAGGCCAATAATTCTTCCCTGCTGCCCTGTTCAATAAAGGCATCCGGCAAACCGATATTCAGCACCGGCATCAAAATTGACTGGGCTTGCAAAAATTCATTGACGGCACTGCCTGCGCCTCCGGCAATCACGTTTTCTTCCACGGTGACAAACGCGTCGTGGCTTTTGGCCAACTCCAGGATCAGGTCTGCATCCAGGGGTTTGACAAAGCGCATATTGACTACAGTTGCTCCCAGTTTTTTACCTACTTCAACTGATGGTGCCACCATGGAACCCCAGGCCAGGATGGCCAGACGACCGCCCTGATGTCTGATTTCCGCCTTGCCGATCGGCAGGGTTGTTAAAGCTTTATCGATGACGGCGCCTGGGCCTTTGCCGCGTGGATAACGCACGGAAGCCGGGCCGGGATGATAAAAGCCGGTGCTTAACATTTGCCGGCATTCGTTTTCATCGGCCGGAGCCATGATCAGCATATTGGGTATGCAACGCAAGTAGCTGTAATCAAAGCTGCCGGCATGAGTTGGGCCATCGGGACCAACCAGACCACCGCGATCCAGGGCAAACAGCACATCCAGATTTTGCAAAGCCACATCGTGAATCAACTGGTCATAGCCGCGTTGTAAAAAAGTGGAATAAATCGCTACGACCGGTTTACCGCCTTGGCAGGCTTGACCAGCCGCTAAGGTAACGGCGTGTTGTTCGGCGATTGCCACGTCAAAATAGCGTTTGGGGTAGCGGCGGGAAAACTCCACCAGGCCGGAACCTTCACGCATGGCCGGGGTAATACCTAACAGGCGTTCATCCTGTTCTGCCATATCGCACAACCAATGGCTGAATACTTCGGTATAGGTTGGATGTGTTGAGCTGCCGGATTTGGGCAGGCTATCCTGGGTGGGGTCAAAAGCCGGTACGCCGTGATAGGCCAATGGGTCTTTTTCTGCCGGGGCATAACCTTTACCTTTTTTGGTGACTACATGCAGAAACACCGGTCCGGTTAAATCTTTAAGGTTTTCCAGGGTGGAGACCAGCACATCGACATCATGGCCGTCTATCGGGCCAAAGTAGTTAAAGCCCAATTCTTCAAACAAAGTACCGGGCACGATCATGCCTTTGACGTGTTCTTCGGTTTTACGCGCCAGTTCCCAGACGCTGGGCATTCTGCTCAGGGCTTTCTTACTTTCTTCGCGTACGGAAGAGTACAGTTTGCTGGACAGCACCTTAGTCAAATAATTATTCATCGCGCCAACCGGCGGTGAAATTGACATGTCGTTATCGTTCAAGATCACCAGCAGATTAGCGTTCACATCACCGGCATGGTTCATGGCTTCAAATGCCATACCGCCGGTAATACTGCCGTCACCGATGATGGCAACCATTTTTTTATCTTCGCCGCGCAACTGGCTGGCGATGGCCATGCCCAACGCCGCACTGATGGATGTGCTGGAATGACCTACGCCAAAGGCATCGTATTCGCTCTCGGCGCGGCTGGGGAATGCCGATACCCCGCCCAGGGTACGAATAGTCGGCATACGATCTTTGCGTCCGGTTAAAATCTTATGCGGATAAGCCTGATGCCCTACATCCCATACCAATTGGTCGGTTGGCGTATCAAATACATAATGCAAAGCCACAGTCAGCTCCACTGTACCTAAACCGGCGGAGAAATGCCCACCGGAAATACTGACTGTATGAGTCAGGTAAGCGCGCACTTCATCGGATAAAGCCTTCAGGCTTTCTTTCGGTAAGCTGCGGACGTCGGCAGGGCTATGAATGTCTTTTAATAAAGGGTAATCGTTAGTCAGGTTCATAATCAGTAGAGGGGTTCACGATAGAACATCAGAATGACGCCTATTTGGAACAAGGCGAACACCGAAATAAAACCGGCAATATTTTTGCCGGGTGAATCAAGCTTGAGTTCCAGCCAGCGGCCACAGGCTAAAATCAGAGAAAACACGCCCATCAAGGTGTGACCCACCTGAATCAGAAACGCGCTTTTAGCCTCAAAGCCGACATGAGAATGGGCCAGCAGCATCATGCCGCCAAATGCCGCCAACAACGGAAAAACATAAGGCAAAACGCCTTTATTGCCGTTAAGCCGGGCCCGAATTTCCATTAGACCCAACACAAATACCAGCAGCGTAGCGATGCGGTGTTGCAGAATTTCGCCGTTGTTAAAAGTGCTTTCCCAAAAACCCAGCGGTCCCAGCGGCCAACTTTCTGCATCGCTGCGGAAGAACAGAAAAATACCCAGCAACATAAAGCCCACCGGCCAAAACCGCGCCCAACGAAACCGGTTGGAGAATGACAGCATGGCAAAAAAACTCATTACCGTTAAGAATATGCCGGCAATATTATGGTTGTAATCAGACCAGGCGGTTGCGGCTTCTGACGGTATCTGGCCCACTATCGCCACCCGGCCTGCCTCACCGGCCAGCAGTGCCTCATGGGTGGGCGATTCCCAGCGCGGCACTCTGGGCGCAAACATGTTCAGCACTTCCTGCCAGGTTGCGGTCAGATGCGGAATATCAACGGCCGGCGGCTGGGAAGCCAGGCTGGCGGCGGTAAATAATATGGTCAGCAAAATCAGGATTTCTACTTCCAGATAATAAGGCACCCGGGTGGTTAGGGCATACATGCTGTGGCTGACGAAATATTGTTTAACCGTGCGATGATTTAACCAGGCAAAAAACAGCGCCAGGCCCATCATTAAGATTTTCACGGTTAACAAATTGCCGTAGCCGGCACCGATAAAGCCCTGGAAAGTCCGAATGTAATACCATGCCAGCGGTGTGCCGGACGCCAGTAAAATGGCTACTGCGGCTATGCCTAAGAAAGTAAAGCGGTTAAGCAGCATGGGCCATAATTCTATGGCTATGGCATTTTGTTTTTTCAAACGCCACAAGGCCAGAATTTGCATGACCCCACCCACCCAAACGGCGGCTGCCGCCTGATGGATGACAGTCAGACTCATCAGAAATTCGCGGTCTTCCAGACGGCTGGCACCATGCACCAGCCAGGCAGCGCATATCATCAAAGGGATGATAATGGCGATAGCCAGTAACCAATGCAATTTGGAGCGGGTATTATGTTTCAGGCTGTGTTTGATGAATAACACCAGACCAAATGCAAAACCGGCGCGCAGGATTCCGGCCTGGAACTGCAAGGTATTAAAAATAGCCGGGAATGGCGATTTACCCAAAGTAGCAACCATCAGCCATATTTTCAGGCCGATTTTAACCAGCTGGGTTAATACCAGGGCCTTGCTGCCGAAATAAATCAAATCCACAGTTTTATCAATCAGCGCATTATTGTAATGAACCTCTGCTTTGCGCCAAGGACGCAGCACAAACAGGCTCCAAAACAACCCGCCGATAGCCATGGAAAAAAAGGCCAGATCAATACCGCCGATCAGGGAATCTAAATAGTTGGCAATACCTTCCATAAAATTCACTTCGTACTGGTACGAACAAAAAAGCGCAGCAGATCCTCACTCAGATGACCGTCCGCGGCAAATATTTTAAGTTTAATCGCGTATTCTCCAGGTGGCAAAGCGGGCAGATCCAATATCACTTTACCGGGATTTGCCCCCGGCTTGGCATTGATTACTTGCATTTTATCGCCCAGACTAACCAGAAAAACTTCGGATAAATCCAGCTCGACTTTGGAGTTGAATGACAATTCAACTTGGCTGGCCTGATTAACGGGTACCGGTTTCAGTTTTAAGGAATTATGGGTCACCACCGCATGACTGTAAGCGGTATTAGCGGCCAGCAATAAGCCGATCAAAGTAAAATATTTTAAAAATTGCATAGGATTAACTTACTTCCTATTTTTGAGAGCATGTCCGGCAAGATTTTTGCCGAGCGTCCAAATGGAACCGGTTACCTGGTGGGTATCGGCGATAGTTTTATCCAAGGCACCAATAACCCAATCGCGGTCTTTTGGTGTTAGATTCAAAGGCGGCAGCAGTTTGACGACATTCATACCGTGCCCGGCCACTTGACTGAGCACCCGGTGTTCTTTGAACAGCGGTATGGTAATCATTTGGCAGAACAGACCTTTATTGGCGGCTTCCAGCATGGCCCAGGCCGCTTTCAGGGACAGGCTTTTCGGTGACTGGAATTCGATGGCTATCATCAAGCCTTTACCACGCGCTTCTTTAAGAAACTCATACTGGCCGGCACTGGCATTAATCGTGCCGATAATGTCTTCACCGACTTTTGCGGCGTTTTGGATCAGGTTTTCGGTGCGCAATACTTCCAGCGTTGCCAAACCAGCCGCCATAGCCATATTGTTTTTGGAAAAAGTGGAGCCATGCACAACAGCCCTATCCATGCGGTTGAAAACGGTGTCCATTATTTTGCTGGTCATCGCCACGCCACCCACCGGCACAAAACCGCCGGATAGGGCTTTGGCCATCAAGATCATGTCGGGCTTGACCTGCCAGTGTTCAACAGCCCAGAATTTACCGGTACGACCGATACCGGTTTGAACTTCGTCAGCCACAAACAGGGTGCCGTATTTTTTACACAGGCGTTCAACTTCCGGAAAATAATTATCGTCTGGCACGTTAACGCCTTTACCCTGGATAGGCTCGACAATAAACGCGGCCACATCTTTACTGCTCAGGGCTTGTTCCAGCGCCACCAGATCGTTAAACGGTATTGCCGCGCAATCCGGTAACATCGGGCCAAAACCTTCACGGAAAATTTCCTCGCCATTCAACGCCAGCGAACCCATGGTCAGGCCATGATAGCCATGTTCGCAATACAAAATTTTGGTGCGTTTGGTGGTGTAACGGGCAAATTTGATCGCCGCTTCCACCGCTTCAGTACCGGAATTACAGAAAAACATTTTATCCAGATTATCCGGAGTGGTCGCCAGGATTTCTTTAGCCAGCAAGCCGCTGAGCAGGGACACATCCATCTGCACCAGATTAGGCAGTTCCAGGGTCAGCGTTTCCTGTAAGGCGCTGATAACGGTGGGATGATTACGCCCAACTGCAAATACGCCAAAACCGCTTAATAAATCCAGATATTCGTTACCTTCCTGATCATAAAGATATTGACCCAAGGCTCGTTTATAATTTCTGTCATAACCGATAGTTCTCAATACCCGCACCATCTGGTTATTGAGATATTGCTCATGCAAATCGAATTTACTATCGAAATGCTGAGAAAAAAGATCGGAAATACTAAAAGACATGAAATACCTCGTATGTGATTTCGAATTGACGAGATGCCACTAAATCAACACTGCAAGTGAGCCGCAGAGGCTATTCACAAGCAGGCAGGGTGAAAACCGTATTAAAAAATTTATGGCCGATAACATCTGATGAGTCCGTTTATGCCTATATATAAGCCTGATGGGCAAAACTGAACAGATTATCCAGTTGTTTAGCGACCGATTTAAGTGTTTTACCGGCAGCGTTAAAATTTAAACCCAGTTTTATCAAAGCCGGAATTTCCCAGGGATGGCTTAACAGGAAATACAACAATTTGCCCAATTCAATCTTACCATCGGCATTTAAGGCCACTACTACTGCTTTGGGTAAATCCAGCGTCACTGGATCAGCAATGGCCCGTATCGCCAGACAGGGAATGCCGGCGCTATGCCCCACTGCAAATACAGCAGCGCTTTCCATATCCAAGGCCACTGCACCGGTTTGTTTATACAGAGTTTGTTTGTCGGTACTGGCCGCCACTATGCGGGTGCTTTCCAGCAAAGTACCTGAAACTACCGGTAAATCTGTGGCCAGCACGCTGTGCAGATGCGCCAGCCAATCGGCATTTACCGGATAAGCCGACGCCTGGGCAGACTGTACCTGAGTGGCTAACAGTAAATCGCCGGGTTTTAAGTTAGGCGCCAAGCCGGCAGCACAACCCCAGCTGATTAATGCCGTTGCGCCTTTACTAAGCAGTGACTGAGCGGTTTGTTGTGCATTAAGCCCTCCGGCACCGGCAAAGCCGAGCAGGATGTTTTCGGCAATCGCCACGCATTCACCTTTGACCAATTTACGTTTGGTCAAAGTTGCCACTTCTTCCGGCAAAGCCACTACGATGCCCAGCAATGGGCGCGTTGCAGCAGCCTGCGCTGCATCAAAACGATTAGGCACCTTTATTTAGCTCATTGCGATATCTAGCTAATGCCCATAACGGGAAAAACTTGTCATAACCATGATATTTTAAATAAAACACCCGCGGAAAACCCGGTGCGGTAAAGCATTTGTCTTCCCAGACGCCATCCACTTGTTGGGTACGCAGTAGAAAATTAATCCCGGCTTTTACTTCAGTACTGTTAACTTCGCCGGCGGCGATCAGGCCCAAAACTGCCCAGGCGGTCTGAAAAGCGGTACTGAAATGATAGCGACCCCGGTAAGCTTGGTCGTCGTGGTAGCTCAAATTATCTTCGCCCCAGCCGCCGTCTTCGCGCTGAACGCTTTTTAACCATTTTGCAGCTTTAGCGTACATCGGATCTGTTTTCGGCACATTGGTTTGCTCCAGTCCCAATAGGGCAGACCAGGTACCATAGATGTAATTGGTACCCCAGCGGCCAAACCAGGAACCATCAGCTTCCTGTTCACTGCGAATATAATCGATGGTGCGTTGTAAGGCCGGCAGATATTCCTGATGATTTTCGGCAACACGCGCCATCAGCATCGCACAACGGGCGCTGACATCAACCGTAGGCGGGTCCAGCAAAGCGCCGTGATCGGCAAACGGGATTTCGTTCAGATAATAATAGGTATTATCGACATCAAATGCGCCATATCCACCGTTTTTGGACTGCATGCCGGCTATCCAGCGGGTTGCTCTATGGATAGACTCGTCAAGATTGCTTAATTCCGAGTCGGCCATGGCAAAACCCACCACGGCGGTATCATCCACATCGGGATAATGCGGGTTGGCAAATTGAAACGCCCAGCCGCCACCAGCCAGCTCAGGCTGGCGTATCCGCCAGTCGCCGGGTTCGTCGGACAGCTGTACACTTTTCAACCAATCATAAGCCAAATTCAAACTGGCCTGATTGGCGGTTTTATCCACTTCCTGGATCGCCAAGGCCGCCAGAGCGGTATCCCATACCGGCGACAGACAAGGTTGGCAATAAGCCTCATCTTCTTTAATAACCAGCAGCTTATCGATGGCCTTACGGGCAGTCACCACCTGCGGGTGATCCGCCGGATAGCCTACCAGCAGCAAAGCTTCATAGGCATTGACCATAGCCGGGAAAATACCTCCCAGGCCATCTTCGCCGTTTAAACGTTCTGAAAACCAGTCCACGGCTTTTTGCACCGCGAGCTTATGCATTTTGTGCGGAATCAGGGGGCGAGTGACGCGACCCAATTTATCCAGACCTAAAAAGACTTTATTCAATAAGGTGCGTTCTGGAAAATAATGCTGCTCCTGATCCGGGTGCACGACAAATAATTCCAGGATACTGACTTTATGCGGATTCTTGGCTTTGGCCTGTAAGGTACACAGAATAAACAAAGGTACCATCACGGTACGAGACCAGTAGGATACTTTATCCAGATGAAACGGAAACCAACTGGGGAACAGCATGATTTCCACAGGGATGTAAGGTACACCACGCCAAGGCAATTGCTCAAAAATTGCCAGGGCAATTCTGGTGAAAACATTAGCGCGTGCCGCACCGCCCTGGCCGAGTATCCAGTTGCGCAGATTAACCATGTGCGGGGCATCAACCGAGTCGCCGGCCATTTTCAGGGCGTAATAAACTTTGACACTACAGCTGATTTCACCGGGGCCGCCGGTAAACAGCGGGTAGCTGCCATCGGCAGACTGGCGTTTGCGCAAATACACGGCAATTTTGGCCTGCAGCTCGACATTAATATCATCCAGATAATGCATCATCATGATGTATTCGGCTGGAATGGTGCAATCGGCTTCCAATTCAAACACCCAATAACCATTAGGGTTCTGCAGGCTGATTAATTTTTCCTGAGCGCGGGCAATTGCCGCGTTGAGCGAAGCCAGAGTGTCTTTTTTCGCGCTGACAGTGTTAGTTGTATTGTGACTAGGGGTCTCTACATGAGCTTCTGTAAACATGGTGATTCCTTAGTGTCCGCTAGGCGATAGAGGTAAATACTGCCAGTCCGGTGTTTTAAGATTTCGGCTAAACAGATTAAAAATAAGTGTCAGCAACCAGTTGTTGCGCACAGTAAATTTGCTGATCAGAATAGTGGTTTTTACACTGCGCCGGCTGATTTTTACCTGACTGGATTCATTGAAGTTCAGGTTTTCCTTGATTTTTTTCAGAGTCAGCACTGCCATACCCAAAGCCCACAGGCAAAAATTACGGATACCGGTTTCATGGCTGGGCAGCAATTGGGTATACAGCAAGGCATTTTCCAAATGGCCGCGGGCGATATTAATCAATCGGCTCAAGCCGCGTCTAAAATTCTGGTCATTGGTTTCAGGCGTCAGGGTGCCAAGATCAAAACCGGCTTCGTTAAAAATGTCTTGCGGCAGCCAGCAAACCCCACGTTGGGCATCGTCCCAGATATCTTTAAGGATATTGGTCATTTGCAAGCCTTGGCCAAAAGACACAGACAATTTAAGCAACTGGTCACGATGCTGGTTAATCTCCTGCGAATAATGGCAAAACAGTTTTGCCAGCATTTCACCGACACAGCCGGCTACGTAATAGCAGTAGTCGTCCATATCTTTCATGGTTTTTAAGCCGGCGTGTAAATCCAGAGCCTGATAAACCGGCATACCGTTGGCCATGGTTTCCACGCAAGCAGCCAAAGCATCAATTTGCACTGGATCCAGGGTATGAGTAATAGCAATAACTCTGGGTGTAAGTTGGATCAGGCTGTGTTCGGCAGGTATGGTCTGTGCAGACAACAAGGCGGCCAGTTCGCGGCTGAAATCTTCTGCAGCGGCACCGGTTTTGACAATTTCAATAAAACGGCTGCAAAACAGCTTTTTTTGTTCAACCGTAAGTGATACTTCATCTTCAATAGTATCAACTATCCTGCAAAGCAAGTAAGCATTGGCGACTGCTTTATACAAGGCAGCGGGCAATTGGGGGATAGTCAGCGCAAACGTACGCGACACACCCTCAAGCAATATGGCCTGAAGTTCATCGTCAGCTAGCCCGGCAAGTGCCGTCGGGTCTTCGATCAATGGTTTCTGTGCGGTCATTGGTGATAAGTCAAAATACTGTTACGGAATTATTGACAATAATAGACTGTTTGTTGGTATTTTGCAAAGCGGTGTTGCGTTATTGCAAAATTCAGCAGGACGGCAGCGATGCATCAGCAACAGCTTTAGATAGGCTTTATAAAAAATAAATTAAAATCAATATATTAAATGCTAAAAATCACTAAGGCCGATTAGGCAAAAGCCTTGTGGTGAACATGTAACACTGGGCGTCAAGCGCTGGAATCCGTTGTTTTTTCATTTAAATGCTGGAGTGTTGCAAAAAAAAGTAGTATTCTTGCCACAAATTATAGCGAGATTAACCGGTAATTTTTCGAATCTATTGAAGATTATAGGGTTTTTCTAAATTAAGACGGTTTTTACGGGCTAGGATTTGTTGTGATAGCACAACAACACCGTAAACTTTGTAGTGTGGATCTTGGAGAATGAATCAGTGAGTGTACCTTTACGTCAACAAATTGCGGTCGGTAGTTATTTAATCAAGCAAAAAATCAAAGGAGTGAAAAAATATCCCCTGGTATTAATGCTGGAACCGTTGTTTAGATGTAATCTTGCCTGTGCAGGTTGCGGCAAAATCGATTATCCGGATGACATCCTGGATAAACGCTTATCCGTTAAGGAATGCCTGGATGCCGTGGATGAATGCGACGCCCCGATGGTGTCTATCCCAGGCGGGGAGCCTTTGATCCACAAAGAAATGCCGCAAATCGTTGAAGGCATTATTGCCAGAAAAAAATTCGTTTACCTGTGCACCAATGCTTTGCTGCTTAGAAAAAGAATCAACGATTACAAACCGTCTCCCTATCTGACTTTTTCCATTCATTTGGATGGCAACCGTGATCGCCACGATACTTCAGTATGTCAGGAAGGTGTGTTTGATATCGCTGTCGAAGCCATCAAACTGGCGCTGGGCAAAGGTTTTCGCGTTACCGTTAACTGCACACTGTTCCAGGGCGAAACCCCTGAAGAGGTTGCCGAGTTTCTTGACTACGCCATGGAACTGGGCGTAGAAGGCGTTACCATTGCCCCTGGCTTCAGCTATGAACACGCACCAAGACAAGATGTATTTATTAAAGGGGCGGATGTAAAAAATCTGTTCCGCAATATTTTCAAAATCGGCAAAACCCGCAAATGGAAATTAAATCACTCCTCACTTTACCTGGATTTTCTGGCCGGCAATCAAAATTACGACTGCACACCTTGGGGTAATCCAACCCGTAATGTGTTCGGCTGGCAAAAACCTTGCTACTTGCTGGCAGACGAAGGCAATGCCGGTTCTTTTAAAGAACTGCTGGAAACCACACCGTGGGAAAAGTACGGTACTGTGAAAAATCCCAAATGCGCAAACTGCATGGCGCATTGTGGTTACGAAGCGACAGCGGTTGAAGATACTATGGCACACCCCATCAAAGCCTTGCTGGCCGTACTGCGTGGCCCGAAAACTGAAGGCGATATGGTTGCTGAAAAGAAACCCCAGTTTGCTATAAACCCTAAAAAAACTACTATTAGCGATATTCCTGTCAAAATAGAGTCTTGATTCATTTCTGGTCGGGATCGACGCTTTGCAAAAGAGGTTTTGATGACAAATATGCTAAAAAAAATATACTTGGGTTTTATCGTTTTGATTATGCTGGCTTTCTCCGGAATAGCCGCCGCTGATGAAATTTCAGCAAAACAGGTTGTGGAGGAATTTCAGAACGATCTGATAGCCGTAATGAAACAGGGTAAAGAGCTGGGCTTTAAAGGTCGTTACGACAAGCTGGATGTTGCGGTTAAAAAAAGCCACGATCTGCCCAAAATAGCCCGGATTATCGTTGGTAAACACTGGGAAGAATTATCCCAGGAGCAACAGGCCAAACTGGAAAAAGCCATCAGCCAGCTGAGCATCTCGGCTTATGCGCATAACTTTAAAGATTTTTCCGGAGAATCCTTTAGCTTTATTTCCGAAGAGGAAACCGGTCGTGGTGGTGTCGTCGTGCATACCAATTTACATATACCGGGCGAGAAAGACGTTAAATTCGATTATATGATGAAGAAAAAAGACGAGGGCTGGCAAATTATTAATATAATAGCCGACGGTGTCAGTGATTTGGCCTTAAAGCGTTCCGAATACACCAGTGTCCTGAGTAAAGACGGCTTTGATGCATTAATCGCTAAAATCACTGAAAAAATTGACAACTACGCAACACAGTAATTTTTTAGGTTTTTTGATGGTTAACCTCAACCAGTTTTTGACTGGCAAGTCGGCTTTTTCTCGTAGTTTATTAGTTTCCAGCTTATTACTGGCCGGCGGATGTGCCTCAACCGGCTCTAATCCGGATCAAGCCAATAAAGCCGCTGAGACAGAAAAAAGCAGTGTTGATCCGTATGAGAGCTTTAATCGTTCAATGTTCAAATTTAATGATCATTTGGATGATTATGTCGCCAAGCCGATATCCGATGCCTATATCTGGGCCACCCCGGTTTTTCTAAAATCCGGGGTTTCCAACTTCTTCAGCAATCTCAAAGATATTAATGTGGTGTTAAACGATCACATGCAGGGTAAATTTGAGCAGGGTGCTGAAGATACCGGACGTTTCCTGACTAATTCCACCGTGGGCTTGCTGGGCTTTTTTGATGTTGCCACTGATCTGGGACTGAAAAAACATGAGGAAGATTTTGGTCAGACTCTAGCCGTTTGGGGGGTACCGCAAGGCGCTTATCTGGTGCTGCCGGTTCTGGGACCCACCACAACCCGTGGCCTGCCGGGCAGTATTGTGGACACTGCCGCCAATCCAAGCACTTATGTGGGCATGCCGGTGCAATTGGTTTCCATGTTAAACGCCAGGGCCAATGCTGAAGGGGCGTTAAAGTTTATTGATGAGGCGTCAATAGATCCTTATGTGTTCACCCGCGAAGCTTATCTGCAAAACCAGCATCATTTAATTACCGATGGTCAAGGCGGTTCCAGTGTCGATATTTTACCGATGGAAGACGATTTTACTCGCGAACTTGAAGCGGATGATACCCCCAAAAAAGCTGGAGGCACTGCTGTAAAAGAGTCTCAAACCGGCGTGGCGCTGGATAATGCGGTTGCGGCTTTGGATAAGGCTTCCACTTCCTTTGAAGAAAGTTCGGAAAAGTTGGATAAGCTGAGTAAGAAGCGTAAGCACCACAGACACCCGGCCAAAAAAGTATTGCCGCCTGCACCAGCGGCTGAATCTAATCCGCAATAACTTATCAGTCTACAGCCTCGATCCGTCCAATTATTACTAATAATGCAGCAAGGAATGGACTTCATAGCCCTGGAGTTTCTCCCGGCCTTGCAGGAAATCCAGCTCAATCACAAATCCGCAAGCCACTACGCTGGCACCCAGCAGTTCGATCAACTCGCAACTGGCTTTTGCCGTGCCGCCGGTCGCTAACAGATCATCTATCAACAATACCCGGTCTGTACTATCCAGGGCATCTATGTGAATTTCCAATTGTGCCGAGCCGTATTCCAGATCATAGCAAATACTCTGCACATCATAAGGCAGTTTACCCGGCTTTCGGAGCGGTATAAATGGAATACCCAGTTCCCAGGCCGCCAGCGCTCCAAAAATAAAACCGCGCGCCTCCATGCCGGCCACGGCGGTTATATCTTTATCCAGAAACGGCTGTATCAATAACTGGATCGCCCGTCGGCAAGCCACCGGGTCTTTAACCAGCGGGGTAATATCCTTAAACACAATCCCCGGTTTGGGGAAGTCAGGTATGTCACGGATTTTTTGTTTTATGCTCTGCATGGCAGCCCCGGTGGCTTGGTTTAATGGCTACGCTGAATAATATAAAGCGACAGATCGCGCAATAAATCGGCCTCGCTGCCGAAATCACTGAGGCTGGCTACGGCTTGCTCATGCAATTCCCGGGCTTTTTGTTTGGCTCCTGCCATACCCAGCAAGGCCGGATAAGTGGGTTTGTCGTTATCGATATCTTTACCCTGAGTTTTGCCCAGCGTGGCGGTATCGCTTTCCACATCCAAAATATCGTCTTGCACCTGAAATGACAAGCCTATGCATTTAGCATAATGATCCAGATGTTTAGCCACATCCGCTTGCAGGCCGGTTTTAGACAGCACAGCCAAATTCACACTGGCCCGAATCAGCGCACCGGTTTTATGGATATGCATATTTTCCAGTTCCGGCAGACTGAGTTTGATCCCCACTGCCGCCAAATCAATAGCCTGACCACCCACCATGCCTTGTGAGCCGCTGGCTTTGCCAAGGGTGCTAATCATTTGCAAACGGGCTTCGGCACCCACTGTAATGCTGGGGTCGTGACTTAACACTTCAAATGCCAGCGCTTGCAGAGCATCGCCGGCCAAAATGGCGGTCGCCTCGTCAAACGCCTTATGGCAGGTAGGTTTACCGCGGCGTAAATCATCATTATCCATGGCGGGTAAATCATCATGAATCAAGGAATAGACATGGATAAATTCCACGGCACAGGCCTGAGCATCCAGCTGATCTTCACTCAAGCCCAGCGCTTGTCCGGTAGCGTAAGTCAATAAGGGCCGGGTGCGTTTGCCGCCGTCCAAAACCGAATAACGCATGGCTTGATGCAGGGTTTGCGGCAAAATATGGGCAGCAGGCAAGCGTGCGTCCAGTGCCAGTTCCACCCGTTGTTGACAGGCGCTAAGATAGGTTTTTAAGTTACTCATCGTGAAATGGCTCCAGTGTTTGTTGACCGTTTTTTTCTAACAGAATCTGAACTTTTTGTTCAGCATCTTGCAAGGCTTGCTGGCAAGTGCGGGTTAATTTAATACCGCGTTCAAAAGCCTTAAGCGATTCTTCCAGCGGAATATCGCCTTGCTCCATTTGCTCGACAAGCTTTTCAAGTTCTTCCATAGCGTCTTCAAACAGGGATGGACTTTTTTTTCTGGACATAGACTGTGGCTTGGGCAGGAATCAACCGCTAATTATAGTATGAAATCAACGACAATCCTAAGTGCTAATATGCGGATTGTCCTGAGCGGGCCTGTCGGCAAGCGGGGGCTTTACCCCCACCCGTTTGCCGGCTTATAGCGTTATCAGCTAAAGATAGGCGAAATACCCACTGCTTCGCGCAGGGTTTTAATAAACGGCACGGTGATGGCGCGGGCTTTCTCTGCGCCGTCTTTTAATTCCTGCTCGATATGACCCGGCGATGCCAGCAAGGCTTCGTAACGATCACGGGCCGGGGCAATTTCGGCATTAATTTTTTCAAACAGAATTTGTTTCATTTCGCCCCAGGCTATGCCTTCGGCATAACGGTTACGGATTTCTTCAATCTCATGGGGATGGGCAAAAGCCTGATAGATGCCAAACAGCGTACAATTCTCGGTTTCTTTGGGTACACCGGGTTCCAGAGAATTGGTTTTGATTTTATTGATCAGTTTGCGCAGTTTTTTTTCTTCTTCGAAAATGGGGATGGTGTTGTTATAACTTTTGCTCATTTTGCGGCCATCCAGCCCCAATAAAGTGGCGGCATTGTCGGCCAATACCGCTTCCGGCAGCACAAAATGCTCACCGTAAATATGATTAAAGCGGCTGGCAATATCTCTGGCCATTTCTATATGTTGAATCTGATCCTTGCCTACCGGCACTTGCTGGGCATTAAACAGCAGGATATCAGCGGCCATCAGAATTGGATAACTGAATAAGCCCATGGTGATGCCGGTATCCGGATCATGACCTTCGGTCTCCTCATTTTCCGCCACCGCCGCCTTATAGGCATGAGCACGGTTCATCAGACCCTTGGCGGTAACACAGGTGAGCATCCAGGTCAGTTCCAAAATCTCAGGTACATCGGACTGCCGGTAAAATACCGCATTTGCAGTATCCAAACCCAGCGCCAGCCAACTGGCAGCAATTTCCAGGCTGGATTGCTTTACCCGTGCCGGTTCCTGACATTTAATCAGCGCATGATAATCGGCCAGAAAGTAAAATGGCCGCACATTGGCATTCTTGCTGGCCTGAATTGCCGGACGGATAGCCCCGGCATAATTTCCCAAATGTGGCGTACCGGTGGTGGTGATACCGGTAAGTACAATAGATTTGCTCATACAAATTCCTGATAAGCAGTACACGACTGCGGAAAAAACCCAGCTATTTTAACGCAGACCAGCGCGCTTATAACAATCTTGTGCGGAAAGTTCCCGCCGGGCGGCTTTATGGGGTATGCTTTTAAGCTATAGATACAAAAAATCTGTATGATTCAAATGCATAGGCTAGTCCTAGCAGCACCCGGCTTAGCGCAGGACTGCCTCTAGTAGTGTACCAATCTTATTTTGACGGAAACGGCGTAAAATACACTGAACGCATTGATGAGCATCAATTGCGAACCATGCGCGTCCAGGGTCGGCACATCAGTCAAAGTAATGTTGGTCAACCACTAGCTGGAAGTTGCCCAGTCATTTAAAAATTGAACCGAGTAAAATTTTATTTAGTCAAGCTTAAATGGCATAATCTCAACCAAGTAGTTTATTTTAATTAGGCTGAAAGCAATGAGTGACGACAATAAAGAGTGCGATCTTTGTGGCTTGGCTGTTGAAGTTGAAGGATTTGAACTAAAGACCACCGAAGGGGATAAATACTTTTGCTGCGAAGGCTGCAAAGGGATTTATCTGATGCTGCATGAAGAGCAAATTATTGCTGATCCGTTTGAACAAGCAAAAGAGTAAGGCGGTTTTTCCGGTTCTACTTTAAGCTAAAACTCTGGTTCCAGCCATCCCATCCCAGTTTGCATGCTGTTTTTTACCCCAATTCCTGTATCGCCTCCTGCCGTTTGTCATCTCCGAAATTATCAAAAGCTTGATAGTATAGTTGGCTAATCGTTATGGTTAAGTCATGCCGTATTAGCCAAAACAAAGACTTTAACAGCAATCCTCTCCACCGCTAAACAGAAAAACCACCTTGAAAAACACTAGCCAATACTCGCTGGGCATTGATTTAGGCACTACCCATACTGCCGTTGCCTATACCGCAGTCAACGATCCTGACCAACAAATTCGCCTGTTCGAAATTCCGCAAATGGTGGCACTGGGAAAAGTGGCGGCCAAAGCCCTGTTGCCCTCAGTGCGTTATCATCCTGCCGCAGAAGAATTGAGTGCCGCCAGCCATTTTCTGCTCAGCAGCGACGGCGCGGTATTGGGTGAAGCCGCCCGTCTATTGGGCGCCAAGACTCAGGGCCGCCTGGTGACCAGCGCCAAAAGCTGGCTGAGTCATAGCGCTGTTGATCCCAGCGCCGCCATCTTGCCTTGGGGTAGCGGCGACCATGTGTTTAAGGTTTCGCCTTTGGCGGCCAGTGCCAGCTATCTGGCCCATGTGCGTACAGTATGGGATCAGCAATTTCCCGATGCCCCCCTGGTTGAGCAGGATGTGGTGGTCACGGTGCCGGCTTCATTTGACGAATCGGCCAGATCCTTAACCCTGGCCGCTGCCAAAATGGCCGGCCTGGGCGCTATTCGGCTGCTGGAAGAGCCGCAGGCGGTCTGCTATGACTGGCTGCAACGTCACGCCGGCAGTCTTAGTCAAAGTCTGGCCAACAGCCGTTTGCTGCTGGTGTGTGATGTCGGTGGCGGCACCACTGATTTAACCCTGATTAAAATCGAACATAGTTATAATCCGCCGCGCTTGACCCGTATCGGTGTCGGCGACCATTTAATGTTGGGTGGCGACAATATCGATCTGGCCCTGGCTCATCTGGCGGAAAGCCGTTTGCGTAGCGACGATAAAAAACTGTCCACGGCGGAACTGGCCCAATTGCTGGAACAATGCCGGCAGGCCAAAGAGCGTTTACTGGCTGCCGATGCTCCGGAACAGGTGGCGGTAACGCTGCTGGGTGGCGGCTCCAAACTGATTGCCGCCAGCAAAACCACTCATTTAAGCCGTGCCGAAGTTAACAGCATCGCCCTGGACGGCTTTCTACCCCTATCCTCATTAAGCCAATTGCCGGATAAAAAACGCAGTGGCGTGGTTGAATTTGGCCTGCCTTATGCTGCGGAACCGGCTATCAGCAAGCATATTGCTGCTTTCCTGAACTTACACGCCCAGGCTGCCCGCGCCGCTCTGGGCGGCGATACCGATATTGTGCCGGATACCCTGCTGCTAAACGGCGGCGTGTTTAAAAGCGCTGCGCTGGTACAGCGCACTACCGATTTACTTGCCAGTTGGCGTGGTTCAGCACCTGTAGTGCTGGATAATTGTCATCCCGAACTGGCGGTCGCTTATGGTGCGGTGAGTTATGCGCTGACCCGCCGCCATAACACCGCTAAAATCGGCGGTGGCGCAGCCCGCAGCTATTTCTTGCTGATCGAAGCCGATCAGACCGCTGCAATTCAGCAGGGTGTGTGTTTATTACCCAAAGGCACTGAGGAAGAAATAGAAATTTTATTGGGCGATCGTCAATTTGCCTTGCGGGTAGGCCAGCCGGTGCGCTTTCACCTATTGTCCACCAGCGGCGACAATGTGTATCAGTCCGGCGATATTGTCGAACTGGACGATCAATATTTTCACAGTCTGCCACCGCTGGCACTGGCACTGGAAGGCGAACAAAACAGCCAGATTCCGGTACAATTGCTGGCCAAATACACTGAGCTGGGTACCCTGCAACTGCAATGCGTGGCGGTCACTGATCCGCAGCAACGTTGGGATGTGGAATTTCCGATTCGGAAAAGAATTTCAACCAGTATTAACAGTCAATTGCCGGCGCAATTACCTCAGGCGCTGGAAAAAATTCAGGCCGTATTCGGCGCCAAGTCCAAACAGGTCAACCCCCAGGCCGTGAAAACCTTACGCGCCGATCTGGAAAAAACCCTGATCTTACCGCGTCAGGACTGGCCGATACCGGTATTGCGCGAACTGTTTCAAGTGTTATGGGAAGGCGGTAAATACCGGCGGCGCAGCGAAGCGCACGAGCGTTTATGGCTGAGCCAGATCGGTTTTGCCATGCGTCCAGGCTTTGGTTGTGCACTGGATGACTGGCGCATCCAGCAACTCTGGAAAATTTACCCGGAAGGCCTGCAGTTTGTTAACGAAAAACAAAACTGGACGGAATGGTGGACACTGTGGCGGCGGGTGGCCGGCGGCCTGGATGCTGCCGCCCAGTTGCGCATTTATCAGGACATTGCCAAATACATCAACCCCGCTGCCGCACGTCAGGCTGGTATCGCCAAACAACTGACTATTCGCGGTTATGAAGACATGGTGAGACTGGCCGCCACGCTGGAACGCTTGCCAGCCACCGAAAAACAGCAACTGGGCGAATGGCTGTTAAAACGCCTGGAAAAACCCGGCGAACCAGAGCAAAGTTATTGGGCGCTGGGCCGGATTGCCGCCCGGATCCCGTTTTACGCCAAAAACCACGAAGTGCTGGCTCCGGCTGTGGTCGAGCCCTGGTTACAGCAGTTACTGAAACTGGACTGGAAAAAAAACCAGCAAGCCGGCTTTGCCGCCACTCTGCTGGCACGCTGCTGCGATGACCGGGTGCGTAATATTGACGAAAATCTGCGTCTGCAGGTGCTGGAAAAACTCAAACAAACCAAAGTCCCGGCCTCCTGGCTGGACATGGTTGCCGAATACAAACAACTGGACGAACAGCAGGAAAAACAGATCTTTGGTGAAGCTTTACCGCCGGGATTGGTGTTGGTGAATTAAAAACTATATCAGTGTCTGACCAGATAGGTGAAAAAGCTTAAGTGCAAGCACTTAATTACAGTAGACTATTCACCTAATCAGGAGGCAGCATGTCAATAATTACATTTGATACACTGAAATACGCCAATACCCTTAAGGCTGCCGGGGTGCCTGCTGCGCAGGCCGAGGCTGTAAGTTCTTGAGATTAATCTCAAAGAGTTTGCCAGCAAACAAGATTTAAAGCACGAAGTCGATCTTTTACGGAGAGACATGAAGGAAATCGAGCAGCGCCT
The DNA here is from genome assembly GCF_018734325.1 of Methylomonas paludis. Taxonomy (NCBI): domain Bacteria; kingdom Pseudomonadati; phylum Pseudomonadota; class Gammaproteobacteria; order Methylococcales; family Methylococcaceae; genus Methylomonas; species Methylomonas paludis. The sequence continues at coordinate 3,466,081 of NZ_CP073754.1, read as the reverse complement.
GATTATTCAGCTGGGTTCCCTTATGGCTATTTCTATTGGCATTGTTGCTGCATTGGTCAAGCTGCTTTGAAATTAGCCTAAATTTTTACATAGCAAGCCGCTCCCGGAGCAGATAGGATAGCAGTTCCCCCCAGCCAATAACACCTCAGCCATGTCCAGCCAAACCCGGAAATATACAATCTTGCGGCAAATCCCCAAAAGTATCTGGGCATTGGGCTTTGTCAGTTTATTGATGGATGTGTCATCAGAAATGATCCACAGCCTGCTGCCCTTATTTATGGTCAATGTGTTGGGGGTTAGTACGCTTGGTATTGGCTTGATCGAAGGCGCGGCAGAAGCCACCGCCTTGATCGTCAAAGTATTTTCCGGTGTCGCCAGTGATTATTTCGGTAAGCGCAAAAGTCTGGCCTTATTCGGTTATGCACTGGGTGCCTTTACCAAGCCATTGTTTGCCATTGCCGGTAGCAGCGGCCTGATTTTAAGCGCCCGGCTGTTGGATAGGGTAGGCAAAGGCATCCGCGGTGCACCCCGCGATGCCTTGGTGGCCGATATCGCGCCGCCGGAAATTCGCGGCGCTGCCTTTGGTCTGCGCCAGTCGCTGGACACCATCGGCGCTTTTTTGGGGCCGTTATTGGCGGTGGGCTTGATGCTGCTCTGGCAGGATGATTTTCGCGCGGTGTTCTGGGTCGCGGTGATTCCCGGTATGCTGGCGGTACTGGTATTACTGTTTGGGGTTAAGGAGCCACCTGCCGCGCATACCGGCAAACGCCATAATCCCATTTCCCGCGCCAATCTGAAACGGCTGACTGCCGGCTATTGGCAGGTAGTGCTGATCGGTGCCGTCTTTACCCTGGCCCGGTTCAGCGAGGCGTTCCTGGTGTTGCGCGCCCAGCAGAGCGGCGTACCTATGGCGCTGGTACCCTTGGTGATGGTGGCGATGAATATCGTTTATGCTGCCAGCGCCTATCCGTTCGGCAGTATTTCTGACCGCATCAGTCACCGCGTATTACTGGCCTGGGGTCTGCTGGCGCTGATTTTGGCCGATTTGATTCTGGCCGGCCATGACGACTGGCGCTGGCTGTGCGCCGGGGTCATGCTGTGGGGTGTGCATATGGGTATGACCCAGGGCCTGTTGGCAAAGCTGGTAGCCGACACCACACCCCAGGATTTGCGTGGTACAGCGTACGGCTTTTTTAATCTGGTTAGCGGTATTGCCATGCTGATTGCCAGCGTGGTGGCCGGGGCCTTATGGGAATATCAGGGGGCCGCTGCCACTTTTTATGCCGGTGCCGGATTCTGTGTGCTTACCTTGCTGTTTCTACTGGTGTTTGGCCGCCAAACCAGCCCGACCAAAGCTTAACTTTTGGGGTTAACGCGCTGGCAACCAATAAATAATCACTATATTGGCCGATAAGCATTTGCTACCGCTATAATTTAGGCGTTTCTGGGTTACAATTCCGCGCTTTGCACGATTGAATCCAGACTTTGCCCAGAGAATAAGAATGACACCCGAGCAATTCAATCAATACGCCCAGCAGGGCTATAACCGCATCCCGATTTGCCGCGAAGTGCTGGCCGATCTGGACACGCCACTCAGCGCCTACCTCAAGCTGGCAGACGCGCCTTACTCTTATTTGCTGGAGTCAGTTCATGGCGGCGAACAATGGGGACGTTATTCGATTATCGGTTTGCCCTGCAAAACCCGGATTAAAATTAATGGCCATACCATCATTATCGAAACCGACGGCGCAACCACCGAAACCCTGCAGCACCAGCAGCCGCTGGCCTGGATAGAAGCCTTTCGCGAAAATTTCCGGGTACCGGATGTAGCCGGTCTCCCCCGGTTCAACGGCGGGCTGGTGGGTTATTTTGGTTATGAAACCATCGCCTACATCGAACCGCGCCTGCTTGCCGCCGACAAACCCGATCCCATCGGCGCACCGGATATCTTATTGATGGTGTCTGAAGAACTGCTGATATTTGACAATCTTAACGGCAAATTATTACTAATTACCCACGCCGACCCGGCGCAAACCGATGCCTACCATCTGGCCAAAGCCAGACTGGATGCCCTGGTGGTAAGACTGCGCGAATTTACCGGCAACCCTCGCCCCGCCCCGCCCAGCAAACAGGTGGTAGAAGCCGACTTTGTCTCCGGTTTTACCCAGCAGGGTTTTGAAGACGCGGTATTAAAAGCCAAAGAATATATCTCTGCCGGCGACATCATGCAGGTGGTGTTATCACAGCGCATGTCCATCCCCTTTAGCGCGGCACCACTGGATTTGTACCGGGCCTTGCGCTGCCTGAATCCTTCGCCGTATATGTTTTATCTGAATCTGGATGATTTGCACATCGTCGGTTCCTCGCCGGAAATTCTGGTACGCCTGGAAGATGGCGATGTCACAGTACGCCCAATCGCCGGTACCCGCCCGCGCGGCGCTACCCCGGAACAGGACAAGGCCCTGGAAGAGGACTTGCTGGCCGATCCCAAGGAAATTGCCGAGCATCTGATGCTGATCGACCTGGGCCGTAATGATACAGGCCGGGTAGCCAAAATCGGCAGCGTCAAACTCACCGATAAAATGGTCATCGAACGTTATTCACATGTCATGCATATAGTGTCCAATGTCACCGGCGAATTGCAGGAGCATAAAAACGCTTTTGATGTGTTAGCCGCCACCTTTCCGGCCGGCACCGTCAGCGGTGCGCCGAAAATTCGGGCTATGGAAATCATCAACGAACTGGAACCGGTGAAACGCGGCGTTTATGCCGGTGCCGTGGGTTATATATCTTGGTCCGGTAATCTGGATACCGCCATTGCCATTCGCACCGCAGTTATCAAAGATCAAACCCTGCACATTCAGGCCGGAGCCGGTATTGTTTACGACTCGATACCGCGCAGCGAATGGGAGGAAACCATGAACAAAGGCCGGGCAGTGTTCCGCGCCGTCAGCATGGCCGAAGCCGGCCTGGGAGGCAAGGCATGAGTGCGGTAAAACTGGTCATGATCGACAACTACGACTCGTTTACCTACAACCTAGTGCAGTATTTCGGCGAACTGGGCGCGGCAGTAAACGTGGTGCGCAACGACGAAATCACCGTGGAGCAGATTGCCGAGTTAAAGCCCGACAAACTGGTCATATCCCCTGGTCCCTGCACCCCCAAAGAAGCCGGTATTTCCGTGGATACCATCCTGGAATATGCCGGCAAACTGCCCATCCTGGGCGTGTGTTTGGGTCATCAAAGCATAGGTTATGCCTTTGGCGGCAATATCATCCGTGCCAAAAGCATCATGCACGGCAAAACCTCGCTGGTATATCACCACAACCAGGGCGTGTTTAAAGGCCTTAACAATCCGTTTATCGCCACCCGCTATCACTCATTGGTGATTGAGCAGGACAGCCTGCCGGAGTGCCTGGAAATCACGGCCTGGACTCAGGATGCCGGCGGCAATATCGACGAAATCATGGGCGTGCGGCATAGAAACCTGGATATTGAAGGCGTGCAATTCCACCCGGAATCCATCCTTACCGAGCATGGCCACGATATGTTGCGGAATTTTCTGGAGCGTTAAGCCCAGAATCAACCCGCATTAGCAGCGCCATGCCCAAACCGCCATCCGTCAGCATCATCGGTGCCGGGCCCGCCGGGCTAATGGCTGCCGAAGTGCTGAGTCTGGCCGGCATCCAGGTGGATGTCTACGATGCCATGCCTTCTGCCGGCCGGAAGTTTTTGATGGCCGGCAAGGGCGGTTTGAACATTACTCATTCCGAAGCTTTTCCGCAGTTTTTAAGCCGCTACGGCAAGCGCAGCGCGATACTGACCCCCATGCTGAACCAGTTTTCACCTGAACGCCTGCGCGAGTGGGTACTGGGCTTGGGTGTTACCACCTTTATCGGCAGTTCCGGGCGGGTATTTCCAGCAGAAATGAAAGCCGCGCCCTTATTACGGGCCTGGTTACACCGTCTGCGCAGCCACGGTGTACATTTCCACATGCGCCATGTCTGGCAAGGCTGGACAGTCGATAAGCAATTGCGTTTTAGCGTAAACGGTACCCAACAGCTGGTACAGAGTAGTGCTGTGGTGCTGGCCTTGGGCGGCGGCAGTTGGCCGCAGCTGGGTTCCAATGCCGCCTGGCTACCGGTGCTTGAGCAATATGGCATCAGCATAGCCCCGCTGCAACCAGCCAATTGCGGATTTAGTGTCAGCTGGAGCGAATATCTGCGCCAACACCACGCCGGTCAGCCGCTAAAACCAGTACGCCTGAGTTTTACCAGCCTATCCGGTGCGGCTATCCAGCAACAGGGTGAGCTGATCGTAACAGAATATGGTCTGGAAGGCGGGTTGATTTATGCAGTGTCAGCGGTATTACGTGAAGAAATTACCACCCACGGCACAGCGGCAATCACCCTGGACTTATTACCCGATCTGACTGCCGCTGAGATCAGTACCCGCCTCAATACCAACAGAGGCAAAGCCTCCTGGACCAATCATTTACGTAAACGTTTAGGGGTGGATGCCATAAAATTTGCCCTGCTGCGCGAAACATTAACCGCCGCCGACCTGAACAATATCCCCCTGCTTGCCGCCACCCTAAAAGCCTTGCCGGTAAAACTCCTGGCCTGCCGGCCACTCGCCGAAGCCATCAGCACAGCCGGTGGCGTGTGTTTCAGCAGCCTGAATGACAATTTAATGCTGAAAACCATGCCAGGTGTATTTTGTGCCGGAGAAATGCTGGACTGGGAAGCGCCCACCGGAGGGTATTTACTAACAGCCTGTTTGGCTACTGGGCAGGCGGCGGGGGTAGGGGTTTTAGATTGGTTGCGGGGTCAGGAACCGATAGTTATTCAAAATCAATAGGCTTTGTTAATATGTCGCACTGTAGATAAGTTTTGTCGAAACTATTCAGCGTTCAATGATCACTTTAAAAAACAAGCACTGAATTTAGTTCATCATATAATTACCTGTTTTTAAGGAACGCTTACGTTGAGCAGTTACTCAATATTTTATAGTGCGGAGAAACTGAAAAATGTTATACCTGAATGTTGAGCATTTACGGCGCTGTATGCAAACCCTTGATTCTTCCTTGACGTTCTATCGAAAGGCCGAGCCGGATAGTATTGATCAGGAAGTATTCCGCAACGCTATCATTAAAAGCTATGAATTAACCCAAGAAACAGCATTTAAACTGCTTAAGAAAGCCTTAAAAGCCTATGGTCACGGCGGCAAAAAGTTGGAATCGATACCAATAAAGACATTTTGCGCCTGGCTGCTGATCATGACTTGATGTCATTATCGGAAGTTGAGCGGTGGTTTGGATATCGTGACAACCGCAACAATACCGCACATGATTATGGCGAAAAATTTGCCGAAGAAACGCTGACATTAATTCCCGGTTTTTTAGCAGATATTGCTACCTTGGCCGCTGTTTTAGAACTTAAACTAGGGTTAGAAAGTAAACATGTCGACAATTGAAGCAGTGGAGCTACATCTACCAATAGTTTACTTGCAAATGGTAAAGGATATTTTGCACCGCTATTTGCCGGATGCGGAAGTTTGGGCGTATGGCAGCCGGGTAAATGGCGACTATTATGAGGCTAGCGATCTTGATTTAGTGGTGCGCCAGCCCGATGATTTACTGCGCAGACAAAAAAATCTGGCTGAAGTGCGAGAAGCGTTTACGGAAAGCAATTTGCCGATTTTTGTGCAATTGGTCGATTGGGCGGCAATTCCGGCAGCGTTTCATGATGAAATTGCGGTCAGGTATGTGGTTATTCAATAGGGTACCTCTAACAACTGCCAACGTCTAAAGGCCAAAGGTTTAGTGGCTGATTTTAGAGCCGCTTGAATAACTTCAAATGTTTTGATGTTGCCCTAAACAAGAAGGGTATAAAGCAACTCAATAAGACTCAATCCATAGGGCGCAATAGGCGTATTGCTCCCTATGTCTTATGGTTGCAGCTTATTGCCTTAACAAGCCACTGATTGATATGTACCAAAAATTCCCTCCAGATAATTCCGCACGGGGGCAATACATCCCGGCGGCCATAAGCTGTTAACCTTATAAGTACATAGATAAATTCGTTTAATGCTTTTTGCCAGCCGAACAGCTACAATAACCAAACCTGATATTGATCATATGGCCTCCACTATGTGAAAAGGACTAGCCCGTTATGACTACCGTGACATTCGATACCTTAGACCTAGTCAAGAAGCTGGAGTCTTCTGGAATACCCCACGCGCAGGCTGAGGCTATAGTCAGAACAATAGCTGATGCTCAAGACAAACTAGTCACCCGCGAATATCTGGATTTAAAGTTTCACACCGAACTTGCACCCCTTAAAACCGATCTCGCCGTATTAAAGTGGATGATAGGGCTATTACTCGCCAGCACAATATCGCTGGTTTTAAAGGCATTTTTTTAAAACCAACACCGTAAGCCGCGATCCATAGGGAAATGGAATGGCTTGTACGCCGCTCTACCCCCCAAAATTCAAGCTTCCCCCACCGACCAAAGCTTCTCCAACTGATAATATTCCCGGGCCTTGCCGGTCATGATATGCACGATCACATCACCCAAATCCAGCAACACCCAGTCCGAACCATTCTGGCCTTCCAGGCCTAAAGGCATGACCCCGTTTTCTTTAACTTTTTCGGAAACATAATCGGCCAGGGATTTGGCGTGGCGCGCAGAAGTAGCGCTAACGATCACCATATAATCGGTAATATTGGTTTTATTGTGTACATCCAGCGTGGAAATGTGCAGACCTTTACGCTGGTCGAGTTCGGTTTCCACTAATTTGACTAATTCGTTGCTTTGCATTCAATGTCCTGCGGTTAAGCGGTTTGGTAGAGCTGATGTTGTTTTATAAAAGCCAGTACGGCATCCGGTAATAAAAATTGCGGATTGCCGCCGGCGGCGATAATTTGTCTGATATAGGTCGCGGAAATTTCCAACTGGCTCACCGTTTCAAACATCAGATAGCCGGCCGCTTGTGTTGCCAATTGCGCCTTGTCGGTACAGTGCCGCGCTTGCCAAAATTCTGATAGCGCCGGGTGGCTAAAGCCGGGCCGGGTCATCACCACAATATGGGCCAGCTCAGGCAACTGCTGCCAGCAATGCCAGTTACTCAAACCGGCAAAAGCATCTGCGCCCATAATCAATAATAAACCGGTTTCCGGAAACTCCGCACGTAAGGATTGCAGCGTATCCACCATATAAGACGGCCCCGCTCTGTCCAGTTCGCGCCGGTCAAGCTGTAAACCGGGGGTATCGGCCACAGCCAGCCTTAACATTTGTAATCGGGTTTCTGCCGATACATCCGGCACTTGCCGATGCGGCGGCAAATGGCAAGGTATCATTCGCAGTTGCTCCAGCTGAAAAGCCTGTGTTATTTCCAGAGCCGTGCGCAGATGACCATAATGCACCGGATTAAAGGTGCCGCCGTAGATGCCTATCATTATTGCCTGATCTGGCCATCCCCCAGCACCACAAATTTTTCCGAAGTCAGACCGTGCAAACCCACCGGGCCACGGGCATGCAGCTTATCGGTACTAATGCCGATTTCCGCACCCAGACCATATTCAAAGCCATCGGCAAACCGGGTAGAAGCATTCACCATCACCGAACTGGAATCCACTTCCCGTAAAAACCGCCGGGCCAGCGTATAATCCTCGGTGACGATGCTGTCAGTATGTGCAGAACCGTAATGATTGATATGCTCTATAGCTTCATCCAGACCGGTGACAATTTTGATGGCCAGGATCGGCGCCAGATATTCAGTGTGCCAATCGGCTTCTGTGGCACGTACAGCAGTTTCAATCAGACTACAGGTTTTCAGGCAGCCACGCAGTTCCACCTGTTTTTCTGCATATTTTTGCGCCAGTATCGGCAACACTTGCGGGGCAATACTTTCGGCAACCAGCAAGGTCTCCATGGCATTGCACACCCCGTAGCGGTGGGTTTTGGCATTCAGCGCAATAGCCACGGCTTTGTCCAGATCGGCTTTCGCATCAATGTAAACATGGCAAATGCCGTCCAGATGCTTGATCACCGGTATGCTGGCTTCGTTGCTGATGCGCTCGATCAGGCTTTTGCCGCCGCGCGGCACAATCACATCCACAAATTCTTTCATGGTAATTAACTCACCAACCGCAGCGCGATCGGCGGTTTCCACCACTTGCACAGCCTGCTCGGGCAAACCGGCAGCTTGCAGACCACGGCTGATGCAGGCGGCGATGGCCCGGTTGGAATGGATGGATTCGGAACCGCCGCGCAAAATACAGGCATTACCCGCTTTCAGGCACAGGGCGGCGGCATCAACGGTAACATTGGGTCTGGATTCATAAATAATGCCGATTACGCCCAGCGGGACGCGCATTTTTCCCACCTGAATGCCGCTGGGCCGGTAGCGCAGCTCGGTAATTTCCCCCACCGGGTCAGGCAAAGCCGCCACCTGAGTCAAACCGGCTATCATGGCTTCTACCCGGCTGGGTGTCAGTTCCAGCCTGTCCAGAGAAGCCGCATCCATACCTTTATCCCGGCCGGCTTGTAAATCTTTGTGGTTTTCCAGCGCCAGACTGGCGCTGTCGGCAGCAATGGCTTCGGCAATTTTTAACAAAGCCAGATTCTTCTGGCCGGTATCGGCCTTACTGATAGCCCGGCCTGCCTGTCTGGCCTGCCTGCCCAATTGCTGCATATACTGTTTAATGTCCACTACCCAACCCAATGATGGTTAAAGGCTGACATTATATCAACCACTGTCGTTTCGCCAATATCTAAAGCAGAATAGGGACTTGGCACCGGCCTTTAAGTGGCGGCAGTCAACATTTCCCAGGCCAGATTAGCCATATTTTTGGAGCCGCCGCCGACACCCAGCTTGATTTTTACCTGTTGCAAGTTTGTCTGGCTGCGCATCCGGTAAGCTTGGTCAAACAGCAAATTTTCCATTTCCGCCGCCAGGCTGTCGGCGCTAAGGTCATGTTGGATCAATTCCTTCACAATCAACTGCCCTGCAATGATATTGGGCAAGCCAATAAACGGAATTTTAACTAATTGCCGGCCCAGAACATAACTCAGTGCCGCCAGCCGATAAGCTATCACCATGGGTATGCCCAGCAGCGCGATTTCCAGGGTTGCGGTTCCAGAGGTAGTCATGATGGCATCACAACACTGGATCACATCATAAACCTGCTGTTTAACGATACGTATCGGCACCGTGCTGTTTTGGATATGGCTGAGCAATTCACCATCAGTCACCGAATCCGCCTGTGGTAACACAAATTGCAGATCAGGGTGGCGCTGCTTAAGGGTCTCGGCTGCCTGTATCATTACCGGTAACAGGCGTTTGATTTCATTACTGCGGCTGCCGGGCAAGATGCCGACCACCGGTTGGGCAGGATTTAAACCAAAATCCCGCATATCATCAGCTTTGCTGTGCAGGGGCTGAACCTTGTCCACAGACGGGTGGCCCACATAGCGCACCGGCACGTTTTTCGCCTGATAATAAGCGGTTTCAAACGGAAATATTACCGCCATCATATCAATGGCCTTACCGTAAGTGAGCACCCGGCCCGGTCGCCAGGCCCAGACTTGCGGACTGACATAAAACAGCACCTTAATGCCCTGGCGCTTGGCAAACTGGGCCAGCTTTAAATTAAATTCCTTGTAATCCACACAAACCAGCAAATCCGGTTTTTCCTGGACTATCACCTGTTTCATCAGTTGTAAGGCACTGCGGATTTGCCGGTAATGTTTCAGCACTTCAATCAGGCCTATCACCCCAATACCGGAAGAATCAAAACGGATATCAATACCGGCCTGACGCATTTTATGGGCACCCATACCTATCCCGCAAATGCCGGGACACAGCTTCTGCAGTTCCAAAAACATATTGGCGGCATGTTGGTCGCCGGACGCTTCGCCGGCGCTGAACATCACTTGATAGTGTTGAGCGGGTAGGGACATGAGGCTGGGGTTTATAAGCTCATGCCCCATACCGCCATCAGACTAAGCCGATAACACATTGCGGATCACAGTCGCAATCCGGGTAACGGTTTCGTCACTGATGGATGAGCAGATCGGCAGGGAAAAGCACTGAGCAGCAACCGCTTCAGTTACCGGTAAGGACAGGTTCGCGCAATCGTCCTGAAATACTTTTTGCTGATGTAGTGGTACTGGGTAATAAACCGCACTGGCAATTTGTTGCGCCTGCAAAGCGGCCATGATTTCCTCGCGGCGGTCACTGAGCAATGTGTATTGATGATAAACATGTACACCGGCATCATCCTCATACGGAGTCGTCAGCGGCAGGCCGGCTAGTAATTCCGAATACAGATGAGCGGCATGACGGCGGGCGGCATTATATTGATCGATGCGTTTCAGTTTGGCACGCAACACCACAGCCTGTAATTCGTCCAGCCGGCTGTTGTAACCAATCACATCATGATAATAACGCTCTTTCGAGCCATGATTGCGGTACTGCTTGATTTTGGCAGCCGACTCATCGCTGCTGGTGGTTACCAGACCACCGTCACCATAACAGCCCAGATTTTTACTGGGGAAAAAACTGAATCCCGCCGCATCGCCAAAGCTGCCGGTTTGCTTGCCATTGATGGTCGCGCCGAATGATTGGGCGCAATCCTCTATCAGTTTCAGGCCATGTTGGGCGCAGATGGCGCTCAAGCCCGGTATATCAGCAGGTTGGCCAAACAAATGCACCGGCATGATGGCCTTGGTTTTACTGGTCAGTACTTTTGCCACCGATTCCGGTGTGATATTAAAGCTTTTGGCATCAATATCGGCAAACACCGGGGTCGCACCCACGTATTTTATCGCTTCGGCAGTGGCGATAAAAGTAAAGGCGCTGGTAATTACTTCATCGCCGGGGCCTATGCCTTCAGCCAGCAGGGCCAGATGCAAAGCATCAGTGCCGGAGGCGCAGGCAATGGCGTGATTGACTCCCAGGTAAGCTGCCGCTTCTTTTTCAAAGGCCTGTACATTGGGGCCCAGAATAAAAAAACAGTTATCCAGCGTTTCCGCAAAACCAGCCTCGATTTCTGCTTTAATTTCTGCGTACTGCGCCTTCAGGTTAACCATTGGAATCATACTGCGGGCCTCTTATTGATTTATTAAGAATTTGGAAATTTCAATTGCAGTGGCCAGCGCCTTACGCCCGGCCTCACCGGAAACCAGCGGCTTCTCCCCGGTTTTGATGCAATTAACAAAATGTTTGATTTCTTCCAGCAGGGCATCACCATTTTCAAACACCGATTCTTCGGTGACGATTTCCGGAATGCCGGGAAACATTTCCTTATCGCCGGTTTTATGTTTCACCACAATCCGATTTTGGAAATCGACCGAAATATAAGAGCAGGGTCTAAACATCCGCATCTTACGTTCCATTTTCATACTGATGCGGCTGGCCGTAACATTGGCCACACAACCATTTTCAAAAGTAATCCGAGCGTTGGCAATATCAGTGCCCTTGGTCAATACCGCTGTGCCGCTGGCATCGATACGCGCCACTTCAGAATCCACCAAGGCCAGAATAATGTCTATATCATGTATCATCAAATCCAGCACCACACTCACATCATTGGCGCGTGGATTAAACGGCGACAAACGGTGCGATTCGATAAATAGTGGTTTTTCCTCAAGATTTTCAATGCCGCGCACCGCAGGATTAAAGCGTTCCAGATGGCCTACCTGCAAAATGACATTTTGCTCTCTGGCCACGGCGATCAGCTCATCGGCTTCCTCAACAGTTACCGTAATCGGTTTTTCAACCAGCACATGGCTGCCGGCACGTAAAAAATCCAGAGAAACTTTGTGGTGAAGCGTGGTGGGTACCACAATACTAACCGCATCAACCTGGCCCAGCAGGGATTGATAATCCGTTAAAGCAAGTGCTCCATGTTTTGCCGCTACGGTTTGGGCGGCTTCTGCATTGACATCGACTACTGCAACCAATTCACAATCTTTTAATGAAGCATATTTTTCCGCATGAAATTTTCCTAAATAACCGGCACCGATCACAGCACATTTAAGTTTACTCATAGTCGACCTAATATTGACAGACAAGCTCCCGACCACTGCCGCCGGTCGGGGGTAAAACCCATCATTGTAACACCAGACTTAAGTTTGAACACCAGATTACCTATTGCAAGTATGTTAATTTGCAGGCAGACAAATTAAAAATCAGCCACGAGCGAAACCCGGCTGAAAAATTCAGCAATTACGGCGATTTATAAGTTTTCTGTCCAACTATTTATGGCGATGCTGTGCTGGGCACAGACTTGAATAGTACTTAAGTACCAGTACCTAAGTACAGCTATCGAACCTGATTAATCCATTGTATAACACGTAATAACTTAACTTCCTGAAGCATTAAAGCAGACCGGGTTATTTCTGCCCAAACACCCTGTTTACCAAGGATATCGGCAAACAGCATTGCAAAACCTGACTCTGCTGAAAACAGTTTAGCAGGTTTAAAACCAAAATCCGGAAAAGCGGATATATGACTGGTAGTAGACCAATCTTATTGTGACAGATGCGCTGAACGCAATGATGCGCATCAATTGCGAAGCATGTGCCTGCAGAATCGGCACATGCTCTGGCGCTTCCGTCAAAGTAATGTTGGCAAACCATCAGTAATAACATACCTCAAAATAATAATACAACAAGCCAGCGAGGACCACATGCCAACTTTCCCTAACCTGACTAACATCAAGCCTGACAATCGACCGCAGCCGGTAAACCAGCCGCTCGTCTGCAAAGCAACCCCCAGATAGGTATCACAGGCTATCAATTGTTCAGGAGTAGCTAATATGAATATCCATACTTATGTTCTACCCAAGCCCTTAATACTGTTTACCTTATTGGCTGGCTTGATTCGTGCGATTACGGCATCCGCCACCCCGCAAGTTATCTATCTCGACCAGGGCAAGGCCTGGAACGACAGCAACCGTCACGCATTCTACAGCCAGGATCAAGGCTCTCAAGTGATCCCCTTGAAATGGATACAGGCATTAAAGCAAACCAACGGAGCGGCATTTTTAGCAGATGATCTGAACCGGTACGGCTATCTAAGCAATCCCGCCAGCCCAACTCCGGGTCTACCGGTGGGATTTACCGTAAACGGCGACCACCTTGGCATTACTTGCGCGGCCTGTCATGTCCGCCAAATTCAGGTAGACGGCAAAATTTACCGGGTTGACGGGGGGCCGGCCATTACCGATTTTCAAAGCTTTGCCCGTGATTTGGGTTTAGCGGTTCAAAACATTCTGGGCGATGCCAAACAATTTGCCGCTTTTGCCGACCAGATACTGGGCAAAACCGCGACTGCGCCGCAAACAGCCGAACTGCATAAACAAGTTGAGGACTGGAACCTGCCCTATGCCACCATCATGTCCAGAAGCCTGCCGGTTGACCAGCCCTGGGGGCCTGCCCGGCTTGATGCAGTAGGCATGATTTTTAATCGCTTGACCGGGCTGGATATCGGCACCTCACCAGATCATATCATTGCCGAGAATATTCTAAAAGCCGATGTGCCGGTGCGTTATCCGTTTCTGTGGAATGCCCCTATTCAGGATAAAACCCAATGGTCGGCATTTGCTGATAACGGCAACGCTTTATTAGGCCTCTCCCGAAATCTGGGCGAAGTGATTGGGGTTTTTAATCATTTTTATCCAGAAAAAGATCCGGGCCAATTGGTATTGGGCGTTAACTATTTAAAAACCAATACCGCAAATTTTCACGGCTTGTCCACCTTGGAGGATTTGATTAAAAAAATAGGGCCACCACGCTGGCCGTGGCTCACCGGACCTTATGCGGTAGATCAGAAATTGGCGGCTCAAGGCCAGGCGATTTATCAGAGTGCCACTAAAACAGAAGCAGGCGGCTGCGCCGGCTGCCACGGTATTCGCCAAGGCGCGATGCGTTCTTTCCAGAAAACCTGGGCCACCCCGATCTGCGATGTGCAAACCGACATCCGGCAATTTGAGTTGCTGAACCGTACCGCCAAAACCGGGGTATTGGCCGGTGCCAAAATTCCGTTTTTGGATAAGCCGGCGTTAAAAGCCGAAGACGAACCGGCCATCAATATATTAGGTTTGGCGGTTATCGGCTCAATTTTGCAGCACGATACTAAATTAGGGATGGATCTGGAAGCCTTTACCGAGCATGAACTGGAAAAAATACCAGCGCTAACCGGTATTAAAACCACTCAGGTTCTGCAAAGCCACGCCGAAAAACTGAAATTATTGCAAACCAGATTCATCAAACAGGGTTTTACGGATTTACAAGGTGCATTTAAACAACACACCCGTCATGAGGCAGACAATAACAGTATCTGTAAGGACGACTTTCACACAATTTCACCCAAACTAGGCTATGAATCGCGGGTACTTCAAGGTATATGGGCCACTGCGCCGTATTTACATAACGGTACCATACCGACGCTGGCTGACTTGCTGGAGCCGGTAGCCAAGCGCACGCCCAGCTTTAAAGTTGGAAATGAATATGATCCGGGCAAAATCGGCCTGGCCAAACAACAGCATCAGTTTGACTTTACCTTGCAAACCACCGCTTGCGACCAGCAGGACTCAGGTAACAGTCGCTGTGGTCATGAGTTTGGCACCAAGCTTGATCCTGCCGAAAAACAAGCCTTATTGGAATATTTAAAAACCCTATAAAAACCATTTTGGCGCGTTTGGTTGGTGGCACAGATAGCTGCCAACCATGCGCAACGGAGACCTGATAATGACTACCAATTATTTAGAGATATATGACGCTACCGCCGAAGATGAAAAGTTTGCTTTAGTCTATAAATGGATGTGGCAAGAGCCGCTGAGCTTTTTTAAAGAATTGCGTGAAAAGCGCCCCATACTGGTAACACCTAAGGCAACCATTATTACCCGCTTTGCAGATGTCACCGATGTGCTTAATTTGCCGAAGATATTTACGGTAGCCTTATATTTACCCAAAATGGGTAACGGCATTTACTTGATGGCTCATGATGACGATGCCTTGCATACCCGCGAGAAATCCATGATGCAAAGCCTGTTGAACCGTGACGACTTGCCGGCGGTACGCAGCATGATCGCCAATATCGCTCAGAATATACTGGCCCAGGCAAACGGCAAGCTGGAAATTGTCAATCAATATTGCCGGATGGTGCCGGCCGGTTTGGTTCAGGATTACTTTGGTCTGACTGGCGTGGATAAAGCAGAATTAATCGACTGGTCGTACTGGAATCAATACAACACCTTTCATAACCAGCCCTTTGATTTGATTCCGGCCGAAAAAAAGCAATTTATTGAACAGCAGCAAAACCGGGTCAGCAAATCATTGGGTATATATATTGCCGAATTGATGGCGCGGCGCAAATTGGCCATAGCCCTTGAGCGCGCCGATCTGTGGCAGGCCCTTGTGTGCAAACTGCAAATATTGCTTCGCCAGTTACAGGGCAAAAAACATGAGCCCTTGCGCGACGACATCGTCACCCGCATGTTACGCAATCATTTCGCGGAAGCCATGGATCTGGATTTAAAACGCTTGGGGGTTAATGCCGGCGGTTTGTTGATCGGGGCCATAGAAACCACTTCTCAGGCGGTAGCCCAGGCTATTCAGTTCCTATTGCAACACCCTGATTATTTAGCTCAGGCCCGGACCAAGGCCGCTCTGGCCGATCCCGCTGAATTTGACGGTTTGATCTGGGAAGTATTGCGCTTTGTGCCAATTGCACCCTATTTGTTTCGCCAAACAGCAGAAACTTATGTAGTCGGACAGGGGCAGGATTACGCAACCACGATCCCAGCCCAGAGCTATGTATTAATTGCCACCCAGTCGGCGATGTTCGATCCGGCGGCTTTTGATCATCCCGACGAAATCCGCGCCCAGCGCAATTGGTACCATTATTTTCATTTTGGTTTCGGCAGCCATGAATGTCTGGGCCGCTATATAGGCATGGTGATGATTCCGGAAATGGTCAGACACGTGGTACTGCAAAACAATTTGGCTGCAGTCGCGCCCATCGACTACAAGTCTGGGCCGTTCCCGGAAGAATATCAATTACATTGGCAATAACTAATGCTAACTATTCAGCCAAGTAGGGTGGCTTCGCCGTCAGGCAAGCCACCAAAACTTCGGGGATTACTATAGCCTACATCATTGCGACCAGTAGCCTCGATGCAACGCAGTGGAATCGAGGAGTTCGCAGCGCAGCCTTAAGCAAAGCAGGTTCAGCGGGATTCAATAATGCCCAGTACCGCTTGAACCAAAATCAATAATTTACCCTGAATAATTTCAAATAATGCTAAGCAAATTAACGGCCTGCCTCAACCAGCGAGTTTTCCGTAGGCCGTCCCATACACAGCCGTAAAAATACTCGGGCGGCGGCTATACCGTTGACCACAAAAGCAATGGTAATCGGCAAGGCAAACCAGGGATGGTGCATGCTGGCATGAGAAAGCAACAAATCTTCGCCGATAAAAGCTGGAGTGATAGGAAAGCCTATCAAGCCCAGAAAGCTCAAAAACAGCACTAAGGACAGTTTGGGGCGAGTCTCCGCCATGGCCCGGAACACAAAAGGATTGGCAGCATAGTTTTGGTGTTTCAGCATTTTGGTCAATGCCCATAAGCCTAATAACCAGGCCGGCACAATC
Source organism: Methylomonas paludis (assembly GCF_018734325.1). Taxonomy (NCBI): domain Bacteria; kingdom Pseudomonadati; phylum Pseudomonadota; class Gammaproteobacteria; order Methylococcales; family Methylococcaceae; genus Methylomonas; species Methylomonas paludis. Next base: position 3,449,416 of record NZ_CP073754.1, on the reverse strand, counting down.
CCGCTCAAAAACAACAGGATATTCATGAGGGCCGCTGAATTTAACAGATATACCGAAGCGGCAGCCAATAAACTGCTTAATGCCACAGCATTCCAGACCTTGATGGGGCTGTGTTTGCGACTGAAAGCGCCAAAGGAAACCAGTAACATGACTATGGATACCAGACCGGCATCAATCTGATTAAACTCCGGCATGGTTGAGGTTGACACCACCAAAGCCGTTAAACTCAGAGCCAAGATAATTTGTAAGCGGTAATCAATGCCATTGATTTTAGCACCGATTTTTTTCAAGGGTTCCCAGAGAATTGTGCGTACCAGGCGTTCCAGATTACCTTCCTGTAAGGCAAACACATACAAGGTATTCTGAATAACTTCCGGCAGCGTTGAGCGGATACTCACCGGTAAAAACTGCATTTTTTTGGAGATATCCAAGCCGGTATCAACAGCGCCTTCCTCCCGTAACCTGTGGGCAATAATGGAGGGTGAAACCAATAATTGATAACAGCGTAAGAAAGCATTGCTGACAAAATGCAATAACACCAGAAACTCCAGACCTAAGGCCAGTTCCATGAACATGAAGCCTACCTGAGCAATCGATGAATAAGCAATCTGGCCTTTGATATTGGATTGTGCTCTTACCGAAATACTGGCAATCACCACTGTCAGCAAACCGATGATAAACACGATGATGCGCGGCAATACCCTATAGCTCCAGATCGGCATGGTGCGCAACAACAGAAATACGCCAAGATGGATAGATAGCGCGCCGTAAAATATGGCGCTGGAAGGGGTAGGGCCTTCCATCGCCCGCGGTAACCAGAAACAGAATGGAAATTGGGCGGATTTTCCGGATGCCGCCAGAATGATCAGACCGGACAGTATGGATAACCAAAAATAATCGACATGCGGTAAGGTGCCGGATTGATACATCAAGGCCAGGGCGCTGAAATGCGGACTCTGATGATAAAGAATATGGCTCATCAGTGAACCCAGTAACAAGCCCACATCACACAATCGATAAATGGTATAGGCTCTGAAAGCATTGCGCACCGGTTGTGGCCGATGCCGATAGTAGGCGATCAATAAAAATGAGGAGATACCCACAATCTCCCAGCCGGCAAACAGCATATCGATACTGCCCGACAACACAATCAAATTCAAACCAAATACAAAACCGAAGATAGTCTGAAAAAACCGCTTATAGCCCTGCTCGCGATGCAAATACACCCGGCAATACTTGACTATGATGGCAAATATAGTCCAGATACAAAATAAATAAGCGGCGCCCACTTTATCCAGATAAAACATCACCGGAAAGCTATAACCGGATTGCTCGAACAGGGTAAACCAAGTAAATTCGTACGCAGGAAAACCGGTATAGGCCCATAGTCCCAACAAGGCGAAAATACATATGCCCATGGCATGGCTGAAACCAAAACTGAGGATGGCAATTTTTCTTTCATTGCCATCGCTTAAGAAAATAAACAGTAGAGCCAATAATGGAATAATTTGGCATATCACTAAAAGTTCATTCATGAAACTCTCCCTGACAATACATGGACTGGAATCGCTTTATGGTGACCGAGGATAATTTCTTCGGAGCGGTTGGCGACCTGCGGGATATAATCAGCAGGCAATTCCACATCTTCCCAGCCATTTTTACGGTATAAAAACATATGGCCGGTATCGGGTTCACAGGCCACAAATCTGACCCAGTCATTATCCAGCCACTCTTTCAATCCCCCCAATCTGGCGACAGTCTTGTCGATAACCGCCGTATTTTGGATAACCACTATCAGTAAGCGGGCTGGCTCATGAACTTCAATCGCCTGCTGCGGTAAACCGGTACGCAAATCACCTTCCACCCCATTAGCCACGCCCAACAGACCGATTACGTTATGCGGCAGTTTGCTGCCGGCACCATAGACAGAGTTGTCTATCCGTGAAAACAGGTATTCCAGATTAATACCGCCGCACACCGGAATCACCGCAGACAGGATTCTCAGCAATATATCGCCCTGTACATCAGTTTCCGGCGCATAAGAATGCATAAAAGCCCGGCGATCAATAAACAAATGCCGGGTCACGGCCCTGGGCCCGACTATGGCATAAAGATTATTGGAATGATCCATCTCGGGCCGAGGCTCGAAAATTGAGGAAGCCCGGGAAATAACGTGTTCGTGGGCATCCTTATTGGAGTTGGATTTGGGCGCCAATTCAAACCAGCGGCAGCGTTCACGGGCATTCCGTAATAGCGCATGCTGCATATCCTGTTTAAATTTATGCAAACCGGGAGCGGGGTGCTGGGCAAGTTCGTGTTGGTCAAAATAAGTGATTTCGTCGCGGCTGGTATTGTGCAGAGCCGAAATAAAGCGGGTCGTGTCGGGAATATCAATACTCTGATTTCGCAACAGCACCCGCACTTCTTCGCGGTTAGCCATCCAGGCAAAAGCCCGGGCGTTGGGCGACCCCGGTTTACTGGCGCAAGCCCCGCAATCATAGGCCGCAAATAAAGGATTGTTAACACTGCTGGAGCCATGCGCGATGACGACGACCAAAGGTGCAAAATTTTGGGTCAGGCCGATATTGCGTAATAAACCACCAACCCGGTCAGCCATTTCCTGAAAGGAAAAGCCTAATAAGTGACCATCTTCATTAGTCTCTTCATTTTCCCGCAACAAATGCAGATGGCTATGAGCTTCCACTTCGCCCAGACTTTTAATGCGCGGCAGTTTTGAACTGGGCCGGAATACATTCCAGGCCATTTTTAACGCATAACCAATGCCGATCAACTGAGAATATAACCAGTCCCGCAACATGGTATGCTTGGAAAAATGGATGTTATCAAAACCGGCTTTCTGGGTTTTTTTCTCAGTCGCAGGTTTTGCGCTGGCTTCACGGATCAAATGTTTGGGGGTTATCACAATCGGACACTGGGCAACCGGATAAGCATCATCCATACCCTGATAATAAAAATCGATGCCAAAAAAACCAGCCATACCAAAGGTTTCAATGGCAGGATTAATTTCTTCCAGATAACGACGAATAGAACATTCCCGTTCATCAATACAAAAAAATGCCTGCGCTTCGGGTATGGGTTTGGCTGCTGTTTCCGGCGGCTTTGCGGCGGGTAATTGGGTCTTGATGGCCGCCAGCAATTCAACATACATAGACCATTCCCAAGCCTCATGCCAGACCCTCAAGCGTAACGGAATATTGGGTTGCAACACGTCACCGTGCAGCAGCGGAATGCCGTGGAGATTCGGCAGTTCAGAAACAGTCAAGAAGCCCTCGCCCTTTCTTTTTTGGACGATAGCCAGTTCACAAAGCAGCTCGACAGCCAAGGTTTCTTTCAAAGTCACTTTGCGCCTAAACAGCAAACTCTTTGGATTTCGTTCCACTATTCTGACCATGCCAGACCAGCCGGGATGAGCCAGCATCATTTCCAGCAGATACTGTTCATATAGCGCTTCGCTACCGGTAATTTTTGCCAAGCAAGTCAGAATAATTTCATCCAGGCTTTTATCCAGCAATTCGGTAACAACCGGCTCATTAAACGGATACAAGGGTACCAGGCTGTTTTGAGTCAGGCGTTTGAAAACCTCCCAAAAGCTTTCACCTTCTTTGGGTAATAGCCAATGGCTGATGCCTTGATCCAGAAAACCAGCCAGTAATCGAAATAAAATAGGGTGCGCCAAGGAATTGAGATCCACTTCCACGCGGGTAAGCCAAGTATTACGAATACCATGACTGGCCAAAGCCACCGGCGGATAATGACCAGCCTTATTGACTTCAAACAGCGTTGCCCGGATTTCATGTTGTTGCTCGTGGCTACAGCCGGTTTGGGCCAGAGCCCAATCGATGCCGTGATTTCTGATCCGGCCGTCAGCATACATTTGCTGGTAGTCTTCCAGCGGTAAATAACTAAGTGCCCCGTAAAGCTTGCCGGCTACCGATACAGCTTCATGATAAGAAAGATGCTGAAAAGCCTCTAAGGTATTGTGATAAACAAAATCCTTGATCGGCGCCTGAGTAGGCAGCCAGGGAGCCAAATAGTTTATGCAGGCATCCAGATCGAAAGCATTCGCTTCGGGTTGGTGATTTTGATTCAGTCTCTGACTCGTCATGTGAGTTGTTTTAAACCTCGGTAGTAAAGAAGGCTTTTTCTATAGAAAAACAAGATTTTTACTATATATTGATCAAATTAAGCATAACTCATGCCTAACTATAAAGCATTGATTTTAATGAGAAGGCAAAATAATAGAAGTTGTAATTGGTGGAATTGCTGAACTGCACCGGTTTATTTGCACCAATGTAAGGCTGAGGACGATCAATCCGGTTGTTGTTTTCAGGCTGGTCTATGCTAATTAGCCATATTGTGGATGCCGTTGCGGTCTATAAACCTTGTGTATGGCGTTATAACAGGCCTGGTATTTTGTGTTTGCTAACAAATCAGCGCCCATTAAACACAGCTGGTTTTAGGGTATGCCAAACGCAGTGCAGCGCATCATTCGCAGCTAAACACCTGTTAAAAAAGGGTCATACCAGCTTATCCAGAGCAATACTATATTTTGGCGACAATGAAATTGGTGGTCAATCAATTCGCTGCCTGTTTGATACGCTTGAGTAAAACCGGGTCCGGTTTATATAAACCATTTTGGCGGTGCTTATAAACCAAAATACCTTGTTTTATCTGACTGACATCGGTTCAACCAATACTAGAAAGCAGTCAGAATCCTATATACGTCAGAATTTTAAGAAATGGCACATTTTTCGCAGTGATATAGCTTTCAACAGCGTAACGAGAGAGAATACATGTCCACTATATCTCAAACTGAATTGCCGAAAACCGGCATACCTGGACTCATCGAAAACTGGCGAAGCGATTTACTTTCCGGTTTTCTGGTGTTCCTGATTGCATTGCCGCTTTGTTTGGGTATTTCGATAGCTTCAGGTTTCCCTCCCATATCCGGTATTATTACCGCCATTATCGGTGGCTTGCTGGTATCCAGACTTAGCGGATCTTATGTAACCATTAACGGCCCGGCGGCCGGTTTGATAGTGGTGATACTGGATGCTGTGCAATCTTTGGGTCATGGCGATAATGTTGCCGGTTATCATTTGACATTGGCCGCCATAGTCATTGCCAGTGTCCTGCAAATCCTGCTGGGCGTTTTCAAGGCCGGTAAACTGAGTGCCTTTTTTCCATCATCCGTGGTGCACGGCATGCTGGCGGCTATCGGTATCATCATCATGGCCAAACAGGTGCATGTGTTACTGGGTGTTAAACCCCAGGCCAAAAGCTTATTGGGCGTGATTGGCGAAATTCCGCATTCTTTCTCGGTTTTGAATCCAGAAATAGCCCTGATCGGTTTCAGCGGCTTGTTATTGCTGATCGGCTGGACCTACATCAAAAACACTAAAATCAAAATGATTCCGGCGCCATTGCTGGTGGTGTCATTGGGTTTGATATTGGGTGGATATTTTGATATCGATAATGCCCATGAATACTTGGTGTTTGATAAAAACTTCACTATGGGGCCCAATTTTTTGGTATCAGTTCCTGATAATTTTTTTGCCGGCTTTACCTTTCCGGATTTCTCCAAAATTGCCGAACTGGAATTCTGGATTGCAGTGATTACCATCTGGCTGGTGGGCAGCCTGGAAACTTTGTTAAGCGCCACTGCCGTTGACAAGCTGGACGTTTACAAACGTAATGCTAATTTGAACAAAGACTTGACTGCGGTGGGCATTGGTAATCTGATTGCAGGTTCAATTGGCGGCTTGCCGATGATTGCCGAAATTGTGCGGAGTTCAGCCAACGTTAACAACGGTGCCAAAACCGGTTGGGCCAATTTCTTTCATGGCTTGTTTTTATTGATCTTTGTCGCCTTATTCCCAAAATTGATCCATGAAATCCCATTAACCGCGCTGGCTGCCTTACTGGTATTTACCGGATTCCGACTGGCTTCACCAAAAGAATTTGCCAAAACCCTGTCGATCGGTATTGATAACTTCGCTGTGTTTGTCATTACCATCGTCGGCGTACTGGCCACCGATTTGCTGGTTGGTGTCATCATCGGCATTATTGCCGAATTGCTGATTCATCTGGCGCGTGGTCTGAAGTTTAGTAATGTTTTCAAACTGGCTTATCACGTCAACCAAACTGATGAAAATACCTATCATATCGAAGTCAGTGGCGCGGCAGTATTCTCAAACTACATTGCTATCAAAAGCCTGTTAGCCGAGTTTCCTGAGCATAAAACCGTCTACTTTGATTTGACTGAAGTGGAATTGATAGACCATACCGTAATGGAGTTTATCTACCATTTCGCCGAAGATTACAAACAAAACGGTGGCAAATGTGAAATTCTCGGTCTGAATAATCACGAAGGTTATTCCGCTCACCATCTGGCGGCGCGGCGTAAAATAGCCTGATGCCATACGGCCCAGACTGGTATTAAACAGCTCCGGGCCGTAAGCTGACCAGGTAGAGTGGATTCGCCGCCAGGCAATCCACCAAAACTGCTATCGCGAACAATCGCCAATTAATCGAAGACTTATAGGATGCTGCCGACGCAACGAGGCGCATCAGTCGGGTTTCAAGTCCCAGGCAGCAGTTATTAGCCCTATCCCGTCTCCAACAAACTAAATTTGCCGGTATCCCTTTTTTATTGCCTGTGCCAATTCATGCACCGCCATCACATAATGTGTGCTGTGGTTATAACGGCTAATCACGTAAAAATTGGGATGTCCCAGCAGATATTGATCGTGGCTGCTATGGCGTAGCCACAATAAGTGCAGCGGATAAACACAATCGCACTGATCCACTGGGGCCACACCCGCCTGATTCAGCGTGAGCAAGGGATAACTATGATCTATACCCGGTTCCAGATTATCGATACCGGCATAACTGCCCTGGGTAGGGCTAACCACCGGCTTATCGGTTTGCCAGCCGTGTTGGGCAAAATAATTGGCAATACTGCCGATAGCATCCTCAGGATTCCATAAGTCGCGGTGGCCATCACCGTTAAAATCAACCGCCCATTGCCGGAAACTACTGGGCATAAACTGGCCCAGTCCCATGGCACCGGCAAACGAACCAACGGGTTTGGCAGGATCTATGCCTTCGTTGGCGCTCATCAGCAAAAAGTTTTCCAATTCACTGCGAAAATACTCGCCCCGGCGCTGATAATCAAAAGCCAGCGTGGTCAAAGCATCGATAATCCGGTGATTGCCAACATTGGCGCCATATGATGTTTCTACACCCATAATGCCGAGAATATATTCAGCAGGTACACCATATTGCTGACTGGCGCGTTGCAAAGCGGATTGATGCTTTTGCCAAAAGGCGATGCCGCTGTTGATATGCCGCTCATCCAGAAATTGCGCTCGATACTTGGTCCAGCCGCCTGGTGCCGGCTTGCCCTTCAGAGCATGATCGGATTTACTCAAATAATCCAGCGTCCATTGTTTACGCTTGGCTTGCGAAAACAGGCCTTGCAGATATTCCCGCTTAAGCCCATGTTTTTGGTGCATCTCGTCAATAAACTGGTTCAAGGCGGGATAACCGGCATAATCGCCCGTCAAAGTCGGCGCATAATAGTTGCCCGGCAGCGATTTTTGATTTTGCCCGGCAATTGCACTGGTTTGTTGGGCTGGTTTTAAAGGTACAGGCTGTTGTTCCCGGCTCAGTTTTTGCGGCTGGCCGGCACAGCCTGCCAGCAACTGCCAGAGCAGGCAACAAGCTATTTTGTGCTGGGTCTTGCTAAATAATTTGGCCTGGTCTGGCCGTGCAGACTGCCTGAAAATCATCACACTCAATCTCAAGGTTTAGCAGGTACTTCCGCTGGTTTACTTGCCGGTGCCGGCACTTCTGTGGTTGATTGCAGACTCTGCAAACGGCTTGCCCTGGCTTTTTCCTGTTTTAATTCCTTGTTACCTTCACCAAACATGACCATGCCGACCATAAATATCAGCGCGGCTATCATCGCCACCGGCAAGCGACCAGGCTTATCCATCCACAACAAAATCCATTTCGGTTTGATCATGCCGATAATCAGCACAATACCTGACAAAATCAATACGTTAAAGCTATAGTAAATAAGGGTGTTCATTTGGTTGCGTCTATTAAGCCGAGAGTAAAAAATACAGAGCCGCTATTATTAACATGTGATCGTTGTGAGTAAACAAAAATTACACTCTTTTTTTGTCGAGCCGTTGGGCGGCGGTTGATTTTGCGCTATAGTCGCCCACTTTTAATCATCCGCTGGTTTGCTGAATTATGTCAGAGATATTTGATAACACCGTGCCATCACCGTGTATAGCTTATTGCTGTGTCGACGACCAGCAAATTTGCCAGGGTTGTTTCAGAAGTCTGGCAGAGATAGCCGCGTGGTCGGCTGCAGACCGTCAGACACGCTTAACGATTGTCGAAAATGCAAAGCGCCGGGCAGACGATGCTCAGGCGCTATGACGGCGTTTGAGCAAAGGCCGGATGTCCAGCACCAGAACCACCAGTAAATACAGGGTCAAACCCAGGCTGGCGCACAGCCACACATTCCAGGCCTGCTGCTGTTGCAGGTATTGCTTGCCAAAATACAGCCCTAAAGCCAGCAGCAGATAAAAACTGATTTTGCCTAGCGGGTAGTCGATTGGGTAATAGTGGCGGCCCAGCAGCCAGGATACACACATCATAAAGCCGTAACAGGCCAGCGTGGCCCAGGCCGAACCCAGATAACCCCAGCGCGGGATCAGGATAATGTTCAGGCCTATGGTCAGGCCCGCCCCGGCCAAAGCTACCCAGGCGCCCAAACCGGTTCGATAGCTGAGTTTATACCAGACCGATAAATTGATATAGATGCCCAGGCACAAATTAGCCAACAGCAATATCGGCACCACACCCAGACCGGCGCGAAATTCGGCGCCGATAAAATACTGAAAAAAATCCAGGCATAAACTGACTAATAAGAAAATGAAAATTCCGGCGATCACAAAATACTGCATCACCAGAGCATAAGCATGTTTGGCATCGGCACGCCCGGCATAGCTGAAAAAAAACGGCTCACCGGCATAACGGAAAGCCTGAACAAATAGGCTCATTAAAATAGACAGCTTGTAACAGGCCCCATAAATACCCAGCATTTTCAAATTTGTCGCCAGATCGTAAGGCAGTAATAGTTTAAGGATGGCGCGATCCAACATTTCGTTAACCATACCGGCAAAGCCGATAATCACCATCGGCAGCGAGTATCCCAGCATAGGCCGCAGAATGCCGGGGGCAGGGCGCAAACGAATGCCGCGAAACTCAGGTAGTAACAGCAAAAACTTGATGATGCTGGCCAGCAGATTGGCCAGAAAGATATAGGCTACGCCTTGCTGGGGATGGTAATAGGCAGCAAGCGGAGACTCTGGCCAGGCAGCCAATAATTTTGGGCAAAGCACCAAAAAAAACAGATTCAGAGCAATTGTAATAAAAATTTCCGCCAGTTTAATGCCGGCAAAACGCCAGGCCCGGTGTTCGGCGCGTAGTTTGGCAAACGGCAGGGCGGTACTGGCATCTATAGCCAGGATACCGGCAAAACAGAGCAAATATTCCGGATGTTGCGGATAGTGCAGCCAGTCGGCCAATGCTTGCCGCCAGATCAGCACCGCACAGAAAAATATCACATTGAACAGGCTTAAAAAACCCAGGGCGCTGCCGTAAATGGCCTGAGTGTCAAATTCGGCGTTCTGCCGGAAACGGAAATAGCCGGTTTCCAATCCCAGCACCAGCACTACTGCCAGGAATCCGGCATAGGCATAAAACTCGGATACCACGCCGTATTCACCGGTAGAAAAAGTGTAGGTATACAGCGGTACCAGCAGATAATTAAGAAAGCGGCCGACAATACTGCTCAGGCCGTAAATAGCGGTTTGGGAAACAAGTTTGCGGAGCTGGTTCACGCCTGGGGTTCCTGCCGTGGGTTGCCGGGGATCAGGGGGCCGGTTGCGGAGTACCCTGAGCGAATAATAGCAGCTGTTAAATCTTCCGGAAAATCAAATCCCATACCCCATGGCCCAATTTCAGGCCCCGGTTTTCAAACTTGGTAAGTGGCCGATAATCAGGGCGGGGGCAATAGTCCCGGCTGGGGCTGCTGTTTTGTAAACCCTGGCCGGCAGAGAGTATGCCCAGCATATCTTTGGCATAATGCGCCCAGTCAGTTGCCGCGTGAAAATAACCGCCGACTCGCAGTTTTTGATTGAGCAATTCCACAAAACTGGGCCGGACAATGCGGCGTTTGTGATGGCGGCGTTTTTGCCAGGGGTCGGGGAAAAACAGGTGCACGCCGCTGATGCTGTGATCAGGAATTTTTTGTTCCAGAATTTCAATGGCATCATGATGGTAAATCCTGACATTGCTGATATTGCGCTCCGCCAGTAACATCAGCAGGTGGCCCACCCCAGGTCGGTGCACTTCTATGCCCAGATAATTCAGCTCAGGATTGGCCGCCGCCATATCGGCCAGACTGCTGCCGTTGCCAAAGCCGATTTCTACAATCAGCGGCGCACTGCGACCAAACACCTGTTCGGCATCAAAATCGGCTGAGATCGGCAGGCAATAGCTTTGCCAATGCGTTTCCAGGGCCTGCTTTTGTCCGGCGGTGGCCCGGCCTTGACGACGGATAAAGCTGCGGATTTTGGCCGGGTCGATTTTTAAGGAGTCTGGCATTGCTGGAACTAGGGCTGTTGTCCGGTTAAGACTATAAAAATAAACCGTCTATCGGTGATGAAGCCGAGGCAAAGCGTTTGCGCGGCATCCGGCCGGCCAGATAAGCTTCGCGGCCTGCTTCTATGCCTTTGCGCATGGCTGAAGCCATCAACACCGGGTTTCTGGCGGCAGCAATCGCGGTATTCATCAGAACCCCGTCGCAGCCCAATTCCATGGCAATGGCGGCATCAGAAGCCGTGCCGACGCCGGCATCCACCAGAATCGGCACTTTAGCGTTTTCGACGATAGTCAAAATATTGTACGGGTTACGGATACCCAGCCCGGAACCGATAGGCGCGGCCAGCGGCATCACCGCTACGCAGCCGATATCTTCCAAGCGTTTGGCGGCTATAGGATCATCATTGGTATAAACCATGACATCAAAACCATCTTTAACCAGTAATTCAGCGGCGCCAAAGGTTTCCGCCACATCGGGAAACAGGGTTAACTGATCGGCCAGCACTTCCAGTTTCACCAGATTATGCCCACCCAACAGTTCCCTTGCCAGACGGCAGGTTCTTACCGCTTCATCAGCGGTATAACAGCCGGCGGTATTGGGCAGGATGGTGTATTTATCCGGCGATATTACATCCAGCAGATTGGGTTCACCGGGGTTTTGGCCGATATTGGTACGGCGGATAGCCACGGTGACGATTTCAGCACCGCTGGCTTCAATAGCCAGCCGGGTTTCTTCCAGATCTTTATACTTGCCGGTACCCACCAGTAACCGCGAAGTGTAGTGTTTGCCGGCCAGAGTAAAATAATCAGCTTGACCGCCGCCAATGGCCTGAACAATTTCCAGGCGATCAGCATCATGCAGGTATTGGCTGTTGTGCTGGTTAAAAGGCAGGATTTCTTTATTCAATTCCACGGCAATACGTTTGCCGGTCAAGCCCAAATCTGCTATTACCTGGGCTACAGTTGTGTGTTCCGCGTATTCGCGGCTGTCGCCATTGACCTGTATTTTCATGCTTTAAACCTTGCTGTGTGCGCGGCGCTGCCGAACGGCTGCGGCCATATCGTCTAATAATTTGCTGCTGTCTTGCCAGCCCAGGCAGGCATCGGTAATACTTTGCCCAAAAACCAGCGGCTTGCCTTCTTCAACATCCTGGCGACCGGCCACCAGATGGCTTTCAACCATGGCGCCGATGATGCGGATATCGCCGTTGGCGATTTGTCCGGCCACATCCTGGGCCACATGCATTTGGCGTTCGAATTTTTTCTGGCAATTGGCATGACTGAAATCAATCATGATATTGGCGGGTAAGCCGGCTTTTTGCAGGCCTTCCGCCACCTGGTCTACACTGACCTCATCATAATTAGGCCGGTTGTTGCCGCCTCTGAGGATAATGTGGACATCTTCGTTGCCACGGGTGGAAAAAATCGCCGATTTGCCGTCTTTGGCTACCGAGAGAAAATGGTGTGGACTCATTGCCGCATTAATCGCGTCTATGGCAATCTTAATGCCGCCGTCAGTGGCATTTTTAAAGCCTACCGGACAGGACAGGCCTGAAGCCAATTCCCGGTGCACCTGGCTTTCGGTGGTTCTGGCACCGATGGCACCCCAGGAAATCAGATCGGAAACATATTGCGGCGTGATTAAATCCAGATATTCGGTAGCAGCCGGTACCCCTAGATTGTTGACATCAAGCAATACCTGACGGGCCAGACGCAAGCCTTTGTTAATGTCAAAACTTGAGTTCAGATCGGGATCGTTGATTAAACCTTTCCAGCCCACTGTGGTACGGGGTTTTTCAAAATAAACCCGCATCACAATCAGCAGGTCAGCCTGTAAGCTATCACTGATCTGTTTAATCCGTTTGGCGTATTCCACGGCGGCCTGAGGATCGTGAATCGAACAAGGGCCTATCACCACCAGCAAACGGTCATCTGTACCGTTTAGAATATTGTGTATGGCAGCGCGAGTTTTTAAAATAGTCGCCGCAGCCGTTTCAGTCATGGGAATTTCATCGTGAACCTGAATCGGGGCAACCACTTCTTTGGTTTCGCATATTCTTAAATCATCGGTGTTATAGTTGCTTGGCATGACACAGGGTAATATGTTCTGAAATTAATGGTATAAACGAGCATTTTAACTGTTTTACAGCAGTGGTGTTATCTCTTGCCTATCAAATTTTGTTTTCGGACGGTTTGGTCAGGGTGGCAGAGAGCCATCAGCGCGGTAATAGTGGATTAGCTGTAACTCTCTTAAGAAACACATTGTTTCTTCGGCCCGACTTGCGGCTTTAGCCGATTATTATGCTATTCAGTGTCCAAGTATCCCTTGAAAAACAGGTAGTCGAAGGATGTACTAAACGCAGCGTAGTGCATCATTTTCAGGCTAACCAATTGTTAAAAAAGGCTAATACAATGTTGCACGGAATAATTACGATTAGCTTTTGTTTTTAAGGTCTGGAGTAGATCAATATGTCACAGAATCGAGCAATTAATCACTGTCTGACTGTGTGTTTGGCGCAATCTTTCCGTTTTCCGGAATTGCGGGAAAAATTGCTGGATACCACTCGTGCCCAGGTATTCAGAAATGCTTTGATCCTGGATTATAAGGATGGCTGTTCTATCGTGTTTTCCTATGGTGTCGTGGTGCACTGGAATATCAGCCTGGATGAACGTCGCGCCTTGCAGGCCTTATTGCTGGAATATGCAGTAAAACCTGACAGTAATCCCCAGGAAGATAATTTTAGTTATGAAATCGGCTGTGAGCACGACCGGTTTCAGCATGATCATATCGAGTTACGCTCCGGGGATGTCAAAGTGCTGCTGGCCATGTCTCATGCCATGGCTCAATCCATTAAACTGGCGGCCTTCGAAGGCAATGCCATCGATACCATACACGCCACCAGCCATTTGCCGGAATCCCTGGCGCGGGATGGTAAAATCAAACTTAACCGCAAGGCCATGGCAAAAATTCGCGGTCAGCTGTTTTTGACCAAAAGTGACATCATTCTTAATTATGACCTGCTGGATACCCCAGAGTTTTTTTGGGAACACCCCGAATACCAGGGTATTTATTCTTTGGCGGCCAATTATCTGGAAATTCGTCAGCGTACCGATGTGTTGTCTAAAAAACTGGAAACCATACATGAATTGTTGGAAATGCTGGCAGATGAGCAAAAGCATCTGCATTCATCCATTTTGGAATGGATCATTATCTGGCTGATTGCCGTGGAAATTGGTATGTCGATTTTCGGCAAAATGCTTTAAGCAAGAAAACTTGTAGCTACTCAACGTTGGGCGGGTTAGCGGCGCACACCCCATCAACCCCACTCTAAAAAGGCCATATAACTTTGATAAGTGGCCGGCCATATGCTAATGTTGACTAGCTACCTAAAATAGTGCTAATAAGCCCTAATAGTCCACCAATGTTATATTGACGGATACCGCGGAGGATGTGCTGAACGAAGTGATGCGCATCAATCGCGCACGATACGCTTCCAGAGTTGGCACCTAATAAGATTGGGTGGCCCAATGGGTAATCATCCGTCAATATACATTGGCCTATACTTAACTATAGGCGTACTTCAATCTAGAGACCAGCCTAGCGCTGGAGGTTTCAAATGTCGTACCCAGTCATTAACAAGCTGAAACATAAACGCTAAGGAGTAATACATGCCACACGGAAAAACTCTATTGACCGCCAGCCTGCTGCTCAGTCTCACCGGTCTCAATGCCAACGCCACCTTAACCACCACCGCCGGCGGTTTAGGAATTTACGACAGCGGCCTCAATGCCACCTGGACCCAGGATGCCAATCTGATAGGTACATGGGAAGGCGCATATCAATCCACCAGCTACAATAATATAGTCACCGCCATTATCAATGCCAGCGGCGGCGTGGTTCATGACACTCCCAATGGTTTTGATCCCACCGGAACCTACACCTTAAGTGCTGCGGATTTCGGCAGTGGCGGCCTGGTAGACTGGTGGGCTGGTCTTGCCTTTGTAAATTACCTGGATATCCAGCATTACGGCGGCTCCAGCCATTGGGCCTTGCCCACGACTCCCGAAATTGATGCATCAATTGGTTACAACCAAACCAGCAGTCAGCTAGGTGAACTGTTTTACAACGAACTGGGTGGCACAGCGGGCAGTTCAATTCCTTCAGGCCCGTTCAGCAATGTGCAATCCTATGCGTACTGGTCTGGTACGGAGTATGCGGCTGATCCTCACTACGCATGGGGCTTCGATACCGGCGATGGCAACCAGGGCCTCAACGGTAAGGTCATCCAGTTTTACGCATGGGCAGTCAGCCCCGGCAATGTTGCCGCCGTACCGGAACCCAATATAATCTGGTTGTTTGGCACTGGCTTGTTAGGTTATCTTGGCTTAAAGCGACGCGGCAACATTGGGTAATTAGTCATGTAGGGTGGCTTCGCCGCCAGGCAAGCCGCCAAAACTTCTAGGGTGTTTAGCTATCCCAAAAACACCCAGCGCAACCGGCAACCATAGCCGGCATCATCGCCACCCGTAGCCTCGATGCAACGCAGTGGAATCGAGGAATTCGCAGCGCAGCCTTAATCAAACCAGCGTCAGCGGAATTCACCAATGCCCACCACCGCTTCAACCAAAATCAGCTATCAACACAAACACAGCCTTAATCAAAGCCACCCGTAGCCTCGATGCAACGCAGTGGAATCGAGGAATTCGCAGTGCAGCCTTAATCAAACCAGCGTCAGCAGACTTCACCAATGCCAATCACCGCTTCAACCAAAATCAACTGCAAACACCAACATAACCTTAATCAAAACGACCGCCAGTAGGGTGGCTTAGCCGCCAGGCAAGCCACCAAAATTTCGCAAGTACAGAGTGTTTAGCTATCGGGCAACCATAACCCGCATCATCGCGACCCGTAGCCTCGATGCAACGTAGTGGAATCGAGGGGTTCGCAGCCTAGCCTTAATCAAAGTAAGGTCAGCGGAATTCAACTATGTCCCGTACCGCATGAAGCCAAAGCAACTTGATACCTGCACCCTAGATCCGCGTAGCTACATCGAGGCTATGTTATACGGTCTTGTGCCGTTTTTAGGAAGTGCTGAACGCAGTGATGCGCATCAATCGCGAACCATGCCTTTCAGAGTCGTTACATACTCTAGCGCTGCCGTCAAAGTAATGTTGGTCAACCACTAGGCTACGAATTAGATCGGCAAGGGCATCTGGTGCATTTCTAACCCGCCCTGCAGTCCTGTTAGGGTAGTAAGAGGCAAAACAGGTCATAAAAAAGGATTGATTAATAGCGGGCAATATGCTATTTTTAAAATGCGTACAATTAGCCCCTAGCCCCTAGCCCCTAGCCCCTAGCCCCTAGCCCCTAGCCCCTAGCCCCTAGCCCCTAGCCCCTAGCCCCTAGCTATAACTTAACTTATATAGAAGTGTGCTTAAGTCTAGAGACCAACCTAGCGCTGGAGGTTTCAAATGTCGTGCCTAGTCACTAACAAACTGAAACATAAACGCTAAGGAGTAATACATGCCACACGGAAAAACTTTATTGACTGCCAGCCTGCTGTTCAGTCTCACCAGCCTCAATGCCCAAGCTACATTGACCACCACCGCCGGTGGTTTAGGGATTTACGACAGCGGCCTCAATGCCACCTGGACCCAGGACGCCAATCTATTAGGCACTTGGGAAGGGGCTTATCAATCTACCAGCTACACTAATATTGTGACTGCCATCATCAATGCCAGCGGCGGCGTGATTCATGACACCCCCAATGCTTATGATAATGGCACTTACACCCTGACTGCTGCGGATTTCGGCAATGGCGGCACGGTAGACTGGTGGGCTGGGCAGGCTTTTGTGAATTACCTGGATACCCAGCATTACGCTGGTTCCAGTCATTGGGCTTTACCCACCACTCCAGATAACGATGCATCAATTGGTTACAACCAAACCAGCAGTCAGCTAGGTGAACTGTTTTACAACGAACTGGGTGGCACAGCAGGCAGCTCCATCCCCTCAGGCCCGTTCAGCAATGTTCAAGCCTCTGTGTACTGGTCTGGTACGGAGTATGCGTCCACTCCTTACTACGCATGGAACTTCAATACCTACAGTGGCAACCAGAACTACACCAGTAAGCTCAACCAGTTTTACGCATGGGCAGTCAGCCCCGGCAATGTTGCCGCCGTGCCGGAACCCAATATAATCTGGTTGTTTGGCACTGGCTTGTTAGGTTATCTTGGCTTAAAGCGACGCGGCAACATTGGGTAATTCGATTATTAGGGTGATTCGACCCTTTTGGGGGTCAAGGGGGCGATAGCCCCCTTGAGATTTTTTTTGGGGTAATGGTCAGTCTGCTAGCTTAAGGAAAGGAATGGCGCGTTACGAACACCTGCCGATTTACCGCGATGCCTTAAATCTGGCGGTGCATTTTGAAAAAATCGTCGCCAATTTTAGCCGTTACCACAAATACACCCTGGGTAGTGAGCTACGCAATGCCAGCCGTAAAACCGTAACCCTGATTATCCAGGCCAATAACCAAAGTGATAAACAGCAGGCTTTAGGCACCTTGCGCGATCAACTTGAAGAACTGCTGTTATTAGTCAGGATAGCCAAGGAAGCCCAGGCTTTCAAAAGTTTTAATGCCTACAGCCACGTCGTGGAACTGACGGCAAAAGTTTGCAGACAGAACGAGGGCTGGCTGAAAAGCCAAAGTCAGTCCCCGCAGAAAAAGCCGGACAAAAGCGCCAGAATGCGCTGACCGTAAAATCGTCAGCACAGCGAGCCGAGTTGTATCATTGTGCGCCTGTTTCACCCGGTTTACCGGGTATGACCATACAGTGCGGAATACCGCTGAAGCGGATTTCCAAACAGTGGGTTGTTTTGCAACCATAAAGTAAACAGGCTATGCGTCGGCCTATGCGTACTGGTCTGGTACGGAGTATGCGTCCAATCCTAACAACGCATGGAACTTCAATACCAACAACGGCAACCAGAACAACAACAATAAGAACAACCAGATTTATGCATGGGCAGTCAGCCCCGGAGAATGATCGCTTTTGAGCAACACCTAGAACTGTTCAGCTTCGCCAGTCTGTATCAGCATTATCTATTATGCCGCAGACACAAACGCAATACCTTTAACGCCTTGCGTTTTGAAGCTAGACAGGAACTGAATCTGCTGGAACTGTCGGCGGCGCTGCAAGATCGCAGCTATCGCCCATCCGCGTCTGTCTGTTTTGTTACTGAACGCCCGAAACTACGGGAAATATTCGCCGCCGATTTTCGGGATCGCATCGTCCATCATGTGCTGGTGCACGAACTGGAACGCTACTGGGAGTCGGTATTTATTCATGATTCCTATGCCTGTCGACAAGATAAAGGCATTCACAAAGCGGTAGATCGTCTGACACAGTTTATCCGTAGCGCATCTGGGAACGGCAAGCGGCGGGCCTACTATCTGCAACTGGATGTGCGCAATTATTTCATGCGTATTGATAAGCACTTGTTGTGGTCTTTATTAAAACCGCATATTGACAGTCCGGAAGTGCTCTGGTTATGTAAATTACTGGTGTTTCATGATTGTACCGCCCACTATAGCTATAAAGGCAAACCCGGCTTGTTGCAGCACATGCCGCCACACAAAAGCCTGCTACAAAGTGAAGCCGGTAAAGGTCTGCCCATTGGTAATCTCAACAGCCAGTTTTTTGCCAATGTCTATCTGAATTGTCTGGATCAGTTTGTTAAACATCAACTCAAATGCCGTTATTATCTGCGTTATTGCGACGATTTTGTGCTGCTGGATACCAATCCTGAACAACTGGTGGTCTGGCATGAACAGATTAGGCGGTTTTTAGCGGAAAAGTTATTACTGGCGCTGAACGATAACCGCGATAAGTTAAGACCGGTCGGCAATGGTGTGGATTTTTTAGGCTATATCGTCCGTGCCGATTATAGACTGGTCAGGCGGCGGGTCGTCAATAATCTGCGCAGTAAATTGCTCGATTTTGCACGTTTGATGGTTCAGCAGCAACCAGAATATACCATTTATCGTTTTGATGCAGATCTGCTGGCGCAATGCCGGTCAACGCTGGCCTCCTATCTTGGTCATTTAAGCCATGCCGACAGTTTTGACTTGCGCAAAAGTATCTGGCACGATTTTTCATTTTTACACCAGTATTTTCGGATTGATAGCACCTTTCTGGCCTTACAACCGCTTTATGAACTCCCCAAACAGTTTTCTTCTGCCCGCCGCCAAAACCATTGGCTAAACAAACAATTTTCGGGCGATGTGCTATTGTTTCAAGTAGGCTGTTATTACGAATTTTATCACCCGGCCTATGATGGCCTAGCCGTATCCTTGGGCTTGAAACCACTCAAAAAAAACCGGCGCGGCGCACGCTTTGGGGTACCGCTCTCCTGGGGAACCCATCTGGCTAAGCGGCTGCTGGCAGAGGGGCGGCAGGTACTGTGGGTAACTGAACGGGATGGATTATCGGCTGGCGGCGTAAAATGCAGACGACCGGCGGAGCGCTGGATTGGATTGGCTGGCAAACAATCTGCTGACGCTAAAAGTACCTAACACGCAGATATAGAAAAGCAGTTAGCTATTTTGCTGACTGGAGTCCGAGCAAACCCCATTAATGAACCTTCATGACCAAATCGTGCTGGCCAAATGCAAATAGCCAAGGGTGGCTTCGCCGCCAGGCAAGCCGCCAAAACTTCTAGGGTGTTTAGCTATCCCAAAAACACCCTGCGCAACCGGCAACCATAGCCGGCATCATCGCGACCCGTAGCCTCGATGCAACGTAGTGGAATCGAGGGGTTCGCAGCGTAGCCTTAATCAAAGCAGGGCAGCGGAATTCAACTAGGTTCTGCACCGCCAAAACTTCTAGGCTGTTTGGTGTTTAGCTATCCCCAAAAACACCCTGCGCAACCGGCAACCATAGCCGGCATCATCGCGACCCGTAGCCTCGATGCAACGTAGTGGAATCGAGGGGTTCGCAGCCTAGCCTTAATCAAAGCAGGGTCAGCGGGATTCAACTATGCCCTGTACTGCATGAACCAAAATCAACCATTTACCCAAACATAGCTTTTTTAAAACAGTTGCAGGTTTTTACTTAGAGCATTATTCGGCAATTTTCAGCGGATTAAATCACTCATGCTAAGGCTTTTCAGCGGTTTAATGGTAAAATCCCCTGTTTTTGATTTATCTTTCAAAATCATACGGCTAAACAGCACATTTTATTGTGTCTAGACTCTGGTTTAACCGGGAACGCGGCGCGCACAACATCATGACCATAGATTATAAACAGACATTAAACCTACCAAAGACCGAGTTTGCCATGAAAGCCAATCTGGCCCAGCGCGAACCCGAGATTTTAAACCAGTGGCAAGAGCAACAACTTTACCAAAAAATCAGAGAAATCTGTGCCGGTAGGCCCAAGTTTGTGTTGCATGATGGCCCTCCCTACGCCAATGGTGCGATTCATATCGGCCATGCCGTGAATAAGGTTTTAAAGGATATTATCGTCAAATCCAAAACCCTGAGTGGTTTCGATGCGCCTTATGTGCCGGGTTGGGATTGCCACGGCTTGCCGATTGAGCTGATGGTGGAAAAAACCGTGGGCAAGGCCGGCGTAAAGGTTACCCCTGCACAGTTTCGGCAGGAATGCCGGGCTTATGCCAAAAAACAGGTCAATATCCAGAAGCAAGAGTTCGTGCGGCTGGGGGTATTAGGCGATTGGGATAACCCTTATCTGACCATGGATTTCAGTTTTGAAGCCGACATTGTCCGGTCCTTGGGCAAAATCACCGCTAACGGCCATTTACATAAAGGCGCCAAGCCGGTGCATTGGTGTACCGATTGCGGTTCGGCCCTGGCCGAAGCAGAAGTAGAGTATGAGGACAAACGCTCTCCAGCCATCGATGTGCGTTTTCAGGTAGTGGACGAACATGCCTTTATGGCGGCCTGTCATCATGCCTTGGAGCATGAAGGCAAAGGTCCGTTATCGGTAGTGATCTGGACTACCACGCCGTGGACTTTGCCGGCCAATCAGGCCGTGGCCTTGAACCCGGAACTGGAATATGTGGTAGTGCAGTGTGAAATCGACGGTCATAGCGAACGTCTGGTGGTAGCCGAAGCCTTGCTGAAAAGCGTGGTGCTGCGTTACGGCATAGGTGATCATCATGTGGTGGGTTATTGCACCGGCAATGCCTTGGAACATCTGCTGCTGCAACATCCGTTTTATGACCGGCAAGTGCCGATTATCCTGGGCGATCACGTTACTACCGATGCCGGTACCGGCGCGGTACATACCGCTCCTGGCCATGGTCAGGAAGACTATGTGGTCGGCCTGAAATATAATCTGCTTGTGGATAATCCGGTCGGTAATAACGGTGTGTTTTTACCCAGCACCGAACTGTTTGCCGGTCTGCATGTATTCAGCGCCAACGACAAGGTGCTGGAAGTATTGCGGGAGCACGGCAAACTAGTCCACCATGAAGCCTTGCTGCATAGTTATCCGCATTGCTGGCGGCACAAGACGCCGATTATTTTCCGGGCTACCCCGCAATGGTTTATCGCCATGGAGAAAAACCAGTTGCGGGACACTGCCTTGGCCGAGGTGAAAAATGTTGCCTGGATCCCTGATTGGGGTCAGGCGCGAATTGAAAGCATGATAGCCCATCGTCCAGACTGGTGTATTTCCCGGCAACGCACCTGGGGTGTGCCGATTGCATTTTTTGTGCATAAGGAAACCGGCGAATTGCATCCCCGTAGCGCCGAACTGATAGAACAAGTGGCATTGCGTATTGAGCAGCAGGGCATTGATGCCTGGTTTGAACTTGATGCGGCTGAATTGCTGGGCGGCGAAGCTGAAGACTATGAAAAAATCACCGACACCCTGGATGTCTGGTTCGATTCCGGTGTGACTCATGCGGCGGTACTGGCCCGGCGCCCACAATTGCAGTTTCCGGCAGATTTGTATCTGGAAGGCTCGGATCAGCATCGCGGCTGGTTCCAGTCATCACTAATGACTTCAGTCGCCATGCACGGCGTTGCACCCTATAAAGAAGTACTGACTCACGGATTTACCGTGGACGCGGAAGGCAAAAAAATGTCCAAGTCCAAGGGCAATGTGGTGCTGCCGCAAACCGTGATGAAATCGCTGGGTGCCGATGTGCTGCGTTTATGGGTGGCCGGTACCGATTATCGTGGTGAAATGTCGGTATCCGATGAAATTCTAAAACGGACCGCCGATGGTTATCGGCGTTTGCGTAATACAGCCCGCTTCCTGTTGTCCAATCTGGATGGTTTTGATCCTGCCCAGCATCTGGTGGCTGCCGAGGACTTGTTGGCCCTGGATGCCTGGGTGGTGGATAAAGCTTGGTTATTGCAGATAGAAATTCAGGAAGCTTATCAGACCTACCAGTTTCAAAACATTTATCAAAAAGTGCTGAATTTTTGCAGTATCGATTTGGGTGGTTTTTATCTGGATATCGTTAAAGATCGCCAGTACACCGCCAAGCATGACGGATTGGCTCGGCGTTCTGCGCAAACTGCCATGTATCATGTCATTGAAGCCTTGGTACGGTGGCTGGCGCCTATCATCAGTTTTACTGCCGAAGAGATCTGGCGTGTCATTCCCGGTCAGCGTAGCGCATCAGTATTTTTGGAAACCTGGTATACCGGTTTGGTTCCACTGGCAGCAGATGCCGTGATCAATGTCTCGACCTGGGAGCGGATTATTGCTGTGCGTACCGTAGTCAGTAAAGAACTGGAGCAATTGCGCAGCAAAGGTGAAATTGGCGCATCGCTGAATGCCGAGGTAGACTTGTATTGTGATGAAACCTATACCAGTGAACTGGGCAAATTGGCGGATGAATTGCATTTTGTGTTCATTACTTCCAAAACCAGCTTGTATGATTGGCAGGATAGTCCGGCTGATGCCGTGGTCACTGAACTGGACGGCGTTAAACTTAAAGTACGGGTTTCTGCACAGCCAAAATGTGTGCGCTGCTGGCATCAACGTCCGGATATTGGTCTGAACCCGGACCATCCAGAACTGTGTGGCCGTTGCGTGGAAAATGTGGTGGGGGATGGTGAGGTGCGTCATTATGCTTAAATGGCTATGGTTGTCGGCACTGGTTTTGGTGTTGGATCAGGCCAGCAAGCTGGCGATAGATAGCCATATGCAATTGTTTGAGTCGATTGGGCTATTGCCTTCTTTCAATTTAACTTATGTGCATAATGCCGGCGCTGCTTTCAGCTTTCTGAGTCAGGCCGGCGGTTGGCAACGCTGGCTGTTCGCGGCGCTGGCGATTGTGATCAGCTCTATTATTGCCATCTGGCTGGCTAGACTTAGCCGCCAGCAAACCTGGCTGGCGGCAGCATTGGCGTTGATACTTGGCGGTGCCATCGGTAATCTGATCGATAGATTGCTATACGGTTATGTCATCGACTTTCTGGATGTGTATTATCAAAACTGGCATTGGCCGGCATTCAATATTGCCGATTCAGCCATCTGTGTGGGAGTGGCTCTGATGTTGCTGGATAGTTTTGGTTTTGGGCAAAAACCAGCGCAGCCGCTATAATCACTGTCCATTTTTCCCAGCGAGCCTTGCAATGTCTGCCTTGACGCTTTACAAATCGACTCGATTGCTGCTGTTAGCTGGCTTGCTAAGTGTTTGTGCGGCGTGTTCCGAGCAGGGCGAACCGACTCTGCCGGCCACAGACTTGCAAATTCAGGTGCTCAACCCTCTTCCTGCCCAAGCCCTGCAGCAGCAAAATATCACCGGCTTTGATATATATGCAGAAGGCCCAAAACTGCATGCCATTTTTACCGCTGCCGCCGCTGATCCCAAGCATCCTTTTATTGGCTATCTGCATTCCGAAGATGGAGGTTTACACTGGTCGGTGCCTACGGAGGTTGGCAGTCAGTTTAATTTGGCGGTGGAGTCCCGGCAGGGTAATGACATTCAGTTGGCGGTAGCCGGTTCCACAGTACTGGCTGTCTGGCAAACCACCGGTGAATTGCCGGGTATGGGGCCTTTGGTCGCCATTTATTCCCTGGATGGCGGGATAAGCTGGCAACAGGGCAGTAATCCAGGCAGTAGTGATACCGATCAATCCCATCCTGATCTGATTGCCGATGTCCAGGGCCGGTTTCATCTGGTCTGGCTGGATGACAGGGATGAAAATGGTTATCAGGGGTTACGCTATGCCCGCAGCAGCGATGCCGGCGGGCATTGGGAATTGGCGCAAACCATAGATGCTTCCAGTTGTTCCTGTTGTTGGAACCGGCTGGCAGTATCAGCCACCGGCCAGATCAATGTGTTGTATCGGGATATGCAGCCGCGTGATATGGCTTTGGCCCAATCAAGTGATGGCGGCGCCAGTTGGCAGCGCATCAGTAATGTGGGTGAATTTAACTGGCAGTTTGACGGTTGTCCGCATAACGGTGGCGGCTTGAGTCAGGGGCCTGATGGCATGCTGCATAGTGTGGTGTGGACCGGTGCGGATAATCAGGTGGGTTTGTATTACCTGCAATCGGCGGATAACGGAAAAAGCTGGAGTCGGCCCATGCCGCTGGCAGCCGGAACACCGGCATTCCATAGCGATATTGCCGCAAATGGCCGGAACCGGCTTGCTGGGGTCTGGGATGCCCTGGAACCGACCGGATCAACGGTTTTGCTGGCGGATTCCAAAAATCAAGGTGGTGATTGGTCACCTGCCCGGCAGCTTTCTACGCCGGGTACTGTCGCCAGCCATCCGCGCATAGTCGCAACAGCATCCGGTTGGCTGGCCTTATGGACAGAGCAGTCCCCCCAAGCCGCAAAGCAATGGCGGATAGCTGTCATACAATGATTTAATAACTGAAGAGGTGGTCATGTATCAACTGAATATAACAACAATAATAAAATCGGCTTTACTGATGACTGCGCTGCTGAGCCCTATGCCGGCTCTGGCTCATGCGATTCTGGTGAAATCCCAACCCGCCAAAGATGAAATCGTCACTCAGGCCCCCAAGCAAATCGATTTGTGGTTTAACGATGCCGTACGTAGCGAATATAAAGCGCTGGCGGTTATAGACAGCACTGGCAAGCGTGTTGATAACCATGATGTTGAACAAACCTTGACCGATGGTTCGCATATTCATGCTACGGTGGCCGATTTACCTGCGGGTACTTATACCGTGCGCTATCGGGTAGTCTCGGAAGATACCCATATTGTCACCGGAAAATTTGAATTTACTGTTAAACCCCAGTAATCCACATACCGTTATTTACTGTTATTTCAAGCCATGAACAATTTGCCGTTTCCTGTTTTGCGTATTTGTCTGTTAATCCTGAGCTTGTTGGCGCTGAGTGCTTGCGAAAAGCTGGGCTTTAGCAGCAAACAATCCAATGCCTTGGGCAACCGTCCCGATTTGGATTGTATTATTGCCAACGATTTTTATGCCGTGCATTTCAGTGCTTATGTGCAACCAGTGCCCGGTGAGCATAATGCCGACCCCAAGGCAGCTTTTGTGCCGTATTGCCAAAAAATCCCCCGCCCCGGCAAAATGTTTTTTACTGCGGATTTGATCGATAGAGACATTCGTGCTACTCCCATCGGCATCAAAGTGATAGAAGTGGAGAAAACCGGCCTTAAAGCCCCGGATGACTATAAAGAAATTCGTACGGTCAGTGAAATTCCCGCCAAGCTTTATCCGCGTGGTGCAGTGGAGGCGCAAGCCGAAATCGACAAAAAAGGCGATTATCTGCTGTATTTATTGATAGGCGATGCTATAGAAGAAGACGATAAATTCCGCATACCACTGGAGGTTGGCGTTGACCCGAATGCCATTCCTGTCCATATCATTGCCCTGGCTGCCGTAGGCATATTACTGGTGGTGGTTTTGGTATTTCTGCTGTATTTGTATAAATTCAAAGCCAAAAAAAGCTAATGAATACTGTTGGTATAAGATTTATACGCAATAAATATTATGCGAGAACCTGGTTAATCCAGTTGTTTGCCATTTTTTTGCTGTTGCAATGCCATTGCGCAGTTGCTCATGCACCGGGCTTAAGCTCTTTTGATGTGCAATTGCAGCCAACGGGCGTGGATGTGCGGCTGACTTTTGCCTTACAAAATATCGAAGCTTTCGCGCCTATGGATAGCGATCTGGATGCAGAAGTCAGTGACAGCGAGCGAGAAGCCGCCAAGCCCAGTATTGCCAAATTATTGGCAGCACAACTGCGGGTCAATATCGATGGTCAGGATCGTGAGCCGGTGTCGGCAGGGCAAGTCAGTTTCGATGACCAGAATAACGCTCATGTAGAGTTTCATTATCAGCCGGCCCCGCATCAGATGCTGGTGTTACAGTCTAAGTTTTTAAGCCTGCTGGCCGATGGCCATCAGCAATACCTGACAGTCAATGCGCCGGCAGGCGAAATTTTATTAGAGAAAATGTTAGCTAAATCAGACAATCAGGCCAGTGTTGAATTAGCAGGCGCCAATCAGCTTGGCACTGCTCAGCCGGGTATTTTGGCGGCTTTTCTGGATTTTTTTAAATTGGGCGTTGAACACATCGTTACCGGATATGATCATTTACTGTTTTTGTTTGCCCTATTGGCCGTCACTCACAGCTTTTGGCCGGCGATTAAAATTATCACGTTTTTCACAATAGCCCATTCCATTACTCTGGCTTGCGCCGGGCTGAATATCATCGAGTTGCCCAGCAGCTTTGTGGAGCCTTTTATTGCGGCTACCATAGTCTATGTCGGCATAGAAAATCTGGTTCGGGGTGATCACCCCAAAGGCCGCCACTGGCTGACTTTTGGCTTTGGTTTGATTCACGGTTTTGGTTTTGCCAGTGTTTTGCGGGAAATGGAAATTTCAGCGGGTGATACCGGCATTCTGTTGCCATTGCTGTCTTTCAATTTGGGCATAGAAACTGGGCAAATTGCGGTAGCAGCAGTGGTGCTGCCTTTAATCTGGTGGTTGAACAACAAGCCCGAAATCAGTACCAAATTCCTGAAAGTCTGTTCTCTGCTGGTCAGTTTGATGGGAGCCTACTGGTTTGTGGAGCGGACCTTATTGTCCTGACAGCTGATTAAGCTAAGGCTTAAATCAAAGACCGCAAGCGGTCATAAATTTTATGGATGATGGGGCGGTTGCTGGGTTTTTGAGCGTTACGATCATAAAAACCTCTGCGCGAAAAATCCACGCTGATCGCGTGTTTGGCAAACAGGGGCTCAACGATGCTGCGTTCCCATTGGCCGGACACTACCCCGGTGGCCTGATAAGGGAAAACTTCAGCACCAGGTTTGGAAAACAGATCACGATTCACGCAGAATACTTTTTCCGATTTGCGATGTGCCCGCATCGAGCCGAAAATTTCCAATTGCCAAGGGCTTTCGTGCAAGCGGATGTGGGCGCGTAAGCTGGATTTCCGCCATAAGGCGGCCTGTAGAGCAATCCGGTATTTGGCTTTTTGATCCACTGCCCACAGTAGGCGATTTTCAGTAGCCTGCCAGGGTCCGGCACCGTCACATTCCAGCAAACGGATCACATCCGCGTGGCCGGCTCTTATTTCGGCTAAGAAATCCTCCAGAATATCTTGTTTGACTGGTGCTTCCAGAAAAAAATCTTCCTGTAAATACAGGATATAAGGCGTATCGATCGCATCCAGACTGCGCGCCAGACATTCGCTCCAGCTTAGTCGCCGGGTTTCACCTATCGCTACTTTTGCACAGCGAATATTTAGGCCTGCAAATTTAAAATCTTTGGTTTCAGTATTAAGTACGATGGGGTAAGGACAGTCCGGCCAATATTTTTGGAATAATGTGAAAAACGGCACCCAACAATCATCGAAATTGTCGGAAGTGTTTACGAAAATGGTCAAATCCCTGGTCATGTGTTTTTCCTTTCCGGCATTAATTTCAGCAGTAATGGGCTGAAATTCGGCCTATCCTGGTTATGGGAGTATGTGCTATGTCAATTATTGTTAACTAGTAATCGATCAATCTTATTTTGACGGATACGGCGTAGGCTGCGCTGAACGCAGTGATGCGCATCAATTGCGAACCATGCGCCTCCAGTCGGCATGTTCTATTTAGCGCTTCCGAAAAGTAATGTTGGTCAACCACTAGACAGATACTAAGGTAATTCTACGTCAATACTGTTTGGATTCGAGTGAATATTTTACACGTACCTTATAAATTTTGGAGGCGTAAACGCTAGAGAATGCTGTGTTGGGCTGTTGTGCGGTTTACCGCAACCTCCTGAGATCATAGCAAAATTACGCATAGGATACACAGGGGTGCGGTAATACTGCTCGGGGTATTAGTTAAGCACCCGATGTCCGCGTTGTCTCAAGCAGCTTGAATAAGCGTGTTTGTACTGAGCTTCGGAGCCTAGGCCTTGTTGGGCGCCTCCGCCTATGCCGCCCGCAGCTGCGCCTAATGCTGCGCCCGTGCCGGCGTTACCAAGTGCAGCGCCTAGTGCAGCGCCGCCGGCTGCACCGATCAGACCACCGACACCGGCACCAATGGCGGTTTCTTTGGCTGAGCCACCGGATGCTTGAGAAGCAAGTTGTTGGCATTCAGCCATATCCTGGCTCAGTCTGGCAGCATTTGGATCATTGTAGCTATCTACAGTAGGTGTCCAACCAGTTTGTGAGGCGCATGAAGCAAGCAAAAGGCTGGCTAATGCGGTTGAGCTTAGTGATAATTTTTTCATGATATAAATCTCTTTGAGCGAAAAATATTCTGGTCTTGGGTTCAGCCGGGTTGATAGAGCGCTAAAAATCACTCATTGCAGCGAGTAGATTAGCGGATCTTTGCAGTTAAGAAAAAACATAAACTAAATATTTGCCAACTGATACACAGAAAAGCAGCAAGTTATACTCCAAACCGATCCCTCTCTGCCCGGTTAAGCACGACAATTATATCGCACCCCCAGACAAATTTTAGCAAGCTTACATATTGCCGGTTTCAGCCTCCTTTCAGATATATGGAGGTTAAAATAGTTCAAGATAATTCAGCAAGCTGGTCTGGCGGCTTATCCTAAAAACACAACGCTAGTAGTCGACCCATCTTATCTTGCCGGATACGGCGTAGGATGTGCTGAACGCAGTGAAGCGCATCAATCGCGCTCCAGAGTCGGCACACCCTCTGGCGCTGCCGTCAAAGTATATTGGTCAATACTAGCTGGATAAGCCGTTATCGCGTATTACATTAACCACAGTATCATTGTAGATAGATTGGTGTTGGCTGAGCAGAATATATTGGCTTGATACAGGTAATTCCTTTTCCTGGAAATTCCGGCCCAAAAAAATGCGGCACTAGGCCGCATTGAGGAAGGATATTAAAACTCTTTACCCTTAGGAGAGGGAGCGCATACAAGAGTTGCACATAGTTTAATTGTTTGCTGGGATTTTGAAAATGTGACAAATTGCCGCGCGTCAAACTGTCACTTAGCGCCTTAATCCGCGCAATTCAGCTATAAATTTGCCTAGGTTCGGGCTTTTTCGCCGTATTTGCTCCATAGAGGCAGCGATAAGCTCAGTAAAT
Organism: Methylomonas paludis; assembly: GCF_018734325.1. Taxonomy (NCBI): domain Bacteria; kingdom Pseudomonadati; phylum Pseudomonadota; class Gammaproteobacteria; order Methylococcales; family Methylococcaceae; genus Methylomonas; species Methylomonas paludis. The sequence continues at coordinate 3,420,156 of NZ_CP073754.1, read as the reverse complement.
AGCCCAGCCACACCACTAGTTGCTGATTTTCCAGAGTATAGGTCAAGGCAAACGGCAAACCAGCCGAAACGCCAGGATGGGCCTGAATAAAATCGCTGCCGTCCATAAAGGCTTTGGTTTCGCCTAATATCATGGCGATAATGCCAAAACTCAAAGCATAGGCAATCAGACGATCTCGATGGCCGTGTAAATTCCAGCCTATTAGCACATCTGATCGCAACGTACTCAGTCCGAACCTGCGTTCGTTGAGTGTGCTCAGGCCTATCAGTGTAAACACACCCAGCACCGGTATCGAGAATTGTTCGATGGGGAAGCTCAAGTAGCGCCCATGCATCGCCAGACCGTAGTTTTTATAAAGCGCCAGCACAATAAACAGTAAATACAGGCCGCGCAAGCGTTCCGCCAGCGCCTGGCTGCCCGGAATTTTGGCCAGCAAGGCGTAACTGCGTTGCAACAGCTGCGCTCCCAGCAAGGCATTTGCGCAAGCGATAAACAGCATATAACTGCGTTGCCATTGATTATAACTGGTATACCAGAGAAAATTGGCCAGCGTTACCAAACAAACACTGAATATTTGCGACAAGGCTAAAAATAAAATGCTGCGGAACACCGACAGCTCGCGTAGCTTTTTGGCATAAGCCGCTACTATCAATAGCCAAAGTAAACTCGATTCCAGAAAATGCAGTTGCCAATGCGGATTTTCATTGACTGGTCCGGTTAATGGGAAAACCGGTTCACGATCAGCCGAAAACAGTCCCCAGTTTGCCCCTACCACACCTTCCAGATGACTTTTCCAGGGCTGGTTGAAAGCTTCGACGATGTTGTAATCAAAATGGTGGCGATTGGCAACCTGAATCATATCGCGATTAAATTTTGCTGCATTGACCACGCCAGGTACAGCCAGGCCGCGCTGGCGACCGGCACTGGGCCAGCCGGATTCACCAATCAATATCGGTTTACCGGGAGCGATGCCGCGGGCTTCATCTTCAACCTGCTTGACAACTTTTTCCAGATGTTCGCCCGCGTTCGCCACAGCAACTGGCTCATCCTCCCAGTAGGGCAAAATGTGGATAGTAATAAAGTCTACTTCTTGAATCAGTTTGGGATACTTCATATACATAGACCAAACATCGGCATAAGACACCGGTTGCTTAACGGCGCGCTTGACCTCGCGGATATAGCCTATCAGTTTGTCTACATCCATTTCTCCGCGCAGCAACACTTCATTACCGACTATCACCCGGGTAACGACATCAGGATTGGTGTTGGCGGATTTGATCAGAGCCTCAACTTCTTTATGATTATCTTTAGACACATAACCCAACCAGCAGCCCTGTATCATTTTCAGGCCATATTTGCGAGCCAATGCCGGAGAAGGTTCCAGGCCGCCAAGGCTGGAATAGGTGCGGATGCTCCAGGTTTTATCCGCCAGCAAACGCATATCTTCTTCAATATGCTCAGCCAGAGGAAACACTTCTTCGAGTGGACTGTAGCCCTCCCGAAACGGAGAAAATGACAGGCTGGTCAATTTGCCGGTGGGGACATCAATACCGGCTTGTTGCGGTTGATTGTTAAACCAATCTAAAGACAAGTGAACTAAAATGATCAGAAGCAAACACAGCAGAAGTTTAAAATTACGCATGGCTAAAGGTTGTATTGATGGTGTCATAAGTGGTGGCATGGCTGGGCAATCAGTACCAAAGCCCTGGTTTGTGCGGCATCAGGTTTTGGGAGACAGGCCCGCCGACCGTATGTTTACACCTAGTGTAACTGTCTGGCGATGCAGAATTATACCCGGTGATGGTTAGCGACCACTGCTAAAAATTTTTTTAGGGGTAGACTGTGTGCTGTAGTCGTGACACATGTTTTTTGCGCATGTAATCATTGGACATTAGCCGGAAAAGGTTTTAATATCGGACAGTTTTGCAGAGGTTTTCTATACTTTATTTTTGCGTTCTGGTTACGGTATTGAGGTTTCCTGATATGGGGTTCTGTCTATTTCGCCATCGGATGTACTCATTGACAATTTTTATGAGGCTTTTTTATGCATAAAAAAATTCTTCCCCTTTTGTGCGCTACTCTGTTGCTGAGCCTGCCGCATTGGGTCATGGCGGAAGCCAATAAGCAGCCGGCTAGCCAGAATGTCAAGCTAGGCGTAGCAGAAGACGTTTGTTCAGAATTTACCGATCCAAAATGGCGGGATGCCCAGGTTATCGACGGAGTAGAGATTCAGGAATCGCGGATGTGTAATCCGGATAATCCGGCCGATATTGCGGCATTTGTGAAAGGTACCAATAATATTTCCATGTCCACGCTGATGGATACCCAACTGGCTGCCGATGCCATTACTGCCAGTAATGACATGGATGGTGATGGAGACCCGGATCATTACATAATCAAACTGGAAATTGCCGAATTAAATGGGCATTCTCCTGATATGCGGGAACCAACCACCACGTTTGATATTGCCCCTGGTATCCAGCCGACTTTTTGGGTATATGCACCCAAAACCCGAGATATGTCCACACTGAGTTTGTATGAGCCGGTCGCTAATCCGCTGCTGCGGGTGCCATCGCCGGTGATTCGGGTTGAGCAGGGTGATATTATCTGGATTGTGCTGGAAAACAGCCATTATTTGCCGCATTCCATCCACTTGCATGGTATCGATCACCCTTATATGGATCATAGCGGTGAAGGTAATGACGGAGTCGGCCAGACTGGACAAATGGATGTATTGCCAGGCTCCAGCAAAACCTATGTGATTAAACCGCGCCAACCCGGCACCATGTATTACCATTGCCATGTCCAGCCGCATACTCATATCCCTATGGGTTTACAGGGTATTTTTGTGGTTGAGGAAAACCGCCCCAACAACTGGGTGCAAACGTTCAATGTCGGTGCGGGACAGGTGCGTCATCCTTCCGTGGCTGTGCTGGAAAAATATAGCGCGGAATATGATTTGCATTATCAATCTGCGGACAAGGAATTGCATGAAATGGCGCGTTCCGCCAACGATCCGCGCCTGATTGCCCGGCGGCTCAATAATGAATACGATGTCACGGAAGCCACCGATGACTATTACATGCTGAATGGTCGCTCGTTCCCTTATACCATCAGAGAATCTTTAATTCTGATGGAAGAAAACAAGAAAGTGAAGCTGCGGGTGCTGAATGGTCATACCGATGCCTTTGCCCTGCATATTCATGGTCATAAACCTATGATCACCCATTACGATGGTGTGGATAACGGCCCTTCTTCCTATATCAAGCGTGACGTACATGGCATGGTGCCGGCGCAGCGACTGGATTTGGAATTGAGCGGAGTCGATGATGGTTTAAACAGTTTTGGTCAAGGCATCTGGATGTTTCATGACCATGTGGAAAAATCCTTTACCACAAACGGTGTCGGTGAGGGTGGAGACATCAGCCTGGTGGTATACAAAGGATTTGCCGATGCCAGAGGCATACCAACCTTGCATGGTATGAGCTTGGCGCCGTACTTCACTAAAGAATACTGGCAGGGCAAATATCCTATGTGGCAGGATTATGATGCCTGGAAAAGCCTGGGTTTGCCTGAAATCAAGGCGGTCAAGGAAAAAGCCTTCGTGCTGCCGCCACCTCAAGCAGCTAATACTGCCGGCTCTGCACCTGCCGCACAACAGTCATCAGGGCTAGGCCAGCTGATTTTTGGCCTATTGCTCGGTATCGCTGCTTATGTGCTGTTTGTCAATCGCGCCAAAATACTGGCAAAGTTTAAAAAATAAGCACGTATTCAAAATTTCCTAACCTGGTTCTAGCCTAGCGAAACCCAGGTTAGGCGTACGGAGAGTAAAGTCAGCCCCCATTAATACCCACATTTATCTGATTTATTAGCGACAAAGCCGCTTAATCCGCTACGCTTTTACTCGATCGCTAAAAGCTGAAAAGCTGGATATTGAAATAAAGACCGAGTTGGATTTGGGTTAGAATGGATAATTAAAACTAGACTTAATTCCAAGCTATGCCCAGCGCCACCAAATCAGGACCAAGAGGAATTTATGCGTAACTGGAAACCGTTACCCGTGTTAATCGGCACCATTAGCGTGCTAACCGTTTTATACGTTGCGTTTTACTTTTTGTTTCTCGATTTTTTTGTTGATCTTTGGTGGTTTAGATCGTTGGATTTTGAAGCCTACTTTTGGCTAAAATTTTTGTATCGATTTATATTTTCCGGTGCCGTTACTGTTTTTTTCTTTGCAGTATTTCTATTTCATTTTTGGATAGCCTCCCGCTATCTGGGTTTCAGCGCATCCGATGAGATCCTGATTGACGATCAAAAGCGCCGCCGATTTCAGCGCATAGCTGATATCTTCATGAATGGTTCCACCAAAGTCTATACCCCCATATCCTTGATTTTGGCTATTGTCATTGCCGTGCCCTTTTATCAGCAATGGGAACAGGCCTTGTTGTTCTTTTTTGGCAGTAATTCAGGTATCACTGAGCCGTTATATGGCAATGATGTCAGCTTCTACATGTTTCAGTATCCGATTTACCTGCTGATCCAAAAAGAATTACTGGTAAGTGCGGCAGTAGTGTTGCTTGGCACAAGTGCTTTGTATTGGGCGGAGCATATTGTGATTCCCGATCAAACTCAGAATCTGCCTTTAGGCGCTAAAATTCACCTAAGTATCCTGTTCAGTTTTGTCATATTGTTTGTGGTCTGGGGCTTGCTGCTGGAGAGGTTTGGCTTACTTTATCAGGATAATAATCAACCGGTGTTTTTCGGCCCAGGTTTTGTCGAGCTGCGTTATAACTTGCCGTTAATTTGGCTGGCCATAGCCGCTGCTTTAGCGATTCTGGTGACAGTCATCTTCTATGTGTTTTCGGTCAGACATCGCAGTAAAGCCCCCACTCTGATCGCGCTGATTAGTTTTGTGGCCGCCTTATGGTTACAACACGTACGGCTAGTACCCGATCTTATCGAAAAACTTGTCGTCAAGCCAAACTTTAGCCGCATAGAAGCAAATTCTATGCAGAATAATATTAATGCTACTTTGGCGGCTTATGATTTGACCAAAATTAAAACGATAGACTTCAAGGTAGACATCGATGCCACCAAAGACATAGAAGCATGGTCAACCAAAAAACATTTTGAAAATATTCCGGTTTGGGATCGGGAGTTTTTGATTGACAGTTATATGCAGCTACAAGGCATCCGGCCTTATTACGATTTTCCGGCAGTAGATGAAGATCGCTATTTTATTAATGGCCACCATCAACAGGTAAATCTGGCTGCTCGGGAAATCAATATAGATAAGCTGCCCAAAGAAGCTCAAAACTGGGAAAACACCCATTTGCGCTATACCCACGGCTATGGTGCGGTAATATCACCGGCGGCCCAGGATGCCGGCATCCCCATCGTCTGGTATTTACGAGATCTGGACATGAGTTCTCAGGTTGGTTTTGCAGTCAAATACCCGGATATCTATTATGGCAAAGGCCAATATCAATATGCGCTGGTGCCGAATAAACTCATTACTGAAGGCATTTCCGGAACCCCTGCTAAAGACTCGCTGAATTATCAGGGTAATTCCGGTATCCCGATTAATTCCTATTTTCGTAAACTGTTACTGTCATCCTATTTAAAAGACGAAAAAATATTTTTATCGCCCAATGTAACCAAAGATAGTCGCTTATTGATACGTCGTAATATCAAAGAAAGAGTCACCCGTTTGACGCCATTCCTGCATTTGGATAAAGACCCTTATTTGGTAGTGACTAAAGATAGATTTTTCTGGATACAGGATGCTTATACTACTTCAAGTTTTTATCCCTTGTCATTGCCGGTAAGCAATGACATAACTGCAGATCAACAGCAATTCAACTACATTCGCAATCCGGTCAAAATTGTGGTCGATGCCTACGATGGTCGAGTCGATTACTACATAAGTGATGACAATGATCCGATTATTAATGCCTATCAGCGTGCTTATCCCGGTGTTTTTAAACTGTTGACGGATCTGCCTGAAGAATTATTACAACATCTGCGCTATCCTCGGGATTTTTACCACACCCAAATGGATGTTTATGCCAAATATCATCAAAACAGTCCGCAACTGTTTTATGAGCAGGCTGAAACCTGGCAAGCCCCGGTTGTGCAGAACGAAGCCGTGTTGCCCTATTTCATCACTATGGATTTTAATCATTGTAATGATGAAGAAGAATTCGTGCTGATTAACCCCATGACCCCGGTAAATCGCAATAATTTAAGTATGGTAGGTTTGGCCGGAACCATGGATGAAAGCAAATGTGATCACAGTTATAAGCCCGGCATTACCGTATTTCAATTTCCCAAAGCCGTTCAGGTCAATGGGCCGTCGCAAGTGAACGCATTAATCGATCAAAACCCGGAAATTGCCGCTCAATTCACCTTATGGAATCAACAGGGTTCGGAAATTAAAAAAGGCCGCATGGTAATTTTACCTATGGATAATTCCATATTGTATGTTCAGCCAATTTATATGCTGGCTACCCAGACCAAAATGCCGGAATTGGCCAGAGTAATTGTCTCAATCGGCAATCAGGTTGTAATGGAAAAAACCTTACAAACCGCTTTCGATAGATTAAAAGATTTATTTGTAAAACGGGCTAATGCCCCAAGCTCAGGCGTTTCCTCTGCTGAGGGTAAGTAATGAGCAGGTGCTGGATCGTAGGGTTTAGACGTTTCAAATTAGTTGGCTTTGCTTAATGGCGCCATCGCTATTCATCTTTGTAGCCTTACAAGCTGAAGCAAAGCCGCTCATTCAACACTTGGGCTTAAAGAAATCTGTAGAAACTCACCCGTTTACTATATACACCAGTCACGATACGGTTCTGGTGTTGACTGGGATGGGCAAAATTGCGATGGCGGGTGCCGTTGGTTATGCCATGGCCAAATTTGCTCAAGGTTTTTCACCTATTATGCTTAATATCGGTATCGCCGGCCATCGTCAACATGATCTTGGTGCTTGTTATTTAGCCGACAAAATTCTCAATACCGCCACTGGCCGGACCTTTTATCCACAATTTCCTTTCCGGCACAACATCACAACGACTAAAGTTTTGAGTTTTGCCAAGCCCCAGGCCGATTATAGTGATGATGGTCTGTATGATATGGAAGCGGCGGGTTTTTATGAAATAGCGGCAAGATTTAGCACTAGCGAATTGATTCATTGTATTAAAATAGTTTCCGATAACAGGGAAACGCCGTTGGCTGATTTTAATTTAGACAGGGTCAATGCCTGGATAGATGCGCATTTGCCGGGCATTAGTTTGCTGATCGATCAGCTCAGACGTTGCAGGCCACATATCGCTGAAATTGATGACGAAGACTATCGGCACTTAGTTGAGCAATATCATTTCACTGCAGCGAACGCGATAAAATTGAAAAACTTATGGCAGAGACGTTTGTTGCTTTGTCCTGATATACCATTGGAACTAGAGGGTTTACAGAATGCCAGGCAAGTACTGCTTAGGCTTGAAGCCCAATTGCAGCAAGCATTTTATTTATGAATGGATGTGAAATCCCCATTGACTGGGTATAAGTAAACGGGGTGCGAAGACACACCCCGTCAGATCTGCTTAGAGCAGTTTTTTCAAACCTTCAATAACTTCTTTTGCTTTAGCCAAATGTTCTTTGGATTCTTGCAAATTTGCTGCTTTAGCAGAAGCGATAGCGGCTTTCAAATGTTTCAGCGCTTTAGAGTTTTCTCTGGACACTTTGTCGTTGGCATTGATTTCTTCAGCGAAGTCAGATGCTTTTTTGATCAGGCCAGCTACTTCAGTGCCGTCAGCGCCATTATTGATAGCTGCTTCCGCTGTAGCAATGCGCTCTTGTACACCTTTAATTGCGTCAATAGGTTTGTAGCTGGTTCTGCCGGCTTCAGCAACGGCAGCAGTTGAAAATGAACCCATAGCAGCAGCTAAAGAAAATGCAATTACAGCGCTTTTTAAAATTTTCATGTATGAACCTCACAGTTATTTTTATTAAGAACACATAGCTGCTAACCGGACGACATTTAAACGGCTACATGCCTGCGCGATAATATCATAATTTAAAGGGTTTGATAGTAAGTTTGTTGCACGATTATGACGTTCCAGATGAACCCAAAAAGCATTCTGTTCAATCGACACTCGCTAAAATTTTATCCAACCAAGCGCTGGGTAGTAGTCGTTTCAAAATCGCGAATAAATAAGTAGGAAATGTGACCGGATAACGGCATTTTGGGTGTTTAGATTCCAGAGCAGCCAATACTTTTGCCGCCACAGCAGTTGCCGGTAAGGTAAACGGTGCCGCTGGGCCTGGCTTTTGCAGACGGTTTTCTAAAGCCTGATAAGTGGCTTGATGATAACTATGCTGGGGGTCTATGTATTGTTGATACATAATCATGGCATTACGTCTAAACTGACTTTCAATAGGGCCAGGTTCCACCAGAATAATATGGATGCCCGAGCCGCGTAATTCCAGGCGTAAGGTATCGGCCAAACCTTCCAGCGCAAATTTGCTGGCATTATAGGCACCACGATATTTCATTGCCACGAAGCCCAGTATAGAGCTATTGTAAATAATTCGGCCATGGCCTTGTTTTCTCATGACCGGAATCAGCAGATTGCTCAGTTCATGTGTGCCGAACAAATTTGTTTCAAACTGATTGCGCAAAGCGGCTCGGCTCAAATCTTCCACTGCGCCGGGCTGACCAAAAGCAGCATTGTTAAACAAAGCATCGAGTTTACCATCGGTCAGAGCAAGTAATTCCAGAACCGCTTGCTCAATACTGGCAGAATCGGCCAGGTCCAGTTGCAAGCAGGTAAAGCCTTCCTGCTGTAAGCGCAGAACATCACTAGGTTTCCGAGCAGAACAAATTACCCGATGACCTCGGTCTCTTAAAGCGACTGCCGTGGTGTAACCAATTCCAGAAGAGCAGCCGGTAATAAAAACAGTTTTGCTGGCAGTCATATACAGTCGTGTTCAGGTTTATAAAACAAGTTTACTATTATACTGCTCCTAGCTGCTAGGGCTGCAGTTCTATGCGCATGGATAAATCAATCGCATGGACATGTTTGGTCAAGGCCCCAATCGAAATGTAATCAACTCCGGTTTCGGCAACCGTACGGATATTGTCCAGAGTAATATTACCCGAGGCTTCCAATTCGAGTTGTCCGGCATTTTGCCGGACAGCGTGACGCATATCGGCAAGTGCAAAGTTATCGAGCATAATGCGTTCAGGTTTAGCGGCCAGGGCTTGCTGGAATTCATTCAGATTTTCCACCTCAACCTCAATCGTGGCATGGCTGGTTAGTCTGGCAGCGGCCACGGCACTGGCGATAGAACCGGCTGCAATAATATGATTCTCCTTGATAAGAATAGCGTCGAACAAACCAATGCGATGATTAAAGCAGCCCCCGCAGCGCACGGCGTATTTTTGCGCCAGTCGTAATCCCGGCAGGGTTTTTCGGGTATCCAATACCTTGCAACCGGTTCCTGATACCGCATCAGCATAATTGCGGGCAATGGTGGCCGTAGCCGATAAAGTTTGCAGCAAATTCAGCGCGGTACGTTCGCCACTCAACAAGGGCCGAGCTGGGCCGGAAAGCCGGCACAGCAAAGTATCGGCAGGAACAGTCGCACCTTCCGCACAAAACCAATCGATGCTAATAGTCGGGTGTAACTGTTGGAATACCGCATTGAACCAGGCCTGACCACAAATTACACAGGCTTCGCGACTTATGACAGTAGCTGTCGCCAAACTGGCCTCTGGAATTATTTGCGCGGTTAAATCACCGCTGCCGATGTCTTCCGCTAAAAATGCGGCTATCTCTGCGCTATTGGGTTGCATGGAATAAACCTGATTGGGTAAAGCTTGCTATTATACTGTCAGCAATAAATCTGGCCGGTTTTGCCCGCTCCAAGCCAGCTGGTCTTGCTTTGATCTTCGCTAGATACATCTAAGGAAAAGTAGGTCGATGATAATCCATGAGCATTATCTTAGTATAGCCAATAAGCTGATATCACCCAATTTTGATCAGCGTCCAGATCCCAATGATATATCTTTAGTGGTGATCCATTGCATTAGCTTGCCCCCGGAACAATTTGGTGGGGACTATATCAATCAGTTGTTTACCAATCGCTTAAATCCTCTGGACCATCCCAGTTTTGCCGAAATTTATCAGCTTAAGGTTTCGGCTCATTTATTAATCTGCCGCGACGGTAGTATTAATCAATATGTGCCATTCCATCAGCGTGCTTGGCATGCCGGTGTCTCAGAATATCAAGGCCGTCAGCGCTGTAATGATTTTTCGATAGGCATCGAATTGGAAGGCTCGGTAAAGCAGAGTTACACCGAGTTTCAATATCAGCAACTCACTGCCGTGATCAGGATATTGCTCAACCACTATCCTGGCCTGTCCCGGCAGCGTATAGTCGCTCATAGTGATATCGCTCCTGGCCGTAAAACCGACCCCGGCCCTTTATTTGATTGGCAATACTTATACAGTTTATTGGCTTAGTTGTCGGCTAAACTTGAGCCCAGCCTGGCAATCCAGTATAGTTAGTGCCATGAACGCATCCCTAGTCAAAATCAAGCCTATTGGTTCAGCCCTGCTGCTGGCCAGTGCTTGCTTGTTCGCCCTGCTGTTGATGCTGCTGCCCTGAGGGGCACCCAGACATCTCATTCGCACCACCCAACTCATTTTTTAGTATTCCCGGCGGTTAAACCGCAATTTTCATGAACGGAGTGATCATGAAAGACAAATTAATTATTTTTGATACCACTTTGCGCGATGGTGAGCAAAGTCCCGGCGCGTCGATGACGCGCGATGAAAAAGTCCGCATTGCCCGAGCGCTGGAACGCCTGAAAGTCGATGTGATTGAAGCCGGTTTTCCGGCTGCCAGTCAGGGTGATTTTGAGTCGGTGCAGGCGGTGGCCGGTGTGGTGAAAGACAGCACGGTATGCGGTCTGGCTCGGGCTCTGAATAAAGACATAGACCGAGCCGGTGAGGCTTTGCGTGGCGCCAACAGCGCCCGGATTCATACCTTTATCGCTACTTCACCGATCCATATGCAGATGAAGCTGCAGATGAGTCCGGAACAGGTAATTGAACATGCGGTGCGGGCGGTGAAACGGGCCCGGCAGTATACCGATAATGTGGAATTTTCCCCGGAGGATGCCGGACGTTCGGAAGAGGATTTCTTGTGCCGGATTCTGGAAGCGGTAATCGATGCCGGCGCCACCACGCTGAATATCCCCGATACCGTGGGTTACAGCATGCCCCAGCAGTTTGGCGCCACCATCGCTAACTTGCGGCAACGTATCCCCAATGCTGATAAAGCCATTTTCTCGGTGCATTGCCATAATGACTTAGGCTTAGCGGTTGCCAACTCGCTGGCGGCGGTGATGAACGGCGCCCGTCAGGTGGAATGTACCATCAACGGCCTGGGCGAACGGGCCGGTAATGCCTCTTTGGAAGAAGTGGTGATGGCCGTACGCACCCGTCAGGACTTCTTTGGCTGTGACAGCCGGCTGGATACCCGGGAAATCGTCACCTGTTCAAAACTGGTGTCTTCCATTACCGGTTTCCCGGTACAGCCCAACAAAGCCATTGTCGGCGCCAATGCCTTTGCCCATGAATCCGGCATTCATCAGGACGGTGTCCTGAAAAGCCGCGAAACCTATGAAATCATGCGTGCCGAAGATGTGGGCTGGTCTACCAACCGCATGGTGTTAGGCAAACACTCCGGGCGTAATGCCTTCAAAACCCGGATGATCGAACTGGGGATGCCGTTCAGCAGCGAAACAGCCTTGAACGAAGCCTTCTTCCGCTTCAAACAACTGGCCGACAAAAAGCACGACATCTTTGATGAAGACTTGCAAGCCTTGATCTCCGAACAAAGCGGCGCTGCCGAAGAAGAACAGATCAAACTGCTCAGCCTGAAAGTCTGCTCCGAAACCGGCGAAGTACCCAATGCCAGCGTCACCATCCGCAGCGGCGGCCAGGAACTCACCGGCAGCGCCCAGGGCGGCGGTGCTGTGGATGCCAGCCTCAAAGCCTTGGAAAGCCTGTTACATACCCAAGCCACATTGGCCCTGTACTCGGTGAACAACATCACCACCGGCACCGATGCCCAGGGAGAAGTCACCGTCAGGCTGGAAAAAGCCGGCCGTATCGTCAACGGCTCCGGTGCTGATACTGATATCGTCATCGCTTCGGCCAAGGCTTATATCAATGCAGTCAATAAGCTCAACTACCTGGAGTTAAGACAGCATCCGCAAATGGTGGAGGTTTAAATAATTACATGTTTGGCTGGTAGTGACTGGAATGGAACATTTATTGTTGATCGCCTGCCTATTTTTAAGCACTGGTTTCTGGTTTAAAAAATCCGGTGGTGACACCATGAATGCTTTAATTAGTGGGGAATTGATTGGATTTGCCATTCTTACCCGTTCTGAAGCGGTGGTTTTTCTGCCGATATTTGGAGTTTCAGGTAAATTATTGGGTAAGTCACGCTCTACCTTGTTTATTTGCAATTTTTTTGGTGGGATTAAATAACTTTATTACCTCGCACTCAATATTGCCAGTGACTTTTAGTGGACGGAAATGGTTGTTGTTTGGGGATGTCAGACCTAATCCATTAATTATAATTGGCAGTCTGTTAAAAAAAATTGCACTGCAAATAGTAGACTTTTTATTTGGAGTGAAGTATTTCGGTTTGAAAATAATTGCTTTGATTGTGTCTATTCCGCTGCTTATTTTCGGTTGTTTACGTTTGACTAAGTATCAGGCATGGCGTATATTGTTTTTATTGCTGTTAGTGTTTGTAAATCTGTCAGTATATTGCATTATGTTACCTACCACTGGTCATGGAATGCGCTATTTGGCAATGTTATTGATTTTTTGCTTTCCTTTACTAGCCTTGGGGGGGATAGAATCGATAGAAAGATTGAGTCAATATATAAAACTCCGCTCAACTGTAAAGATTGCCGCGAATAGCGCTTTCATAATCAGTATTATTGGAATGGCCTTTTTATCGCTATTGCGATGGTCACAAATTACAGCTGCCGGCATACAGCATATAAATGCTACACATTTACGCATGGCAAATTGGTTGGCTGAAAATCTGCCCGGAGAGAAGGTAGCTAGTTTTGATATAGGCGGTATCGGTTATGCAGGAAAAATAAATCTGATTGATTTGAGAGGCTTGACTGATCCTGACTTCGTGCCTTTTGTATGCTCATAAAGCGGCTAAATATCTCAAAGATCATAATGTACATTGGCTGGTTCTACCTACAAACATATCAGAGTCGGCTGAGAATGGCAGTAATTGTAAAGGAATTATGGATATATTAAGTTTATGCGATGACGCTGAACTAACGAAGCGCCAAGTTATAGCGTTTGTAGCCAAAGTGATGTTTGGGAAATAGGGTTTGCTACAACGAGTCATGCATTGCAAGGCCAGATACACTATGAAATTATTTGGCATTGATTGCTACCTCTTTTTCGGATTAATTAGGCACTTAAATCATAGATCAGGCTTTAAAAATACTTGGCTTAATATTTAATTATAGGCTTCATGATGGCGTATACCAACAGTTATATTGGTTTGCTGAAAATAAAAACAGGCGACAAAAAAAATTTTTTAAAATTTTTTGCTATTGCTTGTTGTCTATTTAGTTTCTCGCTTGTTTTAAAGGGAATTTCTAAAAACTATTCCTATTGGGTTGATGAGATTTTTTCAGTTTCGTGGGGTAGTGTGGAAATGCAAGAGATGTTCCGCACAATGATACTAAATGATGTCCATCCGCCTTTGTATCAATTTTTGCTAAATATATGGATACACGTTTTTAATAATGAAGAATGGGTGACCAGATCTTTAAGTACGATTTTTGCCTTTTTCTCGATTTTCTTTATTTGGCAGAAAGGAAAGAAGATATTTGATGAAACAGTAATTTATATAGTAATAATTTTCTTTGTTACCCACATTTTTTTTGCAATCTATGCACAAGAAGCTCGATCTTATGCGATGCTTTTGTGTTTTTCAAGCGTTTTGACTATCAGTTTTATTTGTACGCCGGTTTTAAATTTACATAACAAAGTGTCTGATGTTTTATTGTTGTGCTTTTTAGCGCTTTGTTTGTCGTTGACGCATTATTTCGGGCTTATTTATTCTGGATTAATATTGGTTGCATCGATATATTTGAGTCGTAAGGACGTCAAAAAATCCATACCATATTTTATTGCCGGATGTATTTTACTGATTTGGCCAATAATACATATAGGGATTGGAACATTAACTAATAGAGCAGGTGGCAATTTTTGGATTATTTCCAATGGACCGCAAACCACGGTATCGATCTTTGTCGAGGCCATGTTGCCAGTGATCAATCGTGTGTTGCAAAAAATGGCAAATACACTGTTGGTAGAAGACATTGTCGCTGTGGTTTTTGTTGGTGTCTGCTTTTTTTATCTGCAATTGCTGTTTAGAAACAAGGTTAAATTCAATACCCTGAAAAATTCTGACCGAAAAATATTTAATGCTTTGGCATTGGTAGGGATGGCTTTTATTTTTAGCTTGATGTTGATTGATTCGGTCAGTCCGATTTCAACACCAAGAAACTTTATCGTGCTTTTGCCGCTTTTTTCGATATTGATAGCGCTTCTTGTTAGAGAATTTATAAAGTCCCCGGTTATAATATTTGCATTCTGTTCTGTTTTTGCTGCAGCTAATGGCTATCTATATTATCAACTTTGTATTGCCGGAGTCGATTCTGCCCAGAACAATATAGCAGCTTCAAAAACCTTTTTAAAATTAAAGAAAGAATGTCAAAATTGTGCGACTTATTTTGTTATAGAGCCAAATACCACTGAACAAGATACTATGTTTAGATTTCATGAGGCAACATTTTATCTTTTTAAATTTGGCCTATCTTATGCAGATTCTCCCAAACCGTTACGCTGTGACAATTTGAATAATATTAAACCGCCATTTATTATTTTAATGCAATACTGCGGCAAAGACATCGAAAAAAATGTTATTGATGAGTTTAAAAGTAAACTGGGGAATAACGTTTTAGGTTTTACCCATTCGGTGAAAGTATTGTATTCATTAGGGCATTAAACAGTTTGTCGATTTTCCCTACTAACTGCTAGCATTATTTAATCCGGTTTGCCTACTATTGGAAAGCCATGTGCGCGCCATATTAATTTTGTGGCGTAGATATAAAGCTTGGCAATAAAGTTCAATGTTTGATTTTGATACAGCCTTTTCTCAAAACCACTTAACTGATCCAGGCTTTCCTGGGAAAGATTGTCGAACAAATAATTAACAAGGGCATAATCTTTTTCCTTTAGTGCGCAGATGATTCTTTGTCTAAGATCATAGCGAAAGAAAATTTCGAATAACTCTGCTTTGTCCGTTTTAGCCTGCTGGCTTAAGGAAAAAGCCTGGGTAAGATTATAAAAATTCACGATATGTTCGATCAGATTTGTCCGTTCTGCATTTGACAGCCCGGTTATCTGTCCCTGTACGCCATTATTTTTTATTGCCAAGGCAAATCCCACATAGACAAAATCTCCTAAAAACGCCAGGCGGTTGAAACAGCTCCAGTCTTCGCAACATTTCATACCGGGCGGGAAAGCATCGCCGCCGTCAATTTGCATCAGAGCGATTTTGGCAACCACTGTGGCGCTGATATGTGGCATGGCTTGCGGGTTTTCAAAGTAACGGGCTATTTGGATTTTATTCCGGTAGCGATTCAATGAAGCATTACCTGCTTCGCCGTCCATAATGTTACGGTGCCAACTTGGACAACCCCAAATTACCGCATCCGGAAACTGTTGAATGGCTTCGCGCATTTTTTGCAGATAACCTGGCAACCATTCGTCATCGGCATCCAGAAAGGCTATGTAGTCATAATTGGCCGATTTAACTCCGGTATTACGGGCGACACTGACGCCCTGATTAACTTGATTGATAATACGGATACGCGCATCGCCAGAGGCAATCTTGCTGATAATCTCCAGGCTGTTATCAGTCGAACCGTCATTGACTATCACTACCTCGAATTCGCTAAAGGTTTGGGTCAATACCGCAGTCAGGGTGCGGATAATAATATGTGCCTTGTTATAAAGCGGGATGACTACGCTGAACATTTTTTGATTCTCAATTTGATAAGAATGGTAGACAGTAATGCTGTGATTTGCTGTTTTTCACCGGGTGAAAATCCGAACAGGTATACTATCAGCAAGTAGCTTAAACTACTGGTAAGCGCTGTGTAAATACATCGCCAAAGGCTGGGCTCTAAATAAATATATGGCAGACAAGATAACCCAAAAACAAAACTAAAGCTGAGCCAGCAGCGAAATAACACATTAAACAGGAATGTGGAGACCGGCAATCCGCAGTTTTTAACGGTGTAATAAAAAATAATGACTGAAGCAAATATGGCGTAAACCAGAAATACCACATAGATGTAATAGGCAGGAAAGCCTAACTGGAATAAATAGTAGGTTACTGGTAACGGCAATAGCGTCAATAGCGAGCTGGCGAGCTGGTAAGGTCTGATATTGCCCACTGCGGCAATCGCAGACACTAACGGAAAAAACAGATGCTCAACTAGGCTGCGCACTAACAGCAGACGGCAAAACATCACCGTAGAATCCGGGATGTTTTTCAACCATAGCTCCAGAATGTACGGCATTTCAATCAATACCGGAATGTGCAGGGCCATGATCAAAAAAAACGACAGTTTACTGCCCATCATGGTGGCCTTCAGCATCAGGGCCTGATTGCCGGCACCAGCGCTTTTGTCTATCAATGGATTTAAGGCCTTCAACATATTGGTGGACAATACGATTAACTGGCCGTTAAGTTGGTTGGCTACACCTTGGGCAGCATTGATGGCTGTGCCGAAAAACATGTTCAGAATGATACCCTGGCCGTAATTGGTAATCATTGTGCTGGCGGCCCCCAGAAACGACCAGGCCCCGAAGCTGGTCATCTGCCTTAGTAAGATAGTGTCGAAGTGTCGCACCGGCCGCAACGTACATTCCTGATAACGCCAGTGGCAGTATCCGACCCGGATTATCAGCAAAAATACCGGCAAAGCCGCCATCAAAGCGCCATAGCTTAGCAAATGATCGAAACTGCTATAGCCGATGGCGAACACAATCAGCAGCTTTAATACAGATTCGATAATGGCCATGAACGCAATGAATGTCATGTTTTCATGAGAGGTGATGATGGCATCATAAGGTACCGATATAATGGTGAACACCATGCTGGCGACCATAAACTGGTAGATATAACTGGCAACTTCCATACGATTTGCCGGTATGTTTAAAATGCCGTTAAAGTAAATATGACCGCCAATTTCTAGTAATACCAGCACCAATATTGCAGTAGCCATGTGCAGAATGATGCTCATGTTGAAAATGCGTTTGAGTTTACCGATTTCCCCCGCGCCCTGAGCAAAAGACATGAATCGCTGGGTGGCACTGGCCAAGGATGCGTTCAAAAAACCCAGCAAGGAAATAGCCCCGCCTATTAGCCCGAAAAGCCCATAGTTCTCAGCACCGAGTACAGCCAGAGTCAAGCGCGTGGTGTAAAGAGCAATCAGTACTGTGATTGCCATTCTGGCGTAAAGTATGCCTGTATTTTTGACCACACGTTTTGAATTGTCCATGGTTGGTATTTTGGTTTTAAGAAATTTATCTGTTAGTGCAAATTGGCTGGGTATAAGCTACGTTATGCCTGTCTGAATGTGATCAAGCTAATGATTTTATTTTATTTGGGCAGTATTACCAACAGTGTATGCCTGGCTAAGCATTTTTTGATATAAGCTTCCGAGATAATCAAAAAGCTTGGTTTTGGCTTTTAACGGCATCACTCGGCGGTACTTGCCGATGAAATTAGTACAGGCCGTTTTATTTTTGAACAGTCAGCTTAGAATATACATATTCTTATGTTGGTTATTGACGCATAAAGCCAATAAATATTGTTCAAGAGTCGGTTATAAATAGGGTTTGATAAAAATTTTAAAGTATCCACCCGAAATACGCATTAAATCAATCATAAAATATACCGGAAAATACCATTTTGGGCAGTTATGCCAACCAAACCACCAACGCGCTGGTAAATAAGCCGGTGAGCGGATGCTGGTGAAATAATTGACGAAACTGCTAAGCGAAAACCGGTTGAGTACCTTAACTATGCCGGTGGCCTGAATATAAGAAAAAACCTGACAATCCCGGCAGATATAAATTGGGTAACCCGCTCTGGCGGCTTTAAAAGTGAAATCATAATCAGCGGCATAATGCGGTAAATGGATTTCATCAAACAATCCCAATTGTCTAAATACCTGAACTGGAAATAAGGTACCACGTCCGGAGGCGTGGGTCACCGCTATCACATCTGGATAACCAACTACATGTTGTTTAGCATGGTCTACAGGATATGCGGTGCCATGAAACCAATTTTGCCGATAGCCGGGTTCTATCAGTTTGCCGCTGCTGATATCGTGTATTACTGAAGTAATTATCGAGTTTGGAAATTGGCTAAAATGGATGGCCAAATTTTGTAGATAATTTTCTGGCACTTCATTATCGTTGTTCATGGTCAGCAAACCATCATCAGCCGCTGCATGTTCGAGTGCATAAGCGAGGCAGCGATTGATGGCACCGGTCCACCAGAGGTTACTGTCGGCGTTAAGGACTACCATATCGGGGAATTGTGCCTGGATAGTAGCAGTAGTGCCATCGCTGGAACCATGATCACAGACCACGACCTGAAAATTTCTAAAACTTTGCACCTGTAAGGATGCCAGGCATTTTAAAGTGTATTCAATGCGATTAAATACGGGTATGCAAATCCAGATTTTCATATTGGCTATGCTGATACAATAAATTTGTAAAGACGATTATAAAAATAAAAAACACACCTATAGTCATCGTGCCTCTAAGAATAGATGATTCGGCAAAGTTATGCAAAATAATCATAATTAAACCGGAGTTCAAAAAAATACAGTCGTACCTGTATTTCTTACGTAATTTAAATTGATAGTAAATGGTTCTAAAAATTGTAGCAGCCAGTAAAAATATGCCGATAATTCCGCCTTTTAGTAGTATCTCTATAAAGCCATTGTGTAAGTGAGACATCTGATACCTTTGTTTATATTGTCGTTCCGTAACCTGGCGTAAATCGTCGAATCCGTAGCCAAAAAATAAATGATCCTGAATAGACAAAAAAGCAATGCGCCATAATTTAGTGCGACCGGTTAAGGTGGCATTTCTGCCGCCGGTTTCCAGTATGGAACTAATCAAATCCGGTAAGCTTTTATAAAAACCTAGGATAGTGATGAATATTAAAATAATAGATATAATAGTAAACATCTTGACTAGAAAATTGAGATTAGCCAGTTTGTAAGAATAAAAAACATAACAGGATATGGCTAAAGAAGAAAATAGACTGGTGATGCTGTCGGCTTTTAAAATAACATAATAGCCCATTGCTAGGGCTATTAAGGTTGTTACTCTTTTTAAAAAACTCGTTGCGCTAAAATAAAGATTTGAGGCTAACCAAATCAACACTAACGCTGTTACTCCCAATACATTAGGGTGGGTGGTTATGCCTATCCAACGAGGGTAGCCAAAATTAACGGTATCGATACAGACTTGTGGAAACAATAGTGTTGTGACAATATTGGCAAAAATGAATATAAAAAACAGCTGAAACAATCTTCTAATTAACAGTCTTCTATCATTAAAATAAACCATAATAACTGTTACAGAAATGGTCATTATGGCTAATAGTGCGGTAAAGTTTTTTACCGTATTGATGGGACTCGAAGACCACGCGGAAGAAACTAATACATATAGAATCAGCGTTACAAACAGTTTATTGTTCAGAAATGCCGTAATTACTTGCTGCATATTAAATAAAAAAATAAAGGCAGTAAGAAATAAATAAATTCTGTGAAAAGGAAGCCGCTGATCAGCACGTACATGGCCTAAAGTAATATCAATGCCTATATTATCCAAAACCAGATACAAGGCAAAAGTAAATATTACCAGGTTTTTAAAGGTAATAGTGTTAGCCATATGGGCAAAGATAAGAAAATATTTTCATTTTAAGGTTGTAAAATAACCGGTAAAGGATTCATGAATCTGGCTGTTTTGGATAGATTCTCAAAAAACTGGTTGAAACAATAATCAAGATTAATATTATGCTTAATGCGCTCAAGCCTTTTAAAATTGAAGATTCGGTAATGTTATGAATTAATACCATAATGAACCCGGTGTTTAAAAAAATAAAATTTTCGCGGCGTTTCACTCGGATAAACATCTGTTCAAACAGTGTTTGCAAAAATATATATAACAGTAATATACTAGCAATAATGCCGCCTTTAACCAATATTTCTATATAGCCATTATGCAGGTGCGACATCAGCAGGTGATATCTTTTAGTTAAACCATCAAGTTCGTCAAAGCCATAGCCGATAAGAGGACTATCTGAAAAAGCGCTTAAGGATTTATCCCATAAAACGGTACGTCCAGAAAAGTTAGAGCTGCGCCCGGCAGACTTAAAAGCAGTAGAGGTGATATCTACATCATCCAAATAAATAAAATAACCAAATAACACCACGATTACCCCCAATGTAATCAGTATTATTTTGATTGGCAAGCTAAATCGATTGAATAAATAATAGTAACAAACAACTTCAATTACAATGAATGAGTCAACCAGGCTGGTCATGCTGTCTGCTTTAATAATTACAAATAATGAAATACAAGTCGCGGTTATAATGGCAATTTTTTCCAGAAAGCTTTTAGTCAAAAAGAATAGATTTGACGACAGCCAGATTAAAATTAAACCTGTGGCACCCAGAGCATTAGGGTGAGTGGTAATGCCCACCCATCTGGGTTTGCCAAAATCTTTGGTATTAATGGCAATTTCTGGATGAGTATAAGCAAAATAAATACTGCCTATATTCATGAAAATAAATAACCAAAACAGCCAGCGGATTAAGGAGGTGTTTTTGTCGGCAAATGCGATAGCTGTCAGTATGGAAATAAAAAACGCTGAGATCAGAAATATAAATGATTTGATGACGGTTGGTGAGTTTTCAGCCCAGAGTGCGGAAAGTAATGTATATGAAATTAATGCAATAAGGGTCTTGTTTTGTCGGCAGACCATCAACACCTGTTGACCATTAAAAAATACGATCAGAGCAGTAATAACAATTAATATTCTGTGGAATGGATAGCGTTCCACATCTGGATTTAACATAATGTCAACGCCAAATGTGCCCCAAAATATATATAGACATAAAGTAATAATAGTAAGGGTTTTAAATCTTACGGATATATGCATAAAGTTACCTGTTGCTCATCTTTATATAGTAGCTATATTTAAATTCAAACCAATCATTGGTTTGAAGGGCGTGTTTGTCCATTATTAACATCATGGTTAGTGCTTATTAAGCTAAGTGAGCAATGATTCGTGCTGCGTTGTCGGCTGCCGATTTGCTCAATACTATTATCGTGATGACTATTTGCCGAAGTCAGTTTATGAATATCATGGTCAAATATATATTTGCACCGATCAGGCATTGCGTATTCTAATCAACAACTGGTAGAAAAACTTCAAGATATTCATCTTATCCTGTTGGTATAAGTGTTAACTAACCGAGGTAGCCGATTGCAACAAAATTTGTCGGCACAAAGCCAAATAAGCATCAGCTACCTGGATTGAGCCAAACAGTTGTCGGGCACGGTGAAATCCGGCGGCGGAGCGGATCGCATAATCCTGATCCATAGCAGCCTCGATCGCTGTCAGTATGGCATGGGCATCATTGATATCCGTCAAAACTGCACAAGACACAGTATCATTATTATCCGCTCCTACAACCCAGGGCACAGCGCCACTGAACTTGCCCGCCACGATAGGCAGACCTAGCGCCATCGCTTCGGCCAACACCACGCCAAACGATTCTTCCCGCGCCGGATGCAATAATAAATCCAGCTTGTCTAACTGGCTAATCAGTTGTCGATGCGGGGTAGCGCCATGAAACACTATGCCGGAGCTGATGTTCTGCTCTCTGCACCAGATTTCCGCCTCTTGACCCGAACCAAACCCATGGCCATAAACATGCAGTTTCGCCAGCGGTTGGTTGGCATGGAGCATGGCAAAAGCCTGCAAAGCCGGTTTAGGGTTTTTACGCGCATCCCAGCCATTGCAGATTAGGCCGATTTGCCAACTGTCAGGTGTCTGGCGGATATGACCACTGCTAAGCACATAATCAGCAAGTGGATTCGGAACGACAGCAATTTTCGACCGAACATAGTGCTGCAATTGCTCTACCATGTATTCAGATACCGTAGAGAAATGACTGCCGCGCCTAAATACTTGGCGAGCCATCAGATAACGTATGGCTCGATAAGGATACGGGCTAAAACGCAACACCACTGCCGGTGCGTCGTGGCAGCTGATTAAATGCGGCAGCCCTGTCTTAATGGCCGCCAGAGCAAACTCATAGCTCCAGTGGGCATGAATGATATCGGGTTGGGCTGCGCTGATGGCCTTAGCCAGCAGCCGTCTTTCATAGCCAAACGCATCCAGCGCCCGGCCCGGACGCCAACTGTTGGGGCGCCAGGCATGACGGCGTTGGGCGCAAATGTACAAGTCAAAATTGGTACCCTGCGCTTTAACGATTTGCTTATCCGGGTACATGCCGGTATCAGTGGTAAACGCCGATACTTTATGGCCCTGCCTTAACAATTCGGCAATCAGCACACTGGTAAATGGTGCGTCACTGTTACCTTTGGGCAAGTCATCCGTAGTGCCTGACAAAAGATGGGCGACATGTTCGGTAGCAATCGGGGCGGCAATGGCAATATGTAGAGTCATGATAAACTGAGTGTGCTTAGTTAGTTATCGCCAGTTGTTCCTGAATAACCGTCACTATATCCCGGTATACCACGCTGGCCTCTAAGTGTTCACGAGCATATTCTGCGGCCTGAAACCCCAATTCGTTGCGGTGTTCTATAGGCAGGCTTAACAGGTAATGCGCTACATCAAGGGCTTCGGATGGGCTTTTGATGATGAATAAACCGGGGATATTGGCAAAAATATGCTCATAACCGGCCTGGTAATTTGTGATATGCGGCACTCCGCATGCCAGACTGATAGGCAGGCGATCTGAGGCATACATGGCAATATCGTCGTAGTGTCCCCAGTTAACACTCATCCAGGCATCGCGTATGACTTCCCCTTGTTTATCAAAGGCGATGCCGCCTTGACAATAAGGTACGCCAGACCAGCCCTGATGGCCGCCATATACCCTGAAGCGGTTGCCCAAGTGCTTATAGAGTATTTCCGCAGTGCGCTTTCGTTTACGTCCGCCCGGTACGTAAAGCCAGGGTATGCGTTTTAGACAGGGTAAATTGGCGATCATGATGGCATCATAAGTTCGACTTAGGGTAGGTTGCCAAGGTGTGCCAAAGCGTTGACTATCATAAGAATGAGGGGCAAACCTGATTTTTCTGGCGCCTGCGGCATAAGCCATATCCGTTAAAATTCCGGCTCCGACCAAATAGCAAATGTCAGTCTCGGCAATTACCGCGCGTAGTGTTGAGTCCATACGTTTGATGATGCGGCCATAAGGATCAGCTTCATAAAGTATCAATTTTGGTTGACTGGGAATGGCTTTAAGTTTTTGTAAAAAAACTCTATCCATTGGGTAATTATTATCAGGATGCTGGATAAAAATCACATCCGGTGCAAAGGCGCGGGCTGTTGCCACGAAATCGTCCAAGGCATCTTGATGGCTGGACAGATTTTTTTGTCTGACCAGATAAGAATAAGTAGTATAAGCAGAAAAAACCCCCTGCTGATGTAGTTTTTCGAACGCCATACGCGGCCCGATCTGATCGCCTTCTTTGTTTTCGTTTGGTACATAAAGCCAGCGCATGAAAGACCTCTTAATATCGGATTAACTAAATTTAGGAAATAGTTTGGTAACAATGGGAGCGTGATCGACCAAAGTGTCTCGCCGGTAACGGCACAGCAACATAATAATTACAGAAAAAACCAGCATCAAAACTGTTAAAACCGTTGAGAAACAGCCGATCAAAAAATTGAGCCCCAGAGCTACAATAAATAGGGTAAATTCGGCCAAGCCATAAAAGCATGCAAAGAAGGGTGCAGCACGCAGGGTCAGGCAAAAGAATAGTAAAGAGATACCAATCGATGCACTTAGCGCAGCAGCTATGTTGCCGAATGATTGCTGTAGCTTTTGAATAAGAGTTGGTGCTGAACCCATTTGCGCGAAAAAATCGAAAAAAAACGGGCCGATGTGGGCGCCAAAGCTGGCCTTATCAAGTAGGCGAACCATAACAGCTAAGAAAGCCAGCTGGGAATTCGTCATAAATATGGTCGAAAAAGCCCCCCAGCTCACGCTCAAAGCTAGCTTTTTTATCCTGAACATAAAGTGTGCGGCACAATCTTTAAGGGTAGGCTATGACAAAGGGTGTCATGCGTAAATATTGGCAAGCGGCTAAGCTCGCGCTGTCGAACAGCTCGAAAAATAGTGCCTGTACTGACAATACAGATTTCTGGTGGGCGGATGTCCATTTCTACCAAATTCCCAAAAGTTATAAGCTGTTAACGGCTAGCGCAATTAAGTGAACCCGATGATGGTTTAGGAAAAACATACCGGTATCTTATATTCTAAAGGATATCACATACTGACATAGTCCGGGAAAACTCGTCTGAGCAGATGCAACTCGGCATTGTGGCAAAATTAGGCAATTCTATCTGGTGGAATCATCTATCGCTGCATTGAGCAAGACAGCAATTAAACTCAGCTGACTGCCATTTTAATGCCAAAATGAACGAGGGCTATTCGGCGCTGGCTGTCGAATACACCTCATTCTGCAAACTCAGTTGGTTGTCCGATGCGGAGTCTGTGATTGCTACAGATCGACTGTTTACAGCAACTTGGCAGTTGTTATGATATTTTAAGCGCCGGTTAACCGGTTTTTACACCCGAATTTGGATATTGTTTGATTATGCAGCGAGTCTATTACCACTATGTGGCCAGCGCCGGATTTTTCGGCTTGTTTCTATTGCAAATGGCTTGGCATACTGTTTTATTTCCCAGTCAAGGTTTTCCGACCGCTATATTATTACTGATAAGTGTGGGTCCTTTGCTGTTACCGTTCAGAGGGTTTCTAAGAGCGAATTTGAAAAGCTGCACATGGATGACTTATTTGAGCTTACCCTATTTTGCTCATGGCGTAGCGGAAGCTTATGTTAGCGTCCCAGAGCGTCCTTACGCCCTACTGGAACTATTGTTCAGTTTATTGTTGTGTTTTGGTGCTGGCATGTATGTTTACAAAGCTGAAAAAATCTGAAATCGATGGGCAAACAAGTAGCTTTACAGTTTGAGTTTCAAGCTAACCAGACGTTTGATAGTTTTTTTTTCGGTAATAATGCGGAAATAATAAGTCAATTACAGCGCTTGGCTGAGGGTGGTTCGGAACAACAAATTTATGTTTGGGGCGAGACCGGCAGCGGTAAAAGTCATTTATTGCAAGCCTGTTGCCAGCAGGCAAAATTATTGGGCAAACAACCATTTTATTTGCAATTCCCCAAGGATAAACTGCCTGAGCCTGAAATATTGGATGGATTGGATATGCTGGAACTGGTTTGTCTGGATGATATCCAGAATATTGCCGGACATCCGCTCTGGCAGCAGAGTCTCTTCAATTTCTATAATCGCCACCGGCAAAATAATCATCAGCTATTGCTGGCGGCAGATTGTCCACCCAAATATTTAGCTTTTGAGTTGACGGATTTAAAAACCCGAATGGCCTGGGGCTTGACTATGAAAATCCAGGCTCTGCGTGACGATGAATTGATAGCAGCCTTGACCCATAAGGCCCATTATTTGGGTTTTGATATACCTGCTTCGGTTGGACGGTTTTTATTGCACCATTATGTGCATGAATTACCTGCCCTGTGGCTGCTTTTGGAAAAAATAGATCGTGCCACACTGGCAGCCCAGCGTAAGTTGACCATCCCATTCTTAAAGAAAATTCTGGCTGAAGAGCAGGGGTTTTAATCGCTTGGCAGAGTCACTCATTCAGCAAAGAAAATCCCGCCTCAACCGCTAAATATCAGGATGATGCAAACTGCAAATCTGAATACTCTACCGCAAAACTGGTCGAAATAAAATTGACATTCTGTTTTTTTTAATTTTTCGGGTAGAATGGGGGGATTTTCATTGACAGTGTCCATGAAGACGCCGTGGCATGGTGCCCGGTGAGTAAAGTTTTCATCTATTTTAGAGTGTAACCATGACTGATCTATCGCTTTACAGAAACATCGGTATCTTCGCCCACGTCGATGCCGGTAAAACAACCACCACCGAACGGATTTTAAAGCTGACCGGAAAAATCCATAAAATCGGAGAAGTACATGATGGTGCGGCGACCACAGACTTCATGGAACAAGAACAGGAACGGGGTATTACCATTCAGTCAGCGGCGACTTCGTGTGAGTGGGACGGGCATCGCCTTAATATCATCGACACCCCGGGTCACGTTGACTTCACTATCGAAGTTTATCGTTCCTTAAAAGTTTTGGATGGTGGTATTGGTGTGTTTTGCGGCTCCGGTGGCGTTGAACCCCAATCCGAAACCAATTGGCGTTATGCTAATGATTCGGAAGTAGCCCGAGTTATTTACATCAACAAACTGGATCGTCTGGGCGCCGATTTCTATCGCGTCGTAAAACAGGTGGAAGACGTATTAGGTGCGCGGCCTTTAGTCATGAATCTGCCGATTGGTACCGAGGAAAATTTCGTCGGTGTGGTGGATTTGTTGACTCGTAAGGCTTGGATTTGGGATGACTCTGGAGATCCATTGAAATACACCATTCAAGAGCCACCAGCAGAATTGGTGGATCTGGTCGAAGAATGGCGTGAAAAACTGATCGAAACAGCAGTAGAACAAGATGACGATGCCATGGAAAAATATCTGGATGGTGTTGAGCCAGATCTGGCTACCATCAAAAACTGCATTCGTAAGGGCACTATTAATCTGGCATTCTTCCCTACATACGGCGGCTCATCTTTCAAAAACAAAGGTGTACAGCTGGTGCTGAACGGCGTGGTGGATTATTTGCCTAATCCAACTGAAGTCAAGCCTCAGCCAGAAGTTGATTTGGAAGGTAAAGAAACCGGTACCTTCGCAATCGTTGACCCTGCTAAACCATTACGTGCTCTAGCGTTCAAAATTATGGACGATAGATTCGGTGCACTGACCTTCCTGCGAATTTATTCCGGTCGTCTGGAAAAAGGCACCACGGTATTGAACACCTTTACCGGTAAAACCGAGCGTATAGGCCGGATTGTGGAAATGCATGCCAACTCCCGTGAAGAGCGTGATTCTGCCCAAGCTGGTGATATTGTTGCAGTTATCGGCATGAAAAACGTACAAACCGGCCATACTCTGTGCGATCCGGATAAACCGGCGACTCTGGAGCCTATGGTGTTCCCGGATCCGGTTATCTCTATTGCCATATCCCCAAAAGATAAAGGCAGCAACGAGAAAATGGGTATCGCCTTGGGCAAAATGATCCAGGAAGACCCTTCTTTCCGAGTTGAAACCGATCAAGAAAGTGGTGAAGTCATTATCAAAGGTATGGGCGAACTGCATCTGGATATCAAAGTTGATATTCTGAAGCGTACCCACGGTGTGGAAGTTAATGTCGGCAAGCCGCAAGTTGCTTATCGTGAAACCATTACCCAGCGTATTGAAGACAGTTACACCCACAAAAAACAATCTGGTGGTTCCGGTCAGTACGCGAAAATCGATTACATCATCGAGCCAGGTGAGCCAGGCAGCGGTTTTGTCTTCGAATCCAGCGTTACCGGTGGTAACGTGCCAAGAGAATACTGGCCTGCGGTAGAAAAAGGCTTTAAAGCCAGTGTGGACAAAGGTGTATTGGCGGGTTTCCCCTGTCTGGATTTCAAAGTTAATCTGACCGATGGTTCATTCCACGCCGTTGACTCGTCTTCCATCGCCTTCGAAATCGCAGCGCGCGCCGCCTATCGGCAAACTCTGCCTAAAGCCGGCCCCCAATTGCTGGAACCGATTATGAAAGTCGATGTATTTACGCCTGATAATCATGTTGGGGATGTAATCGGCGACCTTAACCGTCGTCGTGGCATGATTAAATCGCAGGATCCAGGTGTAACCGGTGTGCGTATTAAAGCCGATGTGCCACTGAGCGATATGTTTGGTTACATTGGTGATTTGCGTACCATGACCTCAGGACGCGGCCAGTTCTCAATGGAGTTCTCGCACTACACCCCTTGCCCGCGCAACGTCGCGGAAGAGGTTATCAAGGAAGTTAAAGAACGTAATAAAGATAAATAAGCGGTTATTCAAACTGCAGATCAAACCCGTCTGCAGTTTTACCCCGAATTTATAAAACTAACTCTTTACCTACTGTGTTTACAGTAGGAAACCATAATGTTTCCGCCATGCCCGGAAACGAGTTCATTTATCAGACCCTGGAAGAACACTATGGCTTTTGTAATCACCGAAAACTGTATCAAATGCAAATTTACCGATTGCGTTGACGTTTGCCCTGTCGACTGCTTTCATGAAGGCCCCAATTTTTTGGTTATCGATCCTGAAGAATGTATCGATTGCACCTTATGCGAACCCGAGTGTCCGGCAAATGCTATCCATGCCGAAGATGAAGTGCCGGAAGGACAAGAACACTTTATTGCACTGAATGCAGAATTGTCCAAGGTTTGGCCAATTATCACTGAAGTGAAAGATGCTTTGCCGGGTGCCGATGAATGGAACGGTAAAGCAGGCAAATTTGAATTATTGGAAAAATAAATCAAACTGCCATTACAGTGTGCCAGAAAAATAGCTTTACTTACTTCACTAAGTGAAGCTAGGTAGCAATAGTTACCTTGAAACAGTTCAATACTCACCCCCCCTCTGTTTAAAGGCTATGTTTGCGTTAATAGTTGATATGCTGTTTTGTGTCGTTTAGAGCAAGAAAACCGGCTATTTAAAGATGCCCGTAGCCTCAATGCAACGTAGCGAAATCGAGGGATTTGTAGCGTGGCTTTTATCAAGAGACCTTTATGTAGGGTGGCTTTGCCGCTAGGCAAGCCACCAAAACTTCGCGGGTATTTGTTGGGCTACTATAGCCTGCATCATCGTGAACCCCTCGATGCAACGCAGTGGAATCGAGGGGTTCGCAGCGTAGCCTTAATCAAATCAAGTTGACAGCGTAAATCTTTTCCAGCACCGCTGTTTAATCTTTCTGGACAAGTTGGTCTTCGTATTTTGTTCTATAACGCTGGAAGCTAATACTTTATAGTTTGCCGTGGACAATGATGGGAATTACCCAGTAATGTAAGCCAGAACCGCTAAATTCGGTTTTTAACCTATTGATTAATTCAGCCACACCCGATTTGTCTACATGGATTTGGAAGCTTATTTTGCGCTGACGGCCAGTGACTTGTTCGACCAGACTTAAATCTTGCAATAGGTGGTCATGGGCATTGCTAGAGAAGCTGGAAAACTTCAGCACATTGTCCAGGCCAAGTAGACAATCCACTAGTGTTTCTTCGAGACTGGGCGGTACATCAATAGTCAGTAAATAATCTTCATGTGTCATGACTCAAACCTCTCCAGCCTGACCAAAGCGTTTGTATAAAATGGGTAATAAAATTAAGGTCAAAAAGGTCGACGACACTAAGCCGCCGGTGACCACGATAGCTAAGGGGCGCTGAATTTCCGAGCCGGGGCCGGTTGCAAATAATAACGGAATCAAACCAAAGGCAGCAATACTGGCAGTCATTAATACTGGTCGTAACCGCCGAGCCGAGCCGGTAATGATGATGCGTGGCATTTCCATGCCGATAGCGTATAACTGATTAAAATAGCTGACCATTACTACGCCATTTAACACCGCTATTCCCAGTAGGGCAATAAAGCCTACCGAAGCCGGTACGGAAAGATATTCGCCGGACAATGCCAGGGCAAACACGCCACCTATCATGGCCAAAGGTATATTGGAAAGTACCAATATCGCTTGGCGTACCGAACCGAAGGTGGAAAATAACAGCAGAAAAATAATACCTAAGGCCATTGGAATCACCAAGGCTAAGCGTGCAGCGGCTCGTTGCTGATTTTCAAACTGACCGCCAAATTCTACCCGGAATCCGGTGGGCAGTTGGATATGGTCAGCGACTGCTTGGCGCGCTTCAGCGACAAAACTGACCAAATCCCGGTCAATGACATTGCTGCGGACTACTGCAAAACGTTGGCCTTTTTCGCGGCTGATAGAAACCACACCTTCCACAGGCTCAATTTTGGTAATAGCCGTTATAGGTAAATGGTTACCGTTGACCAAGGAAATTTGCAGGTTGTCAAAATTCGCCGTATTGCTGTTACCACGCAATAATAGCGGTGTACGTTTTATGCCTTCCTGAACAATACCAATTTGCAGGCCTTCGATTTGGGCTCTAAGCATGGTTTCGATACGGTTGCTGTCTAGGCCGAAACGACCGGCCATTTGTTGATCAATTTTAACGCGCAGAAATTGCATACCTTCATTTTTACGCAAAAACACATCGCTGGCCCCGGGGAGGGTTTTGAGCAATGCGGCAATTTCTTCGGCTTTCTTATTCAACATCTCCAGATCATTACCAAATAATTTGATAGCCACATCCCCTCTGGTGCCAGTCAACATTTCAGCAACGCGCATTTCAATAGGTTGGGTAAAACCATGCACTATCCCCGGCGTGTCTGCCATAACCTGCCGGATTTCGGCAATCAGCGCAGCCTTATCGGCAACATGCCACTGATCTTTGGGTTTGAGAACTAGAAAGGTGTCTGTTTCATTCAGTCCCATCGGATCTAGGCCAAGTTCGTCAGTGCCGACTCTGGACACCACTTTTTCGATTTCAGGAATGTGGGCCAAAATGTTTTTTTGAACTTGCCCATCCAGATGTATCGAATCCAGCAAGCTGATGGAAGGTAGTTTCTCCAATTGGACGATAATGTCGCCCTCATCCATAGTTGGCATAAAGGTGCTGCCTAACTGGCCGAATACCAGTAAAGCGGCAACTAATAAAAGTCCGGCCACGCTGAATACTTTTTTACTATTGGTCAGACACCAGTTTAACAAAGGTAAATATAGCTTGAGCAGTTGCCGGGGTAACCAAGGTTCTTGATGATCAACCTGTTTGAGTAGAAAAGAAGCCAGCACCGGTATGGCGGTCAGTGATAGCAGTAGTGAACCGGCCAGCGCGAAGACGATGGTGATGGCGACTGGGCTGAATAGCTTCCCCTCCAGGCCCTGCAGACTTAACAGCGGTAGAAATACGATGATAATGATTAAAATGCCGGAGGTGACAGGCACCGCCACTTCCCGTACGGCCCGGTAAATCAGGTGTAATCTGGGTAGACGGGCGGATTTAACTGGATCGGTCAATTGCGTCATTATGTTTTCAACCACCACCACGGCACCGTCAACCAGCATACCAATAGCAATCGCCAATCCCCCCAAGCTCATCAGATTAGCCGACATATTAAACAAATGCATCAAAATAAAAGTCAGCAATGCCGCCAAGGGTAAGGCGCAGGCAACCGTCAGCGCGGCCCGCAAGTCACCCAAAAACAGCACAAGCAATATCACCACCAGTACTGTGGCTTCAAATAAGGCTTTAATAACGGTATTTACCGCCTGGCCGACCAATACGCCGCGATTGTAAAACACTTTAAGCTTTACCCCAGGAGGGAGAGAGGCCTGTAGTTCCTGAATTTTTTGTTCCAGTTGAGTGATGGTTTGTCTGGCGTTGGCACCACGCAAACCCAATACTACCGCAGTAACACTTTCGCCGTGGCCATCCATACTCACGGCACCATAGCGGGTCAGTGCGCCAATTCTGATGTCGGCAATATCTTCGACTTTAACAGGTAAGCCATTCTGTTCGGCAACCACGATGTTCTTCAGATCCTGTTCGTTTTTGATTCTCCCTTCAACCCGCACAATGAGGGTTTCTTCACCTTCTGTAAGGCGGCCGGCGCCGTCATTTTTGTTATTGTTTTCCAGAGCAGCGACTAGTTGGGTAGTATTGATATTGCGTGCCGCCATACGGATATTGTCGGGTATCACTTCAAAGCTGCGCACCAATCCACCCAGAGCATTGACATCGGCTACACCTTTTACGGTGCGTAAGGCAGGTCGTATCACCCAGTCCAATAGTTCACGATGTTGCATCAGGTTTAAATCACCGCCTTCAACGGCAAACATCAGGATTTCGCCTAGTGGTGTTGTCATGGGAGCAATACCGCCGGTGACATCGCTGGGTAAATTGCCCCAGATGGCGTTTAAACGTTCCGCAACTTGCTGACGTGCCCAATAAATGTCAGTACCTTCTTCAAAATCCAGAGTAATATCGGTAATGGCATATTTAGCCAGAGAGCGTAGCATGGTTTGATGGGGGATGCCCAGCAGCTCAATTTCGATGGGGGCGGTAATACGGGATTCCACCTCTTCCGGAGTCATGCCATTGGCTTTAACAATGATTTTTACCTGTGTGGGTGATACTTCCGGAAAGGCATCAATAGGTAATTGAATAAAAGCGTAAATGCCGCCTCCAGACAAAAGCACAACGCTCAGCATGATCAGCAGGCGTTGGCTCAAGGCAAAACGAATCAAGCTGGCCATTAGTCGCTGCTCCCTAAGCCTAACCAGGCAGCTTTCAGGGCTACCGAGCCTTTGACGGCAATCAGTTCATGACCGGAAAATGGCCCGCTGATCAAGGAGTCACTATCCTGCTTGCCGGTCACGTCTATTTCTGTGACATAAAAGCCGTTGGTATTACGGACAAAAATATAATTATGCCCGGCATATTGGGCAATGGCGGAATTAGGCACTTTAAAATTATTCTCAGTGCTGTTCTCCATGATTTGAACATTGATGTTCTGGCCGGCTCTGAGGATATCGGTATGGCCTTCAATGACTGCTCGAGCCAGAACGGTTTGATTATTGTTGATGACACTTTGGCCCAATAAGCTGATTTTAGCGCTAATATCAGTATTTTCAATATGAACGCGATCACCAATAGCAATATTGCGCACACGCTCCTGAGGAATATTGATTTCCAGCCATAATTGGGTTAGATCGGCTATCCGATAGATAGCTTCCTGTATATTCAGACGCGAACCCACTGTTGCGAAACGTTCCAGTACCACGCCGCTGATAGGAGAGCGAAGTAGCAGCAAGCTGTTGAGTTTTCCAGTGTGAACCAAGTTCTGAATTTCAACCGATGACATACCGGCCATTTCCAGAAGCTGGCGGGCAGAGTCCGAGTGCGCAGTTTTGTTAAGATGCAGAGTTTCGGTTTCATGCCAGCGCCGGTCGGCAATCACCCCTTCTTCAAGCAATTTCTGATCACGGGAATATTCCAAATCGGATAATTTCAGATCACTTTGTGCTGTTAAATAATCCCGTTGCAGCGTAACCAATTCCGGACTATTGATAACGGCTAACACCTGATCTTTCTGAATAGAATCGCCGATATTGGCCAGCAGTTGTACAATCAGGCCGGGTTGGGTGCTGCTCAGCAAACGCTCATGGTTAGCCGGCACAACCACTTTGGCGGGAGCCGATAAGATAGGAACCTGATGGCTGACTGATAAAGGGCCGACCACAATGTCCAACTTATCAATTTGATTTTGGTTAATCAGAATTTGTTGATCAGCGGCGTTCAGCGTAACTGGACTCAGTAACAGTAATGTCAGGAGTATTTTTTTCATGGCAGTACGCCCACGGCCTGATTATAAAAGGCGATGTTGCGTTGTAACTTGACTTCCTGTTCTTTAGCATTACGGATGGCCTGCAAGCTGCGAGCTTGGATTCTT
The DNA here is from genome assembly GCF_018734325.1 of Methylomonas paludis. Taxonomy (NCBI): domain Bacteria; kingdom Pseudomonadati; phylum Pseudomonadota; class Gammaproteobacteria; order Methylococcales; family Methylococcaceae; genus Methylomonas; species Methylomonas paludis. The sequence goes on along the minus strand of NZ_CP073754.1, from coordinate 3,386,179 downwards.
AGCAAATCCATTAAATTGATTTCACCAGCAGCAAAACTGGTTTCCATCATTTTTAAATGAGTTTCGGCAATGGCTTTCAGCTCATTATTGATGGTTAATTCTTTGTGAGAAAGCTCTAGTGCTCGTTCGGCTTCATGCAGGGTTTTTTCCAGGCTGCGCTGAATATGTTCGCGTTGCGCCAAAACCCGGTTTAACTCCAGGTGAGCGGCAGCAATTTCCGGAGCATCATAAGTGCTGTGGCCAAAGGGAATGACCACCCCGACGCCGGCAATCTGGTTAGTTCCGCCGCCTAGCGGATCATGTGTGCTGGTAGTGGATACATTAAATTTAGGCTGATTGATGGTATCTGTGGTTTTTGCCCATTCTATGGTCGCCTGCTTACGGGCAACGATGGCGTTAATGGCTTCTAATTGCGGATGATTAGGCAGAATTGTGTCTACCGTGCTGAGCTGTTCGCGGTAATTGCCGGGTATCTGGGTGATACGGGTCAAACTGGCATAGTTTTTCTGGGTGCGGATCAATTCCGCTTGTGCCTGAGTAAACAATGAGCGGTTTTGCAAATGTTCACTTTCGGCCAATAATAAATCAGCGCGGGCCAAATCACCCAATTCCACACGTCGCCGGACTTTATCCAGTAATTGCTGGGAAATATCCACAGTAAATTTTGACTGTTGTAAGCGGCTTTCCGCCAATGCAATATCCCATAGCGTTTCTCTGACCAGGCGAGCCACTTCCAATTTTAAAGCGCTGGATTGTTTGGCGGCAGAGGTATGAGCTGTTTCGGCAACATTTTGTGCGGCTGATTTTTGTCCCCAAAACCATGGCGTAAATTCAACCTGGGCTGTTGACTCACTATAGCCGCGATCTTTAGTAACTTGATCATTACTATAATCCAGTACAAGCTGGGTCGATCCTGCCAACCAACTGTCGCCTCTGACCTGTAAGGCATCCGCTTCCAGAGTCAGCGCTTCGGAAATTTTCAGGTCGGGATATTTTTCCAGAGTACCATCGACTAACTGGCTCAAGTTTAAATTGGCATCAACACTCAGTACATCGTGCTCTCGAAAACCGGGCTGTATATCGCTATAGGCTGGTGGGGCGGGGTTTTGCACCAAATCATCCGCATAGCATGCCCGGGCTGCCAATAGTAAAAGCACCGGCAGGCTGTAATTAATATGACGGCATCCGTACATATTACACTCCAAAACAATTAAAAACTTCAGGTACAGCAAGTGTTTATCCAAACAGACAAAGCGGAAAAAACAATGTGTATTTGCTGGTCGGTGGGCCGAAAAAGTGTGTAAACAACTCCGGCTGGCATCTAAACGCGACGTTGGGGTGGGCCGCGCGCGATGTTTTGGTACAGGAAAGGCTGGGCGATGGAATGGTTTAGCGCCGGGAGGCGACTCGGCACATGCCGATGGTATATTGCCGGAAAAACCGATTTTCCACTGAATAAGCCAATATCAGGGCTTAAAGTATCATGCAATATCGGCTGCTGGCGGATAGCCGAGCCTATATTGAAGACGCAATGGCCTAGATTCTGGTCATATCCTGATTTTTCTAGTGTGGCATGTGCCGGGCTAAAGTGTAGCGACTCAAACTCATAAAGATGCAGACCGTGTTGTTGGCTAATGCCGCCGCTATGGGCATGAACTAGTGGCGCGGCATATTGCAGCAACACCAAAAGTATAGTCAGAAATTGACGAAAAATTGCAACCATTTATTGTGCCGATTGTCGGAAGGATAGTCTTTATGTAAAGGCAGCAGTTGTACAGCGGACAATGAAGCGCTATTCTAATATATAAATGCTGACAGTAGTCCGAATAAAAGATGGCATTTATCCTTAAATCACAGGCAAATATAAAACATGAACAAAAAACTCGGAATTCTTGCAAGTTTTTTTATCGCCTTGAGCTTAATGCTCGGCAGTGTTAACGAGGCCCAAGCCAAACGCCTTGGTGGTGGTTCTTCTTTTGGCAGTCGGCCAAGTTACAGCCAGCCTTTTCAACGCGAAGCCAGTCCTGGTGGAATCAGTCAACCGCAGCGTTCCCCAAGTCAGCAACAGGCGGCCAGTCAAAATCAGACAGCCCGGCAAGGTATGGCTAGTCGTGGTGGCTTGATGGGTATGTTGGGCGGATTGGCCTTGGGGGGCTTATTGGGTTCGCTGTTTTTCGGCGGCGCCTTTGAAAACTTTAATATTATGGATTTTTTACTGTTTGCCGGGATTGCCTATTTGGCCTATCGGCTTTTTGCCGCAAAAGCTACCCGTCCGGCAGCGGATTTGGGTAATGCCTATAGTCGTCAGGCCTATCAGGAAACCAGTGTTCAACAGGCAGCGACGGCCGGCGGTGGATTTGATACCGATGTGATGTTTAGAAAAAGTCAGCATGTTGCCGCCAGTATTCCAGCTAATTTCGATCAGCGCGCATTTTTAGCTGGTGCGGAAAAAGCCTTTAGATATTTGCAAGTCTGTTGGGATAATCGTGATTTGGCGGGTTTGCGCGGATTGACCACAGATAAAGTATTTGTGGAAATTCAAGGGCAATTGACTGCTGCGGGGAATGTGCAGAACAAAACCGAAGTCTTGAAAATCGATGCTGAGTTGTTGAGTGTCCGTGAAAGCGGTGCCATTTTGGAGGCAGCTGTATTGTTCGATACTTTAATTCGTGAAGACGAAGGACAGGCAGAGCGAGTTCAGGAAGTCTGGCACTTTATTAAGCCGATCAGTTCCCAACAAAGTAAATGGTTTCTGGATGGTATTCAACAAGTAGCAGAATAATGCATAGCGACGGTGAAAACATTCGCCGCCGCTTTGACCGGTTGGCGCCCTGGTTTGATGTATTGGCCGCCGGTATGGAGGGCCTGTTTTTTCGTCGCTTGCGTAAAATCCTTTGGTCACAGGTACAGGGGACGGATATTGTCGAAATTGGGGTGGGTACTGGTAAAAACTTTGAGTTTTATCCGCAAAATGTGCGGATCACGGCGATTGACTTCAGTCCGAACATGCTGGCCCTGGCCAAAAAAAAGCGCGATAGAACCCAGCTAGCGGTCGAACTAACCTTAATGGATGCCCAGTCAATTTGTTATGCGGATAACAGTTTCGATACCGTAATTGCCTGCTTTGTGTTTTGTTCAGTGCCGAGGCCGCGCAAGGCCTTGAAAGAATTGCACCGGATTTTAAAGCCGGGTGGACAATTATTGTTACTGGAACATGTATTAAGCTCCAATAAAGTTCTGGCAAGCTTGATGAATCGGATTAATCCAGCTATCGTTAAATTATTTGGAGTTAACATCAATCGGCAAACCGTGAAAAATGTTCAGGCCTGTCCGTTTCAGAAAATTTATATAGATCCAGTCAGTACCGATATGATTAAGCTGATTAGGGCCGTTAAATAACTGCTCCGTTTCCTTTTAAATACCAAAAAGTCATGATAATCCTTCGCTTGGTTTGCTTAAGCCTGTTGTTATGCCCTGCAATCAGCTTGGCTCAAGTTAAAGGTTTGGATAAACTTGAGCACATTATTGTTATCTACCTGGAAAACCGTAGTTTCGACAGTTTGTTTGGCCTGTTTCCCGGTGCAAATGGTCTGACCAAGGCCCGTCATGCTCCACCTCAGGTGGATGCCAATGGTTGGCCGTATCAAAATCTGCCTCCAGTGCTGGACGGCAAAAACCGGGATTTACGTTTCCCCAATGAATTAGCCAATCAACCTTTTGATATTGGTCAGTATGTAGCGCCAGATGCCAAGCATGTCGATTTGACGCATCGTTTTTTTATCCACCAAATGCAAATCAATGCTGGTCGTAATGACCGTTTTGCCCAATTGTCTTCAGCTGGCGGTTTAACTCTGGGTTATTTTGATTTGTCAGGTAGCGCACTGTGGAATTACGCCAAAGAGTATACTCTGGCCGATAATTTCTTTCAGGCTGCTTTTGGTGGTTCCTTCCTCAATCATCAATGGTTGATTTGTGCCTGTACGCCGGAGTTTAAAGAAGCTCCTCCAGAAATGCGCCAATGGAAAATCGATGCCGTCACAGGTAGGCAGGTAAGCGACCCCAGTGTTACCAGCGATGGCTACGCAGTAGGTACCATACAGCCTTTTTATCCACCTTTTGCTGCCGATCACGCCGATAACCGCTTGCCGCCGCAATATCACGCTACCATCGGTGATCGACTTTCTGAAAAAAATATAACTTGGGCATGGTATTCAGGGGGATGGGATAATGCAGTGGCTGGCCTCGAAACTAAGGATGAATTCCAGTATCATCATCAGCCTTTCGGATTTTATGCCAATTATGCCCCGGGTACTGCGGCGCGTAATGAACACATAAGAGACGGCAGCAGGTTTTTTAACGATTTGCAACATGGTTTTCCACAAGTAGCATTTTTTAAACCAGTCGGTAGAAAAAATCAGCATCCTGGTTATTCGACAATTTTAGCCGCCGATCAGGAGGTCAAAGAACTTGTCGAAGCCGTGCGCCATAGTCCAATCTGGTCGAATAGCGCCATTATTATCACCTATGATGAATACGGCGGATTCTGGGATCATGTGGCACCACCCCGCATAGACCGTTGGGGGCCGGGAACACGAATTCCAGCCATTATCATTTCGCCCTACGCCAAGCGGGCTCATGTCGACCATACCCAGTATGACACCACCTCAATTCTAAAATTGATCGAAACACGTTTCGGTTTGGAACCGCTTTCAGATCGGGATGCCGGTGCCCAACCTTTGCTGGGCGCATTCGAATTTAAACGCCGTTAGGTTGATGCCGTTGCCGATAGTATATGGGCAGAGATGCTGTCAATAATAGAGAGCTCTGCCCACCTCAGATTTGAATAGCGAACGGTTAATTACGCCTACCTTTAGCCTAAGCCATAGCCTTTATGTCTGCCTATGATCGGTAGCCAAATAAAACCAGCTTAATGGCGAACCTAGATTTAGCCTTCAGCCTTGGCCTCCTCCTCATCGTGATGAGAGAAACGCTTACGTTCCTCGGCACTCTTACCCAGAATTTTTGCCATCCAGGGTGGTGGTGCGTCAAATACCGTTTGAAATTCACGTAATTGAGCCGTAGCCTCAATGACATCCGGTACTTTAATAGGATAGATATCAGCACGGATAACTTTTGCCGCCGCCGGACCACCGATAGATTGGACGAATAATACCTGACAGTCTTTGATCAAATTGGTACGGAACAGATTTCTGTCGTCAGCACTATCAGCTTCCACCGTGGAGCGGATGTCGATCAGTTTTATTTCCTGCCGACTTAATTGATAAACCAGAAAGCGAATACAGGAACCAAAATGCCCATTCAGCAAAGCGCCGCTGTTGGAAGCAATCGCTACGCGGATCGATTCGGGAATATCGCCTTCTTTGTAGGGTTGGGCTTCCGGTAAGTCAATATCGCCTTCTTCTTCACCCCACAGATAACGAACTGCCAGTTTGATATTTTCCAGGCCTATGCCTATGTCTTCGCCATCCTCTTCGCCGTCCAGACTGCCTATACCGGTTTTGAGATTGGTGACGGTGATGGATTTGAGTTTTTCGTCGTCCAGTGGAGAGCCGACTTTACCGTGAATGATACCAATCAAGCGCGGTACATCGACCCCGGGTAATACTCTTGAGGCCAAGGCAATGCGTAAAGCCAGTTCTCTTGATAATTGATGCATAAGCTCACCTTTAAGCTGTGTGATGTTGCTTCCAATCGGCGTAACCGCCGGCCAAGCTATAAACCTGTTGAAAACCGAAATCGCCGAACATCTCAGCCAAATGTTCACTTGAGTGACCATAATAGCAATAAATAAGTAACGGCCTGTCTTTATCGCCCTTCCGGATCAGGCTGTCACGTAATTGCTCATGGACATGCATGGCATTCTCTATATGCCCGGCTTTATAGTCTTTAAGCTCCCGGCAATCCAGAATCAGCGGCTGTTGCTCGACTATCAGTTGTTCAGAATCAGGAACCGAGATAGTTTTAAATTTTTTCATACACTCCTCTTGGGCTGATCGGCGTCGCCAGTTCTAGACTGGTCCAACGCTGGCGTCTTTTTTAACTTCGATAGTCTGACTTAAGGCTTCTTCAAAGCTTACCGGTGCAGATTTAATCTTAAAGCCTTTGGCGGCCTCAAACATGGTAATAACTTTGTCTTCAGCTGTCTGACCTTTCAAATCGGATTTTTCGATATAAAGAGCTTCCAGAGTTTCATTCCAAACCATGCCTTCCTTGTAAGGCAAAAGTCTGAAATTAATGCCCTCATAGTTAATTTGCAGCGGGCTGGCAATGTTTTCAACATAAAACAGAGTGACCGTTTCCGGACTTAGTGCCGCCTGATATTTTTCAACAAAAATTGGTATATGCTCCAATTTAAAAAATAAGCCGTTGATAAATAATATCTTGTCGCTATCTGCCAATACGGCTGACTGATTGATGACCATCTCTGGTGTTTTGCGATCACGGATATTGGTCGAGCCTTCCCGTAATGCGCCTTCGATTAACACCAGGTCGCCGCGAAAAGCCGACAGTCCAGGTTTCGTTGTTTTGCCGACCAAGGTGGTAATCCATAACAACCCTTGGCTATCATATGTTTCAAGTAACATCGGCTTTAATCCCCTATAAAAAATGTTGAAAGTGTTTATATGCAGATAAGCAAAACACTTGCCAGTATGGGTTGTTTTTAATTAAAGCTATATATAGTAATGGCTTATCGAATTTCCAGGTGATGCAGGTATGATGGTAAATTCAATTTTCCAGGATTTTTACCAGCAAATGTCGTAAATCCGACAATTTTCGGAAGACAGAAAATTGAATTTTGTCGGCTTTGATACCGGCAAAGATTTTCGGCCTGTTTTAGTCTGAAACTCGCTATCAATCTGCAGGATTTTCTGCTTTGAAAAGGGCCAACCAATCAGCTATCCAAGCGGATGTGTTAGTCAAGATATGCGATCAACTTCTCAAGCAACATTTTAATCAGGTAAATTGCCAAACTATGGTGTCCAGAGTCATGGTTGCCCTTGCAGATTTCTTGGTATACTTAAGCTACGGTGCTGGAGTTTGTCAGTGGCTGGGGCTAAGCGCCTGCAAATTGGAGCCCAGGCGCCAAATTGCCGTATCAATACCAATATAAGGCATTCAGGTCTGGGTCGTGAAACTCCCTTCAAATATTAGCAATGACAATAATTAATATCAAAAATATGATGACCGAAAGCGGCGTGGCTTTTGGTACCAGTGGCGCGCGCGGTTTGGTCAGCAATATGACCGATCAGGTTTGTGCCGCCTACACCCTGGCTTTTTTGCAAGGACTTAATCTGGCTAAACCGGGGCAAAAAATTGCCTTGGGCATGGATTTGCGGCCATCCAGTCCGGCTATAGTGCGGGCCTGTGCTGTTGCTATCGGTCTTGCTGGATGCGAAGTCGATTTTTGCGGAGTATTACCCACGCCGGCCTTGGCCTTGTACGCCCTATCTGCCGGTATACCGGCTATTATGATAACCGGTAGTCATATTCCTTTTGATCGTAACGGCATCAAGTTTTATCGGGCAGAAGGCGAAATCAGTAAAGCTGATGAATTGGCTATCAGCGCAGCTGTAGTCGATGTACCGGAAATTTCTGCAGTAACCACGCCTGAGATTAATCCGGTTGCGTTACAGCAATTTATCCGACGATATATCGATTTATTTCCTGCTGATTTACTGACTGGTCAGCGCATCGGTATTTACGAGCATTCCAGTGCAGCCAGAGATTGTTTGCGTGAAATATTAACCGATTTGGGCGCCACAGTTGTCAGTCTGGAACGCACTGACACTTTTGTGCCAATCGATACCGAAGCGGTCAGTGCCGAAGATCGTCAGCGTGGCTTGGTATGGGCTACCCAATATCAATTGGATGCCATTATCTCCACAGATGGCGATGGCGACCGGCCCTTGTTGGCCGATGAGCACGGCAATTGGTTGCGTGGTGACATTGTCGGCTTACTGTGTGCGAAATTTTTGCAGGCCGATACTGTCGTCACCCCGGTTAGCTGCAATACCGCCATAGAAGCTTCCGGCTGGTTTGCAAAAGTGCTGCGCACCCGTATTGGTTCCCCTTACGTGATTGCCGGTATGGAACAGGCGGTTGCTGACGGCAGCTTGAGTGTGGCCGGTTTTGAAGCAAACGGTGGTTTTTTGGCGGGTAACGGATTGCGAGTTGGCTCTCACACCTTGGCTGCCTTACCTACCCGTGATTCGGTATTGCCGGCCCTGGCCTTGTTAGCTTTGGCTAGACAAACTGGCGTAAAAATTTCCGGCTTACTGAGCGATTTACCGCAACGTTACACCGCCAGTGACCGCATACAGAATTTTCCGGTGGCGAATAGTCAGGCTTTGCTGGCGCGATTAAGCAGTGAAGAAGCAGCTTGTCGCAGTCTGTGGGGTGAGCAGCTGGGTGCAGTTGTGCGCTACGATAGCACAGATGGCTTGCGGTTAAGCTTTGCCAATGGCGAAATTATTCATCTACGGCCTTCCGGTAATGCGCCGGAATTACGTTGTTATGCGGAAGCAGATAGCATGGCGCGGGCTGAAGAATTGGTGAATTCCAGTCTGCAAAGCATTGCCGGTTCTTAAAGTCACATGCAGCAATATCTGGATCTGCTCAACAAAATTCTCGATCAAGGTTATCAGAAGGGTGACCGGACCGGTAGTGGAACGCTGTCCATTTTTGGACATCAGATGCGGTTCGATTTAAGTGCAGGTTTCCCTTTGGTGACTACCAAAAAAGTTCATGTAAAATCAATCATTCATGAATTGCTGTGGTTCCTGAAAGGCGATACCAATATCGCTTATCTGCGCGAAAACGGGGTAAGCATTTGGGATGAGTGGGCTGATGCGACCGGCGAATTGGGGCCGGTTTACGGGCGGCAGTGGCGAAGCTGGCCAAGCGGCGCAGGCGGCAGCATAGACCAGATTGCCCAGATCATCCGGCAAATCCGGCAAACTCCAAATAGCCGGCGCATGCTGGTTTCAGCCTGGAATGTTGCGGATTTGCCGGATGAGTCCGTATCGCCACAGGCCAATGTTGCCAACGGTAAAATGGCCTTGGCATCCTGTCATGCCTTATTTCAATTCTATGTGGCTGACGGCAAATTATCCTGTCAGCTTTATCAGCGCAGTTGCGATACCTTTTTAGGCTTGCCCTTCAATATAGCCAGCTATGCCTTGCTGACACAAATGGTGGCGCAACAATGTGATTTGCTTCCGGGAGATTTTATCTGGACCGGTGGTGATGTGCATTTATATCTAAATCATCTGGAACAAGCGCAATTGCAATTAAGCCGGGCGCCTTTCCCACTCCCGGTTTTGCAGCTGAAGCGTAGGCCCGCCTCGATTTTTGACTATGACTACGCCGATTTTGAAGTGCAGAATTATCAAGCCCATCCAGCCATAAAAGCGCTGATCTCGGTGTAATACTGTGAATGCACAGAAACGTCTGGAGATTTTTCAGCGCTTAGCGCTTGCCATACCTAATCCTGTCACAGAGCTTAATTATAGTAGTGTTTTCGAGCTTCTAATTGCGGTGGTATTGTCGGCTCAGGCCACAGATAAGAGTGTCAACAAAGCCACGCTTAGATTGTTTGCTGTTGCCAATACCCCCCAAACTATCCTGGCACTGGGTGAGGACGGACTCAAGGAATATATTAAAACTATTGGCTTGTTTAACAGCAAGGCCGCCAATATCATCAAACTCTGTGAGCAGTTAATCCAGCATCACCAAGGTGTTGTGCCGCAACAGCGAGCCGAATTGGAAGCATTAGCGGGAGTGGGGCGTAAAACTGCCAACGTGATTTTAAACACGGCCTTTGATCAGCCCACGATTGCTGTGGATACGCATATTTTTCGCCTGGCCAACCGCACCGGTTTGGCACCGGGTAAAAATGTGCTGGAAGTGGAAAAAAAATTGGAAAAATTTGTGCCGAAACCCTATCTGCAAACGGCGCATCACTTGCTTATTTTACATGGCCGGTATACTTGTATGGCCAGAAAGCCCTTGTGTCAGGGTTGCTGCATAGTCGACTTGTGTGAATTTAAAGAGAAGAATTTAAGCTGAATATGCCATAATCTGACATCTAAATCTAAGCAGGGAAAGCTTATCAAATACTGGCAGCTTAACGCAGTTTTGCATAACTATAATTATTTCAGAGGAAAAAATCATGAAAAAATTCACCAAATCCCCGCTTGCCGCCGCTATGGGCACCCTGGTTCTGACCGGTTTTATTGCTGATGTCAGTGCGGATGTCAATCCTTTTGCCGTTACCGAACTCTCCAGCGGCTATATGCAGATGGCTGATCTTAACAATAAAGTCAGTGAAGGCGGTTGCGGTTCCAACAACGGCAATAGCGGCCAAACCAAAGCGACTCAAGGTTCATGCGGTGAGGGTAAATGCGGTGCCATGATGAGCGGCGGCAAAATGAAGCCCGGCATGGAACACAGTTGTGGCGCCATGATGAAAAATCATGACGGTGCCTGCGGCATGGCGGTAAGCGCTACCCCCGCTGGCGAACACGCCGATCATAAACCGGCCCAGGAAAAAGCCAGCCAGGGCAGTTGCGGAGCCGCGCATGACAAAAGCGGAGACGGATCATGTGGCGCCATGATGAAAGGCCATTAAGCATAATGCTGAAAACGCAGCCGATCATTAATTTCCATTAAAATAATAATACTTCCTGAATATGGATTTACAGCAATACGTTATTGATTACGGCTATTGGGCTCTGTTTATAGGCACCTTTCTAGAAGGCGAGACTATTCTGGTCATCGCCGGCTTTCTGGCCAGTCGCGGCTATCTGGAGCTGCCTTGGGTGGTGGTGACAGCTTTCCTGGGTACTTTTGCCGGCGACCAGACCTTTTTCTATCTGGGACGGCTCAAAGGCATTGCCTTTCTGGAAAAGCGGCCATTGTGGCATAGTAAAACAGATAAAGTGTTTGATATGCTGCGTCGGCATCAGATCAAGGTGGTGCTGGGTTTTCGCTTTCTGTACGGGATACGTAATGTCACCCCGTTTGTCATTGGCGCTAGTCGGATGCATCCAGGCAAATTTTTTGTGCTGAATTTTTTGGGTGCATTGGTCTGGGCGATTGCCGTTGGTTTCCTGGGTTATCAATTTGGTCATTTGGCGGAATCCATGTTGGGTCAAGCCAAAAAATACGAAATTTATTTTCTGGGTGTGCTGATAGCTGTCGGTCTTTTTCTGTTCTGGCGCTCGACCCGTAAATCGGCAAAGTGAGATATACCAATGGCTACCCTAAAACATCTGGTTCATGGCGCAGGTCTGGGCTTAAGGCGTAGCTTTATCGATGAAGTTTTGGCAAATCCGCCTCAGCTCATTGATTTTTATGAAGTAGCACCAGAGAACTGGATGACTATCGGCGGACGTGCCGGAAAACAGTTTCGGGCTTTAACCGAACGTTTCGCATTTGTTTGTCATGGATTGTCCTTATCAATAGGCAGCACTGATGAGCTGGATGAAGTCTTCGTTCACGACCTGAAGCGTTTTATCCAGAAACATGGCATCAAATTTTACAGTGAGCATCTCAGCTATTGCAGTCAGCAAGGCCATTTATATGATCTGATGCCGATCCCGTTCACAGCCGAAGCGGTTAGTCACACTGCCGCCCGGATTCGGCGGGTGCAGGATATTCTTGAACAAAGAATCGCCATAGAAAATGTCTCCTATTACGCCGCGCCCGGTCAGGAAATGAGCGAGCTGGAGTTTTTCCAGGCCGTACTAACCGAAGCTGATTGCGACGTGTTGCTGGATATTAACAATATCTATGTCAACAGCATCAATCATGGCTATGATGCGCAAAGCTTTTTACAGGCCATCCCCACCGATCGTATCGCCTATGCCCATATCGCCGGGCATTTCGTCCAGGCCGACGACTTTTTGATAGATACCCATGGTGCGCCCGTAGTTGATCCGGTGTGGAATTTACTGGATCAGGCCTATCAGCGTCACGGTGTGTTTCCAACCCTGTTGGAGCGGGACTTTAACATCCCGGCTTTACCTGAATTATTGCACGAAGTGGAAACCATAGCCGCCACTCAGCAAGCCCAACAGCAGCAACAGGTGGCCTGATGGCCGTTGATTTTAAAGTCAAACAAGCTGAGTTTGCCGCCTATATCCGCGACCCGCTTGCCAGTCCCGCCCCCGCCGATGTCGATCCAGAGCGTATGGCGGTTTATCGGGAGCTGTTTTTCAATAATATAGACGGATTCTTAAGCAGCAATTTTCCGGTACTGCGCAAAATTTGTGATGACCAGCAATGGCAAACCCTAAGCCAGGCGTTTTTTAAAAACCATCGCTGTCAAACCCCATATTTTTCCGAGATTGCTGAAGAATTTCTAACCTATTTGCAGCAGCATGATCATGGCGACATCTTCCCGTTTCTGCTGGAACTAGCCCATTACGAATGGGTGGAAATGGCTCTGGCTATTGCCCAGGCCGAACCCCGTTACGCCGATGCCGCATTGATTGCCGGTCTGCCGCATCAGCAATTATCATTGTCGCCAGTGGCATGGCCGCTGGTCTATCGCTATCCGGTACAGCGGATTGGCCCGGACTACCTGCCGCAACAGCCGCCTGCCGAACCCACCTGTCTGATCGTCTACCGTGATCAGGACTATCAAGTGCATTTTTTGCTATCCAGTCCCGTCACCTACCGGCTATTACAAATAATTGCCGAACACGGCGCACTCAATGGCGCACAATCCCTGCAACTACTAGCAGCGGAATTTCCCCAGTTTGATAGCGTCATGTTGACCGAGCAAGGCAGTAAAACCCTGATCGACATGGCGGAAAAAGGCATTATCGTGCCAGCTGCTAAGCTCTAAAACTGCGCTACACCTCCTGTAGCCCGGATGCAGCGCAGCGGAATCCGGGAATCGAAGCTGATTAGCTTCAGGTTTTTGGAAACAGGTATTAACGCCCGGTTGTTTCGCAGCCTAAGGGATATGGGGTCAGGTCCCACATTCAAACAGAAACGTCCTCAATTCAATACCCTCATACTGACAAAGCAAGTCAGAAAATCCTCGTCAACATGGCCGCTAAAGACCTCATCCTTCCAACAGACAACGCCTAAAACTATGCACCCACACCAACCCTTGCTCCTGCCATTCCATATTCGGATGCATTTGCAAAATGATAGCCTTGTATACGGCTAAATCCGGATAGCCTTCAGCCTGAGCGTCAGCATCCGTCATGGTATGCAGAGCCTGGCGTTCCACATTAGTTACTTCAAACTCCACCCCCTCCAGACTAAAACGCTCGCCAGGATAGGCATACAAACCATCGCGGCGTTGCTGAGTCTTTTGCCCCGCAATTGCGGCTGCGACCAGTTTGGATTGGCGAATCAGCCGGTCAATCTGGCAGGTTTTTTCAGGGTAGGTAACAGTCATTATTTTTGTTGATTAGTAAACAAACAGGGGTTCCAGCAGATTATACAAAACTTGTCCGCAACATTAATGATAACAAGTCCCGCTATCCAGTAAAATATTCTGCATCTTCATCGCCATTGTTCAGGACCAGCCCTATGCGTTACTTACACACCATGATCAGAGTTAAAAATCTCGACGAATCTCTGGCATTTTATCAGCGCATCCTCGGGCTGGCAGAAGTCAAACGCATAGACAACAGCACCGGGCGTTACACCCTGGTTTATCTGGCCGCACCCGCCGATTTGGCCCAGGCCGGCCAAAATCAGGCACCCCTGCTGGAATTAACCTATAACTGGGATACTGAAGACTACACCGGCGGGCGCAATTTTGGCCATTTGGCTTATGAAGTTGAGAATATCTACAGCTTTTGCCAAAACTTGCTCGATCAGGGTGTCACCTTATTACGGCCACCGCGGGATGGCTGGATGGCGTTTATTCGCTCCCCCGATCAAATTTCCATAGAACTGTTACAAAAAGGTCAGGCTCTGCCTGTTCAGGAACCCTGGGCATCAATGGCAAATGTCGGAACCTGGTAAAAGCGCTGCATTGTCCCCACTTAGCCTGTATATTCATTTTCCCTGGTGTATCAGGAAATGTCCGTATTGCGATTTTAATTCCCATGAAGCAAAATCCGGCATACCTGAACAACGCTATATTGATGCTTTATTAACCGATTTGCGCCAGCAATTGAGTTTGCTGGTCGCGCCGCGCCCTATCCAGAGTATTTTCATGGGTGGCGGTACTCCAAGCCTGTTTGCAGCGGAGAGCCTGGACAGACTGTTACGGGAAATCAGGCAATTACTAGTGCTTGCCGATGATTGTGAAATTACCCTGGAAGCTAATCCCGGCAGCTTCGAAAGTGAAAAGTTTCGAGAGTTTCGGGCGCTGGGAATTAATCGGCTGTCTATTGGTATTCAGAGCTTCAATGATGCCCATTTAAAAAAACTAGGTCGGGTACATAACTCGCACGAAGCCATCTCAGCAGTGGCAATAGCCCGTGCCGCCGGTTTTACCAATATCAATCTGGATTTGATGTTTGGCTTACCTGAGCAAACCGAAATTGAGGCCTTGCAAGACGTGCAAGCCGCAATAGACTTACAGCCCCAGCATATCTCCTTTTACCAATTGACGCTGGAACCGAATACCTATTTTCATAAATACCCGCCCAGACTGCCGGAAGACGATTTAATTTATAGTCTGCAGAAGGCCGGCCAACAACTGTTGGCTGCGTATGGCTATCAGCAATATGAAATTTCTGCCTACGCCCAGACTGATTTTCAATGTCGGCACAACCGTCATTATTGGCAGTTCGGGGATTATCTGGGTATAGGTGCCGGAGCGCACGGCAAAATCAGCTTGGCAATTCCGGATAATATTATCCGCACCATCAAGCCAAAACATCCTGATTTATATATGCAACAACCGGATCACACCCAACTGCAGGCCATCGCCTTGGCGCAATTGCCGCTTGAGTTCATGATGAATCATTTGCGCTTGGTTAAGGGTTTTTCCGTCCCAGCTTATCAACAGCTCACGGGCCTGCAAAAAACCAGCCTGGAACCTGGCTTGTCTGAGTGTTTGCAACAAAATTTACTCTATGAATACCAACAAACCATCGCCTGTTCCGCCCAGGGCTGGGATTTTCTGGATTTAATTCTGGAAAAATTTGTCGATTGATAGCCGATGCGGAAAATCCGGCAAAAATTCCGCAAATTAATCGACACAAGCAACCTGCTTACGGCTAATAATCCGGGTATAATACAAGCCTAAATTTTCGGGAAAATCCGTAATGTTTGAGTATCAACACCAGTTTATACAATATGCCCTAGAAAATGGTGTGCTGAAATTCGGCCAATTCAAATTGAAATCCGGCCGGATCAGCCCCTATTTTTTTAACACCGGTTTGTTTAGCACCGGAGCCCAGCTTGATAAACTGGGACAGTTTTATGCCCAAGCCTTGATTGCTTCAGGACTGGAAGTCGATGTCCTCTACGGTCCGGCTTACAAAGGCATCCCTCTGGCGGCAGGTACCGCTATTGCTTATTCCCAGCTTAAAGCCGATATTCCTTTTGCCTTTAACCGCAAAGAGGCCAAAGATCATGGTGAAGGCGGAGTACTGGTCGGCGCACCATTACAAGGCAAGGTGCTGATAATTGACGATGTCATTACTGCCGGCACCTCAGTACGCGAGTCTATTCAAATCATCTCGGCGGCCGGGGCCAGCGTAGCAGGTGTCTTAATTGCGCTTGACCGCCAGGAAAAAGGCGAAACCGAATTGTCAGCAGTACAGGAAGTAACCCGCCAATACAATATTCCGGTCATCGCCATTATTTCTCTGGCTGAAATCATAAGCTATATCCAGCTCAATGAACCCGACAGTGAAAAGCTGCCCATCATTCATGCCTATCGGCAGCAATATGGGATTTAACTTGAGTCTGACCCAGAGCCTTTAGTTGCTTATTTATGCGTAGAGCTAAAAGTATAAGAGCGCACAATGCCTTGGCTATCAAAACGGATTAATAAATCCTGAGTGTCATTAGTGCCAAACACCGAATATTTATAAATTCCGTATGTCCAGGTTGGACGACCATCTTCAAGTCCGGTGCGCCAGGGGGTGCCGAACAAATCCGAGATGTCTTGTTTACGGGTTTGACCGATTTTAATATCCGGCACCCGGCTGGCCGCAAACTCCTGACCGACAGTAAAACAGCCGTTTAACTGCGTTAAGGCTATGCTGCCAAGCAATAAAATAGAACTTAGTTTTGCCGCTTTAAAACGATGATTTAAGAAACGCTTGCTCATGATTTTGCCTGCTTGCCAGATAAAATAGGTATTATAAACACAATAAACCCGGATTAGTTTTTGCCCGATCGCTTATTGTCATGAATCTTGCATAGTTTTTATACTGTATACAACTTTTTTGGTAAAAATTCCATGACAGTTCAGGCTGATAATTTGCCGCTGGACGCTTTGCATTTTGATAACCGTTTTGTGCGTGAGCTGCCGGGTGACCCTGAACCGGATAATTATCGCCGTCAAGTCTATCAAGCCTGTTATTCATGGGTAAGCCCAACCCAGGTTCGGCGCCCGCATTTAGTCGCTTTTTCTGCGGAAATGGCCGAAAAACTGGATTTAACCCCGGAAATTTGCACATCTGCCGATTTTGCCGCCGTGTTTGCCGGCAATCGCTTGACCACAGGTATGCAGCCCTACGCCAGTTGTTATGGCGGACACCAATTCGGACACTGGGCCGGACAACTGGGTGATGGTCGCGCCATCAATCTGGGTGAGGTAGTCAATCGCCAAGGCGAATATCTGACTTTGCAACTAAAAGGTGCAGGGTTAACACCATATTCGCGCAGTGCAGATGGTTTAGCGGTGTTAAGGTCTTCCATTCGTGAGTTTTTATGTAGCGAAGCCATGCACCATTTAGGTGTGCCAACCACCCGAGCGTTAAGCATCGTGCTCAGCGGCGAACAAGTGCGGCGCGATATGTTTTATGATGGCAACCCGCAGCTCGAACCCGGTGCCATAGTCTGTCGGGTGGCACCATCCTTTACCCGCTTCGGCAGTTTCCAAATATTTACCGCCCGGGATGATTTGCAATCCCTGAAACAACTGGCTGACTACACCATCCGCACCGATTTCCCCCATATTCAGGCATCAGGAAGTGCCGCTTATCTAGAGTGGTTTGCTGATGTTTGTCAAAAAACAGCCGATATGATCGTCCATTGGCAGCGAGTGGGATTTGTTCATGGCGTCATGAATACCGACAATATGTCCATACTCGGCTTAACCATCGATTACGGTCCCTATGGTTGGCTGGAAAATTATGATCCGGAATGGACTCCCAATACCACCGATGCTCAGGGTCGACGTTATCGGTTTGGCAATCAGCCCAAAATTGCCTACTGGAATCTGGTTCAGCTTGCTAACGCCATTTACCCTTTAGTCAAACGTGCGGAACCATTACAACAGGCCTTAAGCGTTTATACCGCCCGATTTGAGCAGGGTTGGCAAAATATGATGGCTGCCAAACTGGGGTTACAGGCATTTAATATCGAAACTGACCCAGTCTTGATCGACGATTTGGCTAAGCTGCTACAACTTGCTGAGGTTGATATGACCCTGTTTTATCGGGGATTGGCAAATTTCAATGCCGACAGTGACGATAGCCGATTTTTTAATTGGCTAGAAGAATGCAGTTATCAGACCCTCACTGATGAAAACCAGGCCTTGGCAGGTCTATGGTTACGCAGCTATCAGGCGCGATTACGCCAGGATGCCTGGCCGGATCACCAGCGCCGCACCGCCATGAATGCCGTCAATCCCTTATATGTACTGCGTAACTATCTGGCCCAGCAAGCTATCGATCAGGCCGAGCAGGGCGATTATGGTTTGGTGGCGGAGTTACTGGAAATATTGCGACATCCATACCAGGAACAGATAGGCAAACATCACTTTACCGGCAAGCGCCCCGACTGGGCAAAACATCGTGCCGGCTGTTCAATGTTGTCTTGTAGCTCATGAAAACCAGCCCAGTGGATACAGCAAAATAGACCTAAGGCTTCAGCATCATTTTAAACCGGGTATATCTGAAAAAAACATGCTCAATGCCACTATTTCAGGTATCCTTTTTATAGTTTGTCCAACGATTTTTATCAGGCACCGTAATGAACAATAGCTTAAATACAGAGGTTAACGGAACTCACGACATTGATCCAGACGAAACCAGAGAATGGATAGAATCCCTTGAGGCAGTCATTCAAAAAGAAGGTAGTGTTCGTGCCGGATTTTTAATCGAAAAATTAGTCAGTACCGCCCGGCAATCAGGCTCAGATATTCCCTTCTCAGCGTCCACCCCGTATATAAATAGCATCCCAGTCGATAAACAGCCCAATTTCCCCGGCAATTCCGATCTGGAACGGACCATACGCTCCTATGTGCGCTGGAATGCCATGATGATGGTGTTAAGAGCCAACAAATACACCAATGTTGGTGGGCATATTGCCAGTTTTGCCTCAGCGGTCACTTTGTATGATGTCGGGCAAAATCACTTCTGGCATGCCGCTACCGACACTCATGGTGGCGACATGATTTTTTCACAAGGACATTCCGCGCCCGGAACCTATGCCCAGGCCTTTTTGCAAGGCCGTCTGACTGCCGATCAATTAGACAATTTTCGTCAG